>NZ_JAOYTG010000003.1:0-330355 GCF_025847175.2 Paeniglutamicibacter sp. ZC-3 | reverse complement strand
CCATCGTGGAACACCCGCCGACAGCGAGGCCGGCACCCTTCCCGTGCCCAAAAACGAAACCGCCCCCGTCCGTCGCCAGCAGACGACGACCGGGGGCGGATCGGTGGATCAAGGCTTAGCCAGACCGGATTGTCCGTACGGACGAACCACAGGTCCTGACGCAGCAATCGTGTCGTGATGCCCCATTGTTGCGCTCGGTCCGCCCTGCGGTGGCTTCCATGAAACCGAAGCCGCCACCGGCCACGTGAGGGGAGGGCATGAAGGTGTGCGTGAAAACCCCGATAGATCGGCAACAGCCCCAGTCGACATCAGTAGTCCGCAGCCCTCCCGGCAGCCCGGCATCGCGGGAACCGATCTCGCAAAAGTGGACTTTCCCGCCATGCCGGCGAGCATCATCAGTGGTCGTGGTGCACTATGGCGGCACGCCTGCGACCTGTGCCAGGGCCGCGTCATGTTGAGCCGAGCGGGGGAGTGCTTCGTCACATTGGGGGTGCGGTAGTGAATGCGGCCAACGGGCCAAGATACCCTGACTATGTGAAAACTTTTGACACCCTCTTCGCCGAGCTCTCCGAGAAGGCCAAGACCCGCCCCGAAGGTTCGCGTACGATCGCCGAACTGGATTCCGGCGTGCACGGCATCGGAAAGAAGGTCGTGGAGGAAGCCGCCGAAGTGTGGATGGCTGCCGAGTACGAGACCAACGAGGCCGCCGCCGAAGAAATCTCCCAGTTGCTTTATCACCTTCAGGTGATGATGCTGGCCAAGGGCCTGACTCTGCAGGACGTTTACAAGCATCTCTAGCCGCCGCTTTCGGGACGCCCTGTCCTCCCGTGCCGCGGTGGCCAACAGGCACCATTTGTTGTCCTACATGCCGTAATACCCCCCCAGAGCCTGAAAAGAGAACCGCATCATGTTGCGAGTAGCCCTTCCCAACAAGGGAGCCCTGTCCGAAATCGCCTCGACCATGTTGTTGGAGGCCGGATACGTCCAGCGCCGCGACAACCGCGAACTGGTCATGGTCGACCCCGACAACGACGTGGAATTCTTCTACCTCCGTCCCCGTGACATCGCCGTGTACGTCGGCGGGGGCATCCTCGATGTTGGCATCACCGGACGCGACCTTTACCTGGACGCCGAGGTCAACGACCACGTCGACGAGGTCCTGCCGCTGGGTATCGGTGCCTCCACCTTCCGCTTCGCCGGCCCCGCCGGGACCTTCACAACCCAGCAGGAGCTCCAGGGCAAGCGCATCGCGACCAGCTACGACGCGCTGCTGCGCCAGTACCTGGAAACCAACAACATCGCCGCCGACGTGGTCCGCCTCGATGGTGCCGTCGAGTCCTCCGTGCGCCTCGGCGTGGCCGACGCCATCGCCGACGTCGTGGAGACCGGCAACACGCTCAAGGCAGCCGGCATGGCGGTCTTCGGCGATCCCATCCTGCAGTCCGAGGCAGTGCTCATCGGTCGCACCGGCCGCACCCCCGCCGGGCTCGAAGTCCTCAAGCGCCGGCTCACCGGCGTGCTGGTGGCCCGCCGCTACGTCATGCTCGACTACGACGTGCGCCGGGACCTGGTCGACGAGGCCACCCGGCTGACCCCGGGACTCGAGTCGCCGACGGTTTCCCCGCTGCAGGACTCGGACTGGGTTGCCGTGCGCGCCATGGTCAAGAAGAGCCACACCAACAACATCATGGATGAGCTGTACAACATCGGCGCCCGCGCCATTCTTGTCACCAACATCCACGCCTGCCGCATCTAGTGCCCGGCCCGCATCCCGGGCCCCGGAACATTTCCCCTTCATTGCTTCTCTAGGAGTTGATCCCCTCATGGCCGTTGCGATCCGCGTGATCCCATGCCTCGACGTCGATGCCGGACGAGTCGTCAAGGGAGTGAACTTCGAGGGGCTCCGGGATGCCGGGGACCCGGTGGAACTGGCCAAGCGCTACAACGCCGCCGGTGCCGATGAAATCACGTTCCTCGATGTGACGGCCTCCTCGGCCAAGCGCGAAACCACTTATGACGTGGTGGCCCACACGGCGGAGGAAATTTTCATCCCGCTAACCGTCGGCGGTGGAGTGCGCGCCGCCGAGGACGTCGATCGCCTGCTGCGTGCCGGCGCGGACAAGGCCTCGATCAACACGGCTGCCGTCGACCGCCCCGAGGTCATCAACGAAATCACCCAGCGCTTCGGATCCCAGGTGCTGGTGCTCTCGCTCGATGCCCGGCGCACCACGAACCCTGACGTCGAATCCGGTTTTGAGGTCACGACCCACGGAGGACGCACCGGCACCGGCCGCTGTGCCGTGGCCTGGGCCAGGGAAGCCGCTGAACGGGGCGTGGGGGAAATCCTGCTGAACTCGATTGACGCCGACGGCACCAAGGACGGCTTCGACCTTGAGATGATCCGCGCGGTCCGCGCGGCCGTCACCGTGCCGCTGATTGCCTCCGGCGGTGCCGGGGCACCGGAGCACTTCCCGCCGGCGATTGCCGCCGGCGCCGACGCGGTGCTTGCCGCCTCGATCTTCCACTTCGGTCCGGACGACATGATCAAGCAGGTCAAGGACGCCATCCGTGAAGCCGGTTTCCCGGTTCGCTAGTCCTGCGTCACTGGACGCCGTGATGTCCCGGGGATGGCGGGCACTTGAGGAGGAAGACCTCTCCGGGTGGGTGTGCCGCTTTTCCTCGGGTGTCACCCGCCGGGCCAACTCGGTGCTTCCGTTGTTCGGTCCGCCCGACACCAATGGCGCAATCGACGAGGTCGAAGCCGCCTATCGGCGCCGCGGGCTGCCGCCGGTCTTCCAGATCAGCCCCGATTCCCTGCCGCAGGACCTGGACTCGATGCTTGGTGCCCGCGGTTACTCACTTGCATCCCCGACCCTGGTGCAGGTGCTGAAACGCGAGGACTATGCGCGGGCCGTTGTCGGCGAGCCCGACCCGGGGATCGTCCTCCAGGATGCACCCTCCGAGGCATGGCTGAAGGCCCTGTGGGAATCCGAGGGACCGCATTCGCCCGCCGCACAGGCCGCCAGCGTCCGGATCCTGGGCAATACACCCTCCGTCTACGCCTCACTGGTCATTGAGGGGAGTATCCATGCCATTGCGCGCATGGCCTTGGTGGAAGACCTGGGCGGCATCTATGCCGTGGCCACCCGCGAGGAATCGCGTTCCCGGGGATACGGCCGGGCCGTGATGCGGGCCCTGGTGGCCGAGGCGGCCCGCCGGGATCTGGCAGGCCTCTGGCTGCAGGTCGTCGAGGGGAACTCGATCGCCGCCGGACTCTATGCATCCCTGGGATTTGAAACGGTGTCGCGCTACCACTACCGCCAGCTGCCGGCCTAGGCCGTCGCCGGCAGGAGTGCCTCCAACCCCCGTTCGAGGGCCGCACGTGCCGCAGCGGTGTCCAGCTGGTTCGATAGCCAGCGGCCGGAAATGCCTTCGACCAGGGCGGTGAGCAAAAGTGCCGTATCCCGGCATTGCCCGGTCCCCGCCCCGGTGTGCAGCTTGACCAGTTCCGCGACGTGGGACTGCCACGCCGCAGTGGACGTGGCCAGATGCCCGGCCAGCGGCGGCTCGAAGACCGCGATTGCCCTGATCTCGTTCCACACGATCGACTTCGCGCGCACCGATTCGTCGTCCTGGATCTCGGCCAGCAGCAAATCCCGCAGCAAGCCGCGGGATCTGCCCCCACCGGCAGCTTGTTCCCCGCGTTGGGCCAGCGAGTCCGCGTTCACATACTCCAGGGTGGCCGCCAGCAGTCCATCCCTGTCGGTGAAATGGTAGTAAACCAGCCCCGTGGACACGCCGGCCTGTTTGCAGACGTCTTGCACGCGCATCCCGCGGACCCCGTCACGGGCGATGCAGATGCTGCACGCCTCGAGTATCCGCTGCCTGGTGTCATTGGCCATGGCCGGTGCCGCATCTTTCCCTTGGTGGCCCGGGGTCTTCCCGAACCGTTGACCACACGCTATCTTTAACTGAATATCCAGTCAATTTTTTGTGTGCTCCTCCCCGTCGGACATCTCGATCGCGCAGGGCCGGAGCACCCCTTGTGAAGGGAACCCGATCATGGCCCTGCCGTTCAGCATCCACGAAGCCTCCATCGAGGGCGTCCTGCGTGCGCTCGATGACGGCACCGTCACCGCCGTCGAACTGATCGCCGCCCACCTTGCCCGGGTGGGACGCTTCGACAGGTCCACGGTGTGCCTCAACGCCATGGCCGTGCTGAACCCCAACGCCTTCTCCGAGGCCGCGGAATCCGACCGCCGCCGCAGTGCCGGCCGGGGCGGTTCCCTGGAGGGGGTGCCATTTACCGTCAAGGACAGCTACATGGTCGCCGGGCTCACCGTGGCTGCCGGTTCGCCGGCATTCAAGGACCTGGTGGCCAAGCACGACGCTTTCACTGTCGCACGCATCCGCGAAGCCGGGGGAGTGCTGGTGGGCAAGACGAACATGCCGCCCATGGCCGACGGCGGCATGCAGCGCGGTGTCTACGGGCGCGCCGAAAGCCCCTACAACGCCGACTACCTGGCGGCTGCCTACGCCTCGGGGTCCTCCAACGGATCGGGAGTCGCCACCGCGGCCAGCCTGGGGGTCTTCGGCATGGGAGAGGAAACCGTCTCCTCGGGCCGCAGCCCGGCCTCCAACAACGGCCTTTGCGCCTACACCCCCTCGCGAGGTGTCATCTCCATCCGCGGCAACTGGCCGCTCTTTCCCACCCGCGACGTCGTGGTCCCGCATACCAGGAGCATGGATGACATGTTCCGGCTGCTGGACGTGATCGTCGCCGACGATCCGGAAACCACGGGAGACTTCTGGCGCCACCAAAAAGCGGTGCCGCTGCCTGCTGCCTCGGCCATCCGGCCCGGGAGCTACGCGGAGCTGGCCGATCCGCAGGCCCTGTCCGGCAAGCGCTTCGGCGTGCCCCGCATGTATTTGGGCCAGGACCCGAGATTCCCGGTCAACCCGCGCCCCAGCGTCCTGGAACTCTGGGACGCCGCGCGCTCCCGCCTGGAGGACCTGGGCGCCACCGTCGTCGATGTCGACTTCCCGCTGATCGAAAAGTACGAGGGGAAGACCCCGGGTGGCGAACAACTCGGTGCGCTGGGCATCTTGCCCGAGGGGTGGATGGAGATGGAATTCAATGAGCTCCTCGCCCATGGATGGGACACGTTCCTGCGGGAAAACAACGACCCCGCGCTGAACAGGCTGGCCGATGTCGAGCATCTGCAGATCTTCCCGGCCCCTGTCGGATCGCTCCCAGACCGCTATGAAGAGGTCGAGGACTATGAAAACCGCTACCGCGACGTGGTGAAGATGGCCGCCGACGGGCTGCCGGACCCAGCCACGCTGCCCGGATTCCCGGACGGGCTCAAGGCACTGGAAAAGCTGCGCAAGGAGCTATTCGAAAATTGGCTCGCCGAGCATCGGCTCGACGGTGTCGTCTTCCCTGCCAACGCCGATGTCGGGGCAGCGGATGCGGACACCAACCCGGAATCGGCGGACAGGGCCTGGGAGAACGGTGTCTTCTTTTCCAACGGGAACTACGCCCTGCGTCATCTCGGCATCCCCTCGGTCACCGTGGCCATGGGGCTGATGCAAGACACCGGCATGCCGGTGGGACTGACCTTTGCCGGCCCCGCCTATTCCGACAACGCGATCATGGGCTGGGGGTGGGCGTTTGAGGACGCCGGCACCTTGCGCCCGGTTCCGTCGCTGGCGCCCGAGCTTGAAGGGGACCGCCACCGGGCAGCTTTCCGGGGACGGCCAGGCGCGCAACCGCCGGAAATTTCCATTCAGGGTCGCCTCGATTCCGGAAACCGCATAGGGGGCACCCTGCGGCTGCTGCTGGAGGGTGAAATCCGTGCGGCGGCGGACGCGGTGATTCGGTTGACGGTCAACGGCGAGCCGACCACGGTGATGCGCACGGGCAGCACCTGGAATGCCACGGCAATCCTCCCGGCGGCAGGGAAGCCGGCGGCCACTGGATCAAACCCGGCGGGCAGGATCCTTGCCGTTGTGCACGTGGTGGAAGGCCGGGGAATGGCGGGGGGAGACTTCGTGGAGGTCTAGTCCCGACTGCCCAAAGTGGTGGCTAGAGCGAGACCGAGAGCAGGGCGATGGCCTCTGCTGCACCCTCGAACGTCACCAGTGCTTCCTCGCGTCGTCCCGAGGCGTGCAGCAGGAGTTCGCCCGGGCGACCGGTGATGGCCACCGAGGTGCTGGCCTTGCGGGCCACGTGGCGTTGCCCGTCGGGGCGGACCAGGATGATACCGACATCCACGCCGCGGTAGTAGTGCGCGGCCCGGCGCACCAAGTCCTCCCACAGGAGATCCTCGTACTTGGCGTCAAGCGCACGGGGGACCCAGCGGTCGGATGCGCGGCGCACATCCTCGGTATGGATGAAGAACTCGGAGAGGTTCGCCGAATGGTCCACCCGCGGGTTGGACAGGGGTGAAAACCTGGGGGCGCCGCGCAAGAATTCGTTGACGAGGCTGGCGTAGGCGTCGCGGTTCCCGGCCACGTCCGCACGCCGGTCCAGCTCGGCCTCCATGCGGTGCGCCAGTGGTTTGATGACCAGTCCCGCAGCAAGCAGGGACTGCTCCCGAATGATCAGGTGCGCGGCGAGGTGGCGGGTCTGCCATCCGGCGCACAATGTGGGAGCCGTCGGCCCTGCTGCCAGCAGGACTTCGGCCAATACTTCACGCGAGGCTGGGACGAAATGCATCACTTCGAAACTAACACGTTCGGGGGCGCATGGAGCTTCTATTTCGCTCCGCGCCCAAGCCGCGTCAGAACGGTCCGCCGCGAATGGACCATTAAGCACGGCATTGGTGTCGAGTGCCACGCTCCCGGCATCGGGACGCAGGAGGAGTGCCTGCCCAGTCCTCCATGGCGCGGGGACCGAGCCCGGGCACGAAGCGCGGGTGGACACAAGTGGACGAGACGGCAGGTGCAGGCCCGACCCGAGTCCCACGCCAGGCTTGCGCTGGATTCCGGCGACGTGGTTCTTGACCGTGCCCGGTGACAGGAAGAGCGTCTCGGCGATCTCCGCTGTGGTCCTCGCCCGGGCGACGAGGCAGGCGGTTTCGTCCTCTACCTGGCCACCGCAGGCGCGCTCGGAGCCTTGCCCACCCTCGGGCTGGTGCAGCACCGGGGGAGGTCTCTCCCCGCTGGATGATCGGCGTGCGGGGCCGGCGGGTTCCGACCCCATGCGTAGGCCCAACGGCTGAGCTCCCGGATGCGCGGTGAGGCCAACGGGCGTGAAACGTGTTTCGGGACGGGTTTCACCGCCCGTGGCACTAGACTGGTACTGATGTCGCAGAACCCAGCCTTCGCCGCCCCCGCCTCCGTTGACGGGAAACTGTCCGCCCAGATTTCCGCCGCCCTGAAGAAGGACGAGGCCGGGCTTGTCGCGGCCATTGTCCAGCAACATGGCAGCGGCGAGGTGCTGATGCTCGGATGGATGGACGAGGAGGCGCTGCGTCGCACCCTGACCACCGGGAGGGTGACCTTCTGGTCCCGGTCCCGCAACGAATACTGGCGCAAGGGCGACACCTCCGGCCACTCCCAGCTGGTCCGCTCAGTGGCACTTGACTGCGACGGCGACGCCTTGCTTGTCATCGTCGACCAGATCGGCGCGGCCTGCCACACCGGGACGCGCACCTGCTTCGACGGACGCGAACTGCCCGCCGTCGTGGGCCGACGCGTTTCCTGACCTTTCCACCCGCTCCATCCGCACACGCAAGGACCATTCTTCGCTTATGCAAGCTCTCGGCGCCCTGACACCCACCCGCGAGGAATTCCGCGCCCTCGCCGCGGATCGCCGCGTCATTCCCGTGACCATGAGGGTGCTGGCCGACGCACTGACACCCATTTCCGTCTACCGCCGGCTGGCCGGCGGACGCCCCGGCACCTTCCTGATGGAATCGGCCGCGGCCGGGGGAGTGTGGTCCCGCTATTCCTTCATCGGCGTGAATTCGCCCGCGACCCTGACCACCCTTGACGGCCTGGCCCACTGGCAGGGCACCCCGCCGGCGGGCATGCCCAGCGAAGGCAACCCGGTCGAGGTCCTGCGCGACACCGTCCGCGCCCTGCGCACCGAACCCCTGGACGGCCTGCCGCCGCTGACCAGCGGCATGGTCGGCTTCATCGGGTGGGAGGCGGTGCGCCACTGGGAGAAGCTGCCCAACCCGCCGGCGGACGACCTGCACCTGCCCGAACTTGCCATGAACCTTGTCGGCGACATGGCAGTGCACGACAACACCGACGGCACGCTGACGCTCATCGCCAACGCCATCAACTTCAACGGCACCGCCGACGGCGTCGACGGCGCCTACGACCACGCGGTACAGCGCCTCTCCGGGATGCTAGACGCGCTTGGCGAGGCTGCGGAAAACCCCGTCTCGGTCCTTTCCGGAACCGATGTGCCGGCCGATACGCTGATGAACGCCGTCACCCACTCCTGGGACGAGGACTCCTACCGCCGCGCGGTGTTGCGCGGCAAGGAGGCCATCGTCGAGGGCGAGGTCTTCCAGGTCGTGGTCTCGCGCCGCTTCGAGCTGGAGACCCACGCCGATCCGCTGGATGTCTACCGGATCCTGCGTGGCACCAACCCCAGCCCGTACATGTACCTCTTCACGCTGCAGGACGCCCACGGCAAGGCGTATTCCATCGTTGGCTCCTCGCCCGAGGCCCTGGTCACGGTCAACGACGACCACGTGGTCACCCACCCGATCGCCGGCTCGCGCCCGCGCGGGGCCAACTACGAGGACGACCAGCAGCACGAGAAGAACCTGTTGGCCGACGAAAAGGAACGCGCCGAGCACCTGATGCTGGTGGACCTCTCGCGCAACGACCTTTCCAAGGTCTGCGTGCCCGGTTCCGTCGAGGTCACCCAGTTCATGGAGGTCGAGCGCTTCAGCCACATCATGCACCTGGTCTCCAACGTGGTCGGCAAGCTGAAACCGGGCACCGACGGCTACGACGTGCTTGCCGCGACCTTCCCCGCGGGGACCCTCTCGGGGGCGCCCAAGCCGCGGGCGCTGTCGCTGCTCGATGAACTCGAGCCCTACCGCCGCGGCATCTACGGCGGCGTGGTTGGCTACCTGGACTTCACCGGGGACATGGACATGGCCATCGCCATCCGCTCCGCGCTGATCAAGGGCAACCGGGCGTATGTGCAGGCCGGCGGCGGCATCGTCGCGGACTCCGACCTCGACGCCGAGGCCTTGGAAACCATCAACAAGTCGGCAGCCCCCCTGCGGGCCGTCTGGGCCGCAGGGACCATGGCGCCGGCACAAGTGGACGGCACCCAGGCATGAGCGAGGAAACCAAGCCGCGCAGGGGATCCAAGCGCAACGTCATGCTCCTGGGCCTTTTCGGCGCGGTCCTCGCGCTGGCCACCAGCACCCGGACCTGGATCAACGTCCAGCCGGAGGTCGGCTCGGTAAAGATTCCGCTCATCGAAGTGGCGGGATCCGACGCCGCGGCCGCAGTGGCGGCACTGGCAGTGGTGGCCCTGGCCGGCTCGCTGGCAGCAATGATCGCCGGCAAGGTGGCCCGCTGGATCATCGCAGCGATCCTGCTGCTGGTCGGCGGAGGAATCATCGCCTCGGCTGTCGCGGTGCTTGCCGACCCGGTGCTGGCTGCAACGACCAAGGTCGGGGAAGCCACCGGGCTGAACGCCTCCGGCGGCGCCTACGACGTGACCTTCTGGCCCTGGGCCGCTGCGCTGGCCGGCGCGGTTCTCGTGGCCGACGCGGTGCTGCTGGCTGTGGCCGGACGACACTGGGCCGGATCCCGCAAATATTCCCGCGACGCCGCAGCAACGGCCGCGGGGCGTCCGGACGCAGCGTCAAATGGCCCAATCGACGAGATCTCCGGCTGGGACTCGCTGTCCCGCGGGGACGATCCCACCGGTTAACGCGCACACGACGCAACATGGCATGCCATCGCTGCAAAGAATGGCAGAATGGAAGCCAAGAGATTTATCGGGAAAAATCCCGATTCGCACGAGGTGAGTAGGAGTATCCCACCATGGCTAACGCCAACACCCAGATCGATCCAATGCACGCCGAGGAAATCGGACACGGCAACTCCAAGGCCGCATGGTCAATGGTCTTCGTCATGTTGATCGGCTTCGTCGTCGGCTGCATCGCCTTCGCCGGACACAACCCGACCTTCGTCTACGTTGGCTGCGCCATCGTGGTCGTCGGCCTGATCGTCGGCTGGGCCATGAAGAAGGCCGGCTTCGGCGTCAACGGTTCCAGGTCCGGCGACTCGCACTAGCCGTGAGTGTACTGACAGATATCATCGCGGGCGTTCAGATCGATCTGGACGCCCGTCGGTCCATCATCGGCCAGGAGCAAATCGAGGCGGCGGCCGCGGCGGCCGTTCCCGCGCTCGACGCCTACGCTGCCCTGGGCGGACACCTTGACGCGTCCCAACGCGGAAACACGCTGCACGTGATCTCCGAGGTGAAGCGAAAGTCGCCCTCCAAGGGCGCCCTTGCAGACATCGGCGAGCCAGCCGAACTGGCCGCCTCCTACGAGGCCGGCGGTGCCTCCGTGATCTCGGTGCTGACCGAGGAGCGCCGCTTCGGCGGATCTCTGGCCGACTTCGACGCCGTGCGCGCCGCGGTGGAGATCCCGCTGCTGCGCAAGGACTTCACCGTCGATCCCTACCAGATCTTCGAGGCCCGCGCCCACGGCGCCGACCTGGTGTTGCTGATCGTGGCGGCCCTGGATGACGCGCAATTGCGCGAGTTCCTGGACCTGACCCATGCCCTGGGCATGAACGCCCTGGTCGAGACGCACACCGAGGAAGAAATCGCCCGTGCCGTGAAGCTCGGGTCAAAGATCATCGGCGTGAACGTGCGCAACCTCAAGACGTTGGACGTGGACCGCGAGAACTTCTCCCGGCTTGCCGCCCACATCCCCTCCGGCGTCGTCATTGTGGCCGAATCCGGCGTGCGCGACGTTGCCGACGTCGAGCACTATGCAAGCCACGGAGCAGACGCGATCCTGGTGGGAGAGGCGCTGGTCAAGGACAACGACCCGCGCGCGGCGATCGAGCGCTTCATTGCCTCCGGGACCGCCGCCAAGCCAGCCCGCGCCAGCTGACACACCCCCCCCACACACCCCTCGAAGAATTCCTGAGCAAGAGAAGGATGCGCCAGATGAACCCGATGACAGGTGACCAGGACACGGGCGAAAGCCAGTCCGAGTCCGCCCCCTCCCACTCGCTGCGGCATGCCGCGGGCCCGTACTTTGGCGCCTATGGCGGACGCTGGATGCCCGAGTCGCTGATTGCCGCCATGGACGAGCTCAACGAGACGTTCGAGGCAGCCAAGGCCGACCCGGAATTCATTGCCCAGGTCAAGGACCTGAACAAGAACTACACGGGCCGTCCCTCCCTGCTCACCGAGGCCAAGCGCTTCTCCGAAGCCGCGGGCGGAGTGCGAGTCTTCCTCAAGCGCGAGGACCTGAACCACACCGGCAGCCACAAGATCAACAACGTCCTCGGCCAGGCCCTGCTGGCCAAGCGCATGGGCAAGACCCGCATCATTGCCGAGACCGGAGCGGGCCAGCACGGCGTTGCCTCGGCCACCGCAGCTGCCCTCATGGGCCTGGAATGCGTGGTCTACATGGGCGCGGAGGACACTCGCCGGCAGGCGCTGAACGTGGCGCGCATGCGGCTGCTCGGTGCCACCGTCATCCCGGTGACGGCAGGCTCGCAGACGCTCAAGGACGCCATCAACGAGGCCCTGCGCGACTGGGTCGCCAACGTGCACAACACCCATTACCTGCTGGGCACCGTCGCCGGCGGACACCCGTTCCCCGCCATGGTCCGCTACTTCCACGAGGTCATCGGCGAGGAAGCCCGCGAGCAGATCATCGCCCAGGCCGGACGCCTGCCCGACGCCGTGGCTGCCTGCATCGGCGGCGGTTCCAACGCCATCGGCCTTTTCCACGGCTTCCTGGATGACCCCTCGGTGGAGCTTTACGGCTTCGAGGCCGGCGGCGACGGCGTCGACACCGGCCGCCACGCAGCGGCCATCACGCTGGGCCTGCCGGGCGTGCTGCACGGTGCCAAGAGCTACCTGATGCAGGACGACGACGGCCAGACCGTCGATTCCCACTCCATCTCCGCCGGCCTTGACTACCCGAGTGTCGGCCCGGAGCACGCCTACCTGGCGGACATCGGACGCGTGAACTACGAGCCGGTCACCGACACCGAGGCCATGGACGCCTTCTCGCTGCTCTGCCGCACCGAGGGCATCATCCCGGCCATCGAGTCCTCCCACGCCCTGGCCGGCGTGCTGAGGATCGCGCAGCGCAAGATCGCCGCCGGCGCGGTGCCGAAGGAAACCATCATCATCGCCAACCTTTCGGGCCGCGGCGACAAGGACGTGGGAACCGCAGCGGAATGGTTCAACCTCATCGACACCGAAAAGGACGCCAAGTGAGCCCCGTATCCAAGAGTGCCGCGGCGATCGCCGCAGCCCGCGCCGAAGGCCGCCCGGCGCTGATCTGCTACCTGCCCGCCGGCTTCCCCGACGTGCAGGGCACCATTGACGCAGCCGTCGCGATGGCCGAGAACGGCGCCGACATCATCGAGGTCGGGATCCCGTACTCGGACCCCGTCATGGACGGTTCCGTCATCCAGGCCGCCACCGTGCAATCCCTGGCCCAGGGCTTCAAGGTCGCCCAGGTCTTCGACATCGTCAAGGGCATCACCTCCCGCTGTTCGGCCACCGTCATGATCATGACGTACTGGAACCCTGTGCTGCGCATGGGCGTGGACGAGTTCTCCCGCCGCCTGGCAGAGGCCGGCGGCGCCGGGCTGATCACCCCGGACCTGGTTCCGGACGAGGCAGCCGAATGGATGGAGGCCTCCGACAAGTACGGACTTGACCGCGTCTTCCTGGTCGCACCGTCCTCCACCGAGGCCCGCATGAAGGCCACCGTGGAAGCCAGCCGAGGCTTCGTCTACTGCGTCTCCGTCATGGGCGTCACCGGCGCCCGCGCCGAGGTCTCCGACGCCGCAGCGGCAGTGGTCACCGCGGCCCACGCCGCCGGCGCCGAAAACGCCTGCGTCGGGCTCGGCGTCTCGCAGCGCAAGCACGTCGAAGAGATCGGGGCCTACTCCGACGGAGTCATCGTGGGCACCGCACTGGTTGCAGCCCTGCGCGACGGGGGAGTGAAGGCGGTAGCCGAGCTCACCGCGGAACTCAGCGGTCGGACAGTGAAGGCATGATGCAGCTGGCTGTGGCGGGAACCAACGTACTCGCCTCGATCCCGAGCCCTCCGGCGGAGTTCTCGAAGTTCTCCCTCGGCCCGTTGACCATCCACGCCTACGCCATCTGCATCATGTTAGGCATCATCGCCGCCATGTGGATCACCGCCCGCCGCTGGCGCGCCAAGGGCGGACCGGAGGACGTGGTCTGGGACATCTGCATCTGGGCGATCCCCTTCGGGATCGTGGGCGGGCGGCTGTACCACGTTCTGGTCACCGATCCCGACTACTACTTCGGCTTCAACGGGCAGAGTGCGCACCTGGCCGAGATCCCGCAGATCTGGGCCGGCGGCCTGGGCATCATGGGGGCCATCAGCCTCGGCACCGTCGGTGCACTGATCGCCTGCCGCCGTGCCGGAGTGCGCCTCTCGGCGTTCCTGGACGCGGCTGCTCCCGGCGTGCTGCTCGCCCAGGCCTTCGGGCGCTGGGGTAACTGGTTCAACCAGGAGCTCTTCGGTGCGCCCACCACGTTGCCGTGGGGCCTGGAAATTGATCCGAACAGCTTCAACTTCCCCCCGGGAATCCCGGCCGGAACGCTGTTCCATCCCACGTTCCTCTACGAATCACTGTGGAACGTGGCGGGGGTCCTGCTGCTGATTGCGCTGGATCGCAAGTTCAAGCTCCGCCGCGGGGCCATGTTCTGGTCCTACCTCATCTGGTACGGCATCGGCCGCATCATCATGGAAACCATGCGCATCGACGCCGCAGACACCATCTACATCCTGGGCATCGGGTTGCGCGTGCACATGTGGCTGGCCATTGCCATGGTTGTCCTGGGCGCCACCGGACTGGTCTTCGTGTTCCGCAAGCTGCGCCCGCAGCCGGATCCCGGTGTCTATCTTCCGGGCCGCGAGCCCAAGGCCGAGGTGACGGAATCCGCCAAGCCCGCAGATGCCGCCAAGCCAACGGACGCCGCGAAGCCAGCCGATCACGAGAACGGCAGCGCCAGGGACACCGGCGAGGCCGGCCCCGAAGCGGGAAACAAGTAGCACTTCGGCACCCGCCGAATCCCGATCCGCGATAACCAAGCCAAGACCGGTCCCCTCCTTCCCATCCGGAAGGAGGGGACCGGTCTTTTCCGTCCGGGCGCCTGGCCACCTCGAGCGGCACCACTCGGTGTCGAAGCCCGGAGTCGGGTTCGCCGGGAGGTCCTTGTCCGGTGTTCCCGTCGGAAAGGACCCCGTCGCGAGGACATCCAACCCTTGATACCTGCAGTGGAGACGAGGAAGATGAAGGGATTCATATCGCATTGAGACGAAACTTTGCGGAAACTTTATTAATCCAAGTCAGCAACGGTTTGGTAGCATGTACGAAAACTGTTGGAAACATAAGTGGGTGCAAATCCGAAACATGCCGGTGCTACTCTTTTTTCACCGTGGCAGCAGTGACGGGCGCGGAATACCCATACTCCGCCACCCATGCTGTCGGCGACCACAATGATGTGGAAGCACCCAGTTCGCGCTCCACCCACCAGGGGAGCGCGCGGATGACGTCCACGTATCGCAGGTGTCACCCCCCACCCCACCGCACGGCCCCCGATTCGGGGTGCCGATTAGCGAGCCCCCTAGCCTTTCCTCGGCCAGCGTCGCCCGAAGATCCAGAACCTCTGCCCACACACCGAGAAAGGGACCACTCATGAGCATGACCGGAGTCCAACTTAATGCCTCACCGCATCCAGGCGAGGAGGTTTTCTCGCCCTACACCCGGTTTGCCGATGTACCGGAAGCCCAAGGGCTCTATGACCCGGCAAACGAAAAAGACGCGTGTGGCCTGGCGGTCATCGCCACGCTGACGCAGGAGGCCACCCACGAGATCGTGGAGCAGGCCCTCGAGGCGCTGCGCCGCCTCGAACACCGCGGCGCCGTGGGTGCCGATGCAGGCACCGGCGACGGTGCAGGCATCCTCACGCAGATCCCCGACGCATTCTTCCGCGCCGTCACCGGCATCGACCTGCCCGCCCCCGGCCGCTACGCCGCCGGCACCGCGTTCCTCCCGCAGGAACCGGCACAGCGCGCCGCCGCAGTCACCGCCCTCGAAGAGCTTGCCGCCGAGGAAGGCCTGTCCGTGCTCGGCTGGCGCGACGTCCCGGTGAACACCGAGGCCATCGGCGCCACCGCCCTGGGCTGCATGCCGCATTTCTCCCAGCTCTTCCTGGGTGCCGCCCAGGAGCACGACAAGGACCTTGACGCCCGGGTCTTCCGCATCCGCAAGCGCGCACAAAACAAGTTCGGCGTGTATTTCCCGTCGCTCTCCTCGGCCACCATGGTCTACAAGGGCATGCTCTCCACCGAGCAGCTCACCGAGTTCTACCCGGACCTGGGCGATACCCGCTTCGCCTCGCGTCTCGGGATCGTCCACTCGCGCTTTTCCACCAATACCTTCCCCTCCTGGCCGCTGGCCCAGCCCTTCCGCACCATCGCCCACAACGGCGAGATCAACACGGTGAAGGGCAACCGCAACTGGATGCGAGCCCGCCAGTCACAGCTCGCCTCGTCCCTGCTGGGCGAGGTCCCCGAGGAACTCTTCCCCATTTGCAGCCCCGGCGCCTCCGACTCGGCATCCTTCGACGAGGTCGCCGAACTGCTCATGCTCTCCGGGCGCCCCGTCGCCCAGGCCATCATGATGATGATCCCGGAGGCGTGGGAAAACCACGCAGCCATGGATGCCGACCGCCGCGCCTTCTACGAGTACAACTCGATGCTCATGGAGCCCTGGGACGGGCCCGCAGCCGTGTCCTTCACCGACGGCAAGCAGGTCGGAGCCGTGCTTGACCGCAACGGCTTGCGTCCGGCACGCTACTGGGTCACCACCGACGGACTGGTGGTGTTGGCCAGCGAGGTCGGGGTCATCGACCTTGATCCGGCGCTCATCGCCGCCAAGGGCCGAGTCGCCCCGGGCAAGATGTTCCTGGTGGACACCGAAGCCGGGCGCATCATCACGGATGAGGAAATCAAGTCGCAGGTTGCTGCCTCGGCGCCGTGGGCCCAGTGGGTCAACGAAAACAAGATCAGCCTGACCGACCTGCCGGACCTGGAGCACGTCAAGCACAACTCCGCCTCCGTGCAGATCCGCCAGCGCACCTTCGGCTACACCACCGAGGAGCTGCGGATCCTGTTGGCCCCCATGGCCTCCGCCGGCGCCGAGCCGCTGGGCGCCATGGGCTCCGACACCCCCGTCGCGGTTCTCTCGGACCGCTCCCGGCTGCTCTTCGACTACTTCACCCAGTCCTTCGCCCAGGTCACCAATCCGCCGCTGGACTCGATCCGCGAGGAGCTTGTCACCTCGCTGGGCACCAGCATTGGCCCGGACGGAAACCTGCTGGCCACCGGCAAGATCGATGCCCAGCAGGTGTCCCTTGACTACCCGGTGATCACCAACGACGACCTGGCCAAGATCGCGAACATCCGCGATGCCAACGGCGGCAAGGTCGCGTTGCGCGTCCGCGGTCTCTACCGTCCCGAGGGCGGCGAGTCCGAGCTGCGCTCCCGCCTGCAGGAAATCTGCGAAAAGGTCTCCGCCGCCATCAACCGCGGCGTGAAGTTCATTGTCCTTTCGGACAGGGACTCCAATGCCCAGTGGGCGCCGATCCCGTCGCTGCTGCTCACCTCCGCGGTGCACCACCACCTGCTCAAGAGCGCCAACCGCACCAAGACCTCCCTGGTCATCGAGGCCGGCGACGTACGCGAGGTGCACCACATTGCCGTGCTCGTGGGCTACGGCGCCTCCGCCATCAACCCCTACCTGGCCCTGGAATCGGTCGAGGAAATGGCCCTGCAGGGCGAACTCGGCACCGTGACCCCGGCCAAGGCGCAGACCAACCTGATCAAGGCGCTGGGCAAGGGCCTGCTGAAGATCATGAGCAAGATGGGCATCTCCACCGTCGCCTCCTACTGCGGTGCCCAGACCTTCGAGGCGCTGGGTCTGTCCCAGCGCGTGGTCGACCAGTACTTTACCGGCACCTCCTCACAGCTCGGAGGCGTGGGCCTTGACGTCATCGCCACCGAAACCGCGATGCGCCATGCCGGTGCCTACCCCAGCGATCTGAACCCCGAGCCGCACCGCGTGCTGGAAACTGGCGGCGAATACCAGTGGCGCCGCGAGGGCCCGCCGCACCTCTTCAACCCCGAAACGGTCTTTAGGCTGCAGCATGCAACCCGCGAACGCCGCTACGACATCTTCAAGAAGTACACCCAGGGCGTCGACGACCAGGCCAAGGGCCTGATGACGCTGCGCGGGCTGCTGGACTTCAAGCTGGACGATCGCACGCCCATCGACATCGATGCCGTGGAGCCCGTCTCCGAGATCGTCAAGCGTTTCGCGACCGGTGCGATGAGCTACGGCTCGATTTCCGCCGAGGCGCACGAGACCTTGGCCATTGCGATGAACCGCCTGGGCGGCAAGTCCAACACCGGCGAGGGCGGCGAGGACGTGGAGCGGCTGCTGGACCCCGAGCGCCGCAGCGCTGTCAAGCAGATCGCCTCCGGCCGCTTCGGCGTCACCAGCATGTACCTCACGCATGCCGATGACCTGCAGATCAAGATGGCGCAGGGTGCCAAGCCCGGCGAGGGCGGCCAGCTCATGGCGCAGAAGGTCTACCCCTGGGTGGCCCGCACGCGTCATTCGACCCCCGGCGTCGGGCTGATTTCCCCGCCGCCGCACCACGACATCTATTCGATCGAGGACCTGGCCCAGCTGATCCACGACGCGAAGTGCTCCAACCCGGGTGCCCGCGTCCACGTGAAGCTGGTCTCCGAGGTCGGCATCGGCACCGTCGCGGCCGGCGTCACCAAGGCCAAGGCCGACGTGGTGCTGGTTTCCGGCCACGACGGCGGCACCGGTGCCTCCCCGCTGAACTCGCTGAAGCATGCGGGCGTGCCCTGGGAGCTTGGCCTGGCCGAGACCCAGCAGACGCTGATGCTCAACGGGTTGCGCGAACGTGTGACCGTCCAGGTCGACGGCCAGCTGAAGACCGGCCGGGACGTCGTCATCGCCGCCCTGCTGGGAGCAGAGGAATTCGGCTTTGCCACCGCACCGCTGGTGGTTGCCGGCTGCATCATGATGCGCGTCTGCCACCTGGACACCTGCCCGGTGGGCGTTGCCACGCAGAACCCGGAACTGCGCCAGCGCTTCACCGGCCAGGCCGACCACGTGGTGAACTTCTTCGAGTTCCTCGCCCAGGAAGTCCGCGAGCTGTTGGCGGAACTCGGTTTCGCGAGCCTCGAGGAAGCCATCGGCCAGGCCGAGCTGCTGGACACCCGCGCCGCCGTGGGCCACTGGAAGACCCAGGGCCTGCACCTGGAGCGGATCTTCGACACCGCCGGTTCCAAGGAAGGTGCGCCGCGCAGACGCACCGGGTCCCAGGACCACGGCCTGGACAAGCACTTCGACAACCAGCTCATCGCCGCGGCCGCCCCTGCCCTGGAGCGCCGCGAGCACGTTGTTCTTGACCTCCCAATCAAGAACACCGACCGCTCGGTGGGGACCATGCTGGGCCACCACGTCACCCGCACCTTCGGGATCGACGAGCTGGCACCGGGCACCATCAAGGTGACGCTGCGCGGGCATGCCGGCCAGTCGCTGGGCGCCTTCCTGCCCGCCGGCGTGGAACTGCACCTGGTCGGCGACTCCAACGACTACGTTGGCAAGGGCCTTTCCGGCGGACGGATCACCGTCCAGGCGGATGCGCGCAGCGCATTCAACCCCGCGGAGCAGGTCATTGCCGGAAACGTCATTGGCTACGGCGCCACCAGCGGCGAGCTGTTCATCGGCGGCATGGTGGGCGAACGCTTCTGCGTGCGCAACTCCGGCGCCACCGCGGTGGTCGAGGGCATCGGCGACCACGGCTGCGAGTACATGACCGGTGGAACCGCGCTGATCCTTGGCGCCACCGGGCGCAACTTCGCCGCCGGCATGTCCGGCGGCGTGGCCTACGTCCTGGACCTGGACGTGGCGGCGCTGAACCCGCTCGCCGTAGCCAACGACGACCTGCTCCTGTCCGGTCCGGACGAAGCCGATCTGGCGTTGATCAAGGAGCTGCTGACGCAGCAGGTGGAGTACACCGGTTCGGCGCTGGCAGCCAGCCTGCTGGCCGACTGGCCGGTGGCCGCCGCCCGCATCACCAAGGTGCTGCCGCGCGATTACGCAGCCGTCTCACAGGCACGCAACGATGCCGCCAATGAAGGATTCGACCCGGATTCAGCCACTGTCTGGAACCGGATTCTGGAGGTGACCCGTGGCTAATCCACGTGGATTCTTAGAGGTACGCGAACGGACAACCCCGCCCAAGCGCCCCGTGTCCGTGCGCATCATGGACTACAAGGAAGTCACCGAGCGGCAAAACGCCACGGTGCTTACCGCGCAGGCCGGACGGTGCATGGATTGCGGCATCGCGTTCTGCCACAACGGCTGCCCGCTGGGCAACCTCATCCCGGAATGGAACTCCCTGGTCCACCAGGGCCGGATGGACGATGCGGCCGAGCGCCTGCACGCCACCAACAACTTCCCGGAATTCACCGGGCGGCTGTGCCCGGCACCCTGCGAGTCCTCCTGCGTGCTGGGAATCAACCAGCCGGCCGTAACAATCAAGCAGGTCGAGGTCGAAATCGCCGACACCCTGATTGCCTCGGGCGGACTGGACCCGGTCCTTGCCGTGCGCCACACCGACATGCGCATTGCCGTGGTCGGTTCCGGCCCCGCCGGCCTGGCAGCTGCCCAACAGCTGACCCGCGCCGGGCACACCGTCGCGGTGTATGAGCGTGATACGAAGATCGGGGGACTGCTGCGCTACGGCATCCCCGACTTCAAGATGGGCAAGGACGTCCTGGAGACCCGCCTGGCCCAGATGGAGGCCGAGGGAACGGTGTTCCGCACCGGGGTTTCCGTGGGCACGGACATTGAGTTCGAGCAGCTGAACCGGCTCTACGACGCGGTCATCGTGGCCACCGGTGCAACCGTTCCGCGGGACCTTCCGGTTCCGGGGCGCGAGCTTTCGGGGGTCCACTTCGCCATGGACTACCTCGTGGATTCCAACGAGGTGGTTGCGGGCGAACGCGATACCCTGCGCATCGACGCCAAGGGCAAGCACGTGGTCATCCTCGGCGGCGGCGACACCGGGGCGGACTGCCTGGGCACCGCCATACGCCAGGGCGCCGCTTCCGTGACCACCCTTGCCATCGGGGCCCAGCCCTCGACCGAGCGCCCGGGGCACCAGCCCTGGCCCATGTCTCCGACCCTGTTCGAGGTCCAGTCGGCGCACGAGGAAGGCGGTGAGCGGTCATACTTGGCCGCCACGGTCAACTTCACGGGAGAGCACGGAAGCGTGATGGGTGTTACAGTGGCAGAGACCGAATTTATTGACGGTCAGCGCCTTCCGAAGCCGGGCACGGAGCGGGTCATACCCGCCGACCTCGTCTTCCTGGCACTCGGGTTCACCGGACCCGAGACTGCCGGTCTCATGGAACAGGCCAACACCGAGTTTGATGACCGGGGCAGCGTCGCCCGCGATGGTTACTACATGACCAACACCCCCGGGGTGTTCGTGGCTGGCGACGCCGGACGCGGACAATCCCTGATTGTGTGGGCCATCGCCGAGGGACGATCCTGTGCCGCGGCGGTGGACAAATACCTGATGGGCGAAACCCGCCTTCCAGCCCCCGTTGCACCAACGGATCGGGCTATCAGCATGTTGTGAGACGGATGCACCTCTTATGCGGTGTTTTCCCGACCTGAGGAATGGAAAGGCAGATAGGCTAACCGTATGAGACGCGCAAAGATTGTGGCCACTTGGGGCCCGGCGATCGGCACCTACGACAAGACATTGGC
Organism: Paeniglutamicibacter sp. ZC-3; assembly: GCF_025847175.2. Classification (NCBI taxonomy): domain Bacteria; kingdom Bacillati; phylum Actinomycetota; class Actinomycetes; order Micrococcales; family Micrococcaceae; genus Paeniglutamicibacter; species Paeniglutamicibacter sp. ZC-3. Next base: position 309,241 of record NZ_JAOYTG010000003.1, on the reverse strand, counting down.
AGTGCTCAAGGCGGGTGTTGACGTCGCACGCTTGAACATGAGCCACGGCGACCACTCGATGCATGCCGAGAACCTCGGCAACGTGCGGGCAGCGGCCGAGGAGCTCGGCCGGCCGGTCGGCATCTTTGCCGACCTCCAGGGCCCCAAGATCCGGCTGGGCCGATTCGTGGGCGACGCCAAGCACATGCTGCACGTGGGGGACACCTTCACCATCGTGATCGCCGATGTCCTGGGCGACGGAACCTTCTGCTCCACGACGTTCAAGGGCCTGCCCGAGGACGTCAACGTCGGCGACATCCTCCTGATCAACGACGGCAAGGTCGCCCTGCGCGCCACCGCCGTCGATGACGAGAAGGTCGTCACCGAGGTCGTCGTGGGAGGGGAGGTGTCAAACAACAAGGGCATCAACCTCCCCGGGGTCGCTGTCAACGTTCCCGCCTTGAGCGAGAAGGACGAGGACGACCTGCGCTGGGCCATCCGGGCCGGCGTCGACATGGTCGCCCTGTCCTTCGTGCGCAACGCCTCGGACATCCAGCGCGTGCACGAGATCATGGACGAGGAAGGCCGTCGCCTTCCGGTGATCGCGAAGGTTGAGAAGCCGCAGGCTGTCGACGCGATCGAGGAAATCATCGACGCCTTCGATGCGATCATGGTTGCCCGTGGCGACCTGGGTGTGGAGCTTCCCCTCGAGGAGGTCCCGCTGGTGCAGAAGCGAGCCATTGAACTGGCCCGCCGCTGGGCCAAGCCGGTCATCGTTGCCACCCAGGTGCTCGAATCCATGATCGAGTCCCCGACGCCCACCCGCGCCGAGGCCTCCGACTGCGCCAACGCCGTCCTCGACGGCGCCGATGCGGTCATGCTTTCGGGGGAGACCAGCGTGGGCGAATACCCCATCGAAACCGTCGAGACCATGGCGCGGATCATTTCCTCCACGGAAACGCACGGTCTGGACCGCATCCCGCGCCTGGGCTCAAAGCCCAAGACGCGCGGCGGTGCGATCACCCGCGCCGCCGTGGAGATCGCCGACCAGCTGGATGCCAAGTACATCGTGGCGTTCACCCAGTCCGGCGACTCGGCCCGACGCCTGTCCCGGTTGCGCCCCAAGCGCCCGGTGCTGGCGTTTACGCCGCTGCCACAGACCTACAACATCATGACCCTGATGTGGGGCATCCAGCCGCGTCTGGTCGAGTACGCGGACCACACCGACAAGATGACCGCACAGGTCGACCGCGCACTGCTGGCCGAAGGGCTTGCCGAGATCAACGACATTGTCTGCATCGCGGCCGGTTCCCCTCCAGGCCAGGCGGGCTCCACCAACTCGCTGCGCATCCACAAGGTCGGCGACCTCGCAGATGCAGGCCAGCTCGGTGACGGCAAGCCGATGCCGGCACGCGAGAAGGTCGGGCCGTGGGACTCCGAGAACGTAGCGGGCCCCGAAGCCATCTCCATCTAGTCCAGGCAAGCCAAGGCCGGATTTTCATCGCGGTTCCCGTTGGGGGATCGAGGTGGGAGTCCGGCCTTCGTGCTTTGCGCCCGTATCAGTCCAGCACGGCGGCGACCGCCTCGATTTCCACGAGCTGGTGGTCGTATCCGAGGACGGTGGTGCCCATCAGGGTGCTGGGAACGTCGTGGTTTCCAAATGCGGCACGAACGACCTCCCAAGCCGCCACGAGGTCCTTTTGCGTTGATGAGGCAACCAGCACGCGCGTGGAGATGACATCGGGCAGGCCTGCTCCGGCCGCTTCCAAGGCGATTTTCATGTTCTCGATGCATTTGGCCGCCTGGGCCGCGTAGTCCCCGATTCCGGCGGTGCTTCCATCCTGATTGAGCGGGCAAGAACCTGCCAGGAAAATCAGTCGTGCATTGGCCGGCGCCGTCGAGGCGTAGGCATATTGCGCAACATTGCTGAGCTGCTGGGAGCGAATCAAGGTGACTGCGCTGGGCATCGCGGTCCTATCTGTGTGTGGGGGCGAATTGGGCGTGAACGATTCAAGCCTAACCATTGGGTGTTTCGCCGTGACAGCCTGATCCTCGATGCGTCGTTTGGCCTCGAGCGCTCCTGGCCGCGGCAGGTTTCGATCTGCGGTCGCAGGACACGTCTCCAGCAGGCTCCACATGCGTCCCGAGGAGCACCGCCGTGACGGACACCTTGGGCGACGTGTTCACGCATGGCTCCGGAGCCATGCGGCGAAAGGGGAAAATGCATTTGGGATTGCATTTTTCCTGAACTCCCGGCAGGAACGGGGGCGTTGGGGGTGCCGGGCCCGGACAAAAGAAAAAGACCCCGATCCTTATGAAATAAGGGATCGGGGTCGTTTTGTGCCCGAGGTGGGACTCGAACCCACACACCTTTCGATACTGCATTTTGAGTGCAGCGCGTCTACCATTCCGCCACTCGGGCGGGCACAATTCGAAGCAGCGAGAATAAGCGTAACCGATAATTGCTTTGCGCTGAAATCCTCGCGTCCTTGCGGTTATCCACTGTACATGCAGATAGGCTTAACGACGAAACCGAGTACTGATGATGCCCCCGGTCACGCCGGGATTGAAGGAGCACGATGAGCGACCTGCCCGAAGTTACCCGAATTGCGGCCGAGCCCAACACCGGCGCGCCCCGCCGCGTCATCGTAGCCGAGGACGAGACCCTGATCCGCTTGGACATTGTCGAGATCCTGCGCGGAGAGGGATATGAGGTGGTTGCCGAGGCTGACAACGGCGAAAAGGCCATCGAGCTGGCTCGGGAGCACAAGCCGGACCTGGTGCTGATGGACGTCAAGATGCCGGTCATGGATGGCATCACCGCTGCCGAGACCATCGTCAAGGAACGCATTGCCCCGGTGGTGCTGTTGACCGCCTTCAGCCAAAAGGAGCTGGTGGAACGTGCCCGCGAGGCAGGTGCCATGGCCTACGTCGTCAAGCCGTTCACCCCGGCCGACCTGGTCCCCGCCATCGAGATCGCGATTTCCCGCCACGAGGAAATACGCGCCCTTGAAAAGGAAGTCGGAGACCTCACCGAGCAGTTCGCGACCCGCAAGCTGGTCGAACGCGCCAAGAGTCTGCTGACGACCAAGATGGGTCTGACCGAGCCGGAGGCATTCCGCTGGATCCAGAAAACCTCGATGGATCGCCGCCTGTCCATGCGTGAAGTAGCAGAGACCGTCATCGACCAGGTCAAGTAGCCGTACCCAAGAGACGCACCATACGGGGCCGCGGGAACCACTTGATGGTTCCCGCGGCCCCGTCTTCGTTCCACCCCCCTGGACGCCGAAATCAGGTTGCATCGATCGGCCGCACCCCAGAGGCAATGGCAGCAAGCTGTCACGACGAAAGGGCGACCGCGCCAAAACCGGATTCGCCGATGGGTGAACGATTCGAACTCTCCGGCGCCATTGACGGCAACAGCCAGCGGGCCGCGGTGAACCAGGTTGGTGCGTCGCTGCGCAGGCTGGTCGTCAACGGGGTTGAACTCGTCCAGGGCTATCCGCAGGAAATCGCGGCCCCTCGGCTGCCGGCATTGCGCTGGTTCCTTGGCCCCACCGGGTGGCCGGGGGTGCATGGTCCTACCGGGTCCATGATGAGCAGCTTGCGATCGCGGAGCCAGCCCGCGGCAACGCCATTCATGACCTATTGCGGCATCGCAGCTATCGTCAGATCGAACGCACCATAGGCAGCGTGCTGCTGGCGGCGGATATTTCGCCTGCGCCGGGGTACCCCTTCGAACTGGCCACGTCGGTGCACTAAGAGTTGCTGGCAACCGGACTCCAGGTCACCCACACCCGTGGACCGGGCTGCGCTTCGAAGCCGACGGAAGCAGCAAGCACGGCCTGCAGTCACCCGACGGGAGCCGGGTGGAACTGCACATGGACGCGAATTTCAAGTTCATCCAGGTGTTCACCGCCCCGGCGTTCCCGGGTACAGGGGGACCGGTGCGTGCCGTCACCCTGGGGCCGATGACCGCGCCGGCAAATGCCTTCAACAACGGGATGGGCCTGCGCTGGCTGGCTCCGGGCGAGACCTGGGAAGCCTCGTGGGGGATTGTGCACAGGTCCCCGCAGTCCTTCCGATGAATAATGGACTCGAGAACAGTTAAACCGCGTGGAAGGAAACCGAAACCTGATGAAAACCCAAGGTGTAGTCCTGAGCCTAGCCGTGACGGATGCCGGGCGTTCGCTGGCCTTTTACCGCGACGTTGTGGGTATTGAGGGCGCGAAGCCGGCCATGGGCATGGTTTGCCTGGAAATGCCGGGGATGACGATCTTTTTGGCCGAGACCGAGGCGTTCACGAAGTACTCGCGTGAAGCCATGCGCACGCCGTTGCTTCCCGTTCCTGCCACCGACGCCTTCCTTAGCTGTGCCATCAGCACCGTGGCAGAGGTCGACGACATCCTTGCCGCCGTTGCCGGATCGGCCGGGAAGGCATTCGCTCCCCATGAGATCAAGCACGTCAATGGCCGGATGCAGTATGTTGGCACCTTTGCCGATCCCGACGGCCACCTCTGGCAGTTGGTTTGCAATCTCACCGATGTGCACGGGAATGCCGTCTAGCGACGCCCGGACTCCTCGTTATTCGAAGCGAGAGGGATCGCCCAGTCCCACGCGGGCAATGACGGCCTCGCCGCTGGAGTAGTCGACCACGGTGGTCGGCTCGATGCCGCATTCCCCCGAATCAATGACGCCTTCGACCACATGGTCCAGCGCTTCCTTGATTTCCCATCCCTGCGTCATCGGATCCTCATCGCCCGGAAGCAACAGCGTGCTGGAGAGAATTGGCTCGCCGAGTTCCTCCAGCAAGGCGCGCACCACCGGATTATCGGGGATGCGCACGCCAATCGTTTTTTTCTTGGCATGCATGAGGCGCCGCGGCACCTCCTTGGTCGCCGGGAGGATGAATGTGTAGCTGCCCGGGGTGACCGCCTTGATGTTGCGGAACACCTGGTTGTTTACCTCCACGTACTGGCCCAGCTGGGCAAAGTCCTTGCAGACCAGCGTGAAGTGGTGCTTGTCGCCGACCTGGCGAAGCATCCGGATCCGGTCCAGCGCCGCGTGGTTGCCGATCTGGGCACCCAATGCATAGCAGGAATCGGTCGGGTAGGCGATCAGCCCGCCATCGCGTATCAGGTCCACGGCCTGCGCAATCGCACGTGGCTGCGGGTTATCGGGGTGTACGTCAAAGAATCTGGCCATTGAACGAGCTTACGGCTCCGCGCCGATTCGCGCACCAAAACACCTGAACCATCTCCATCGCTCTCCTCCATTGCAAGTGTGGGCCCGAAGTCTCCGTGCCCACCTGGCCGGGACGGGCTGCCCGTGAAGTCGCTCACGTTGAAGCGGCGGTGCCCCCGCGCAGTGCCTAACCACGGGCGGCTGAGGTGTGCCGAGCCCCTCCCCGGGAAATTGACTAGATCGGAGCAGGCCATATGATGAATCTGCGACTTAGGTGAACGGAACCCCAACATTGGGTAAACAATGCGGGACTTCGGAGTAGCCAGCGCGACTCGGCCCTCGCCCGCAATCCCACGATTGGTTTATACATGGATCTGACGCTTATCGTCGTCCTGGTCATTGCACTTGCCCTGTTCTTTGATTTCACCAACGGCTTCCACGACACCGCGAATGCGATGGCCACGCCGATCGCAACCGGTGCAATCAAGCCCAAGGCCGCGGTCGCGCTGGCCGCGGTCCTCAACCTTGTTGGTGCTTTCCTTTCAACAGAAGTCGCCAAGACCATCTCCGGCGGCATCATCAAGGAAGGCGGGGAGACCGGCGTGCAAATCATGCCGGCCATGATCTTCGCCGGCCTGATGGGCGCCGTCGTCTGGAACATGGTCACCTGGCTGCTGGGTCTCCCGTCCAGCTCCTCCCACGCACTCTTTGGCGGACTGATCGGTGCAGCGATCGTCGGTGCCGGCTTCGGTGCCATTGACTACAACGTGCTGATGTCCAAGGTTTTGCTCCCGGCACTGGTCGCGCCCGTGATCGCGGGAACCTCGGCGTATCTGTGCACCAAGCTTGCCTACTCGGTGACCAAGCGCCAATCCGGCCTGGCGTCCCCCAAGCGCGGCGGATTCCGCTACGGACAGATCTTCTCCTCCTCGCTCGTGGCATTGGCACACGGCACCAACGACGCCCAGAAGACCATGGGTGTCATCACCCTGACCCTGGTGGCTTCGGGTATGCAGGATGCGGGCACCGGCCCGCACTTCTGGGTCATCGCGACCTGTGCACTGGCCATCGCGCTGGGCACCTACATGGGCGGCTGGCGCATCATCCGCACCATGGGTTCAGGCCTGACCGACGTCAAGCCAGCCCAGGGGTTTGCCGCCGAGACCTCCACCGCCGCAGCCATCCTGACTTCCTCGCACCTGGGCTTCGCCCTGTCGACGACGCAGGTCGCCTCCGGATCCGTGATCGGTTCCGGGCTGGGCCGCAAGGGAGCGGAAGTCCGTTGGGGAACAGCTGGACGCATCGCGGTGGGCTGGCTCTTCACGCTCCCCGCGGCCGGGATCATCGGCGCCGCTGCCGCCGGGCTTGCCCACTTCGGCACCGGCGGACTGGTCATTGTGACCGTTTTGGGAGTTGGCTCCCTGTTGGTGATCTGGGTCCTTTCGCGCCGTGAACTCGTGGGCCACCACAACGCGATCAGCGATGTGGATGTCTCCGGCGCGGCAGTGAACATCCCCACCAAGAAGGAGCGTCGCAAGATGGAGCGCGCCAAGATCAAGCAGGAGGTCAAGTAGTGGCAATTCAGTGGGATGCATTCCTGATCGTCGCGGTCATCACGTGGGCCTCTGCGCTTTTCATCGTCGGCGCCTACTCGTTGGGCGTGCGCATGCTCGCCGTGGGCGAGGACGCCCAACGCTCCGCCATGCCGGCCAGGCTTGCGGCCTACGGCTGCTTTGCGCTGTGCGGCCTGGTCGTCATCTTCGGCATCGTTCTCATCGTGCCCTCGCTCAGCGCAAGGATCCTCGGCGCCTAGGCAAAGCCGCATCGCACTTTCGCCCTCCCGGAACCAATGATCCGAGAGGGCGAAAGCCGTTTAAGCCACCTGACTCGGCTTCCGGACCACGCCGACCCGGTGCGGATTCCTTCTGCGGCGGGCCGTGGCGTGGTTAGGATGGGCACCATGACGCAATTTAGGTATTTCGTGGCGGCCTCGACGGATGGCTACATCGCCGATGAAAACGAACGACTCGACTGGCTCATGGACTTTGACGGATTCGCCGGGCAAGCCGAAAGCTACGATGCATTCATGCAGGAGATCGGCGCAATCGCCATGGGGGCGGACACCTATTCCTGGATGCTCAACGAAGTGCGCGACAAGTGGCCCTACCAGGGGCTTCCGGTGTGGGTCTTCGCTCACCGGGAACTGGCTGCGTTCCCGGGCGCCGACCTGACCTTTGTGCGCGGGGACGTGACCGAATGGGCCGGGGACATCGCACGCAGTGCCAACGGGAAGGACGTCTGGGTGGTGGGCGGCGGCTCGCTGGCCGGGCAATTCGTTGACGAGGGGCTCCTCGACGAGATATTGCTCTACTCCATGCCCGTCCTGCTCGGTGGCGGGCGCCCGCTCTTTGCTATGCGTGGCACCGCCAAGCTCGATCCCACGTACACGCGTGAGTATCCGGGCGGGATTCGCGAGACCAGGTTCATGGTGAAAAAAACCCCGGGCCAGGACCGCGAATACTAGGACCGCAACCCACTCGCGCGTGCCTCCAGCTCGGCCAGCCACCGCCTGGTCTCCCGGGGACGGGAGAATCGTTTGACGCGTTCGGCGCCCAGCGCGGTTTCCAACTCGCGCATCTGCCGGCGCTTCGGACCGAAGCTCTTGAGGTGCCAAAGCACGATGGAGTCCCGGTCTAGCATCCTTCTCCAGGTCTCAACGTTCCCGTTGCACACCGATTCCCGGTGCTTGATCCGCTTCACTGTTCGCACCAGAAGCCGATACAGCGACAGGGCGCGGGGATAATCGAGGCATACGACGAGGTCGGAGCGGCCGATGATGTCCTGGCGATAAGGCCCGTATGCCGAATCGAAGATCCACTGCGGGGCGTTGGCAGCCTTCAGCGCGAGAGCCTTCTGCTCCGACTGGTCTCGCTGCACCCAGCCCGGCAGCCACCCGAACTCGTCATCCACGTAATGCACCGGCATCCGCAGGATGCGTCCAAGGTCCCGGGCGAGCGTGGTTTTGCCGCTTCCGGTGGCTCCGTGGCAGAGAATGCGTTGCGGAGCCTGGCCCCCCGCTTGATCAGCCATCAAGCAGCATGTTGGTGATGCGGGAGGTGCACAGCCGCCTTCCCGCATCATCGCTGATGATGATTTCATGGGTGGTCAGCGTGCGCCCCAGGTGGATCGGTGTGCAGACCCCGGTCACCAGGCCGGTGACCCCTGCCCTGTGGTGGGTGGCGGAAATATCCACACCGACCGGTTTCTTTTCGCCCTTGCCGTGTACCGCCGCGGCGAAGGAACCAAGGGTCTCGGCCAAGGCCACCGAGGCGCCTCCGTGAAGGATGCCTGCGACCTGCTGGTTGCCTTCCACCGGCATGGTGGCAACCACGCGGTCGCGGGTGATCTCCGTAAAATGGATGCCCAGCTTCTCCACCAGGGTCCCCACGCCGTGGCTGGCAAGCATCGGCCACATCGCCTCGGGTACCCCGTGTTCGAAGAGCTGACGGGCAAAGGGATTGACCGGGTGCGCCCCGTTGGCGGCAAAGGTGCCAGATGTCTCGATGGCCGCTGCGTTGTCTTGAGTGAATTTATTGCCCATGCCAACTAGGCTGGCACCTGTGAGCGAATCAACCAAACTTGTGGCAACCGAACCCCAGCGCCTGCTCGTCATTGACGGGCACTCCATGGCCTTCCGTGCCTTCTACGCCCTGCCGGCCGAAAACTTTTCCACCGACACCGGGCAGCACACCAACGCGGTGCATGGCTTCGTGTCGATGCTGCTGACGATGATCCGCCAGCAGAAGCCCACCCACGTGGCCGTGGCGTTCGACTTGGACACCCCCACATTCCGCTCACTGGAGTACACCGAATACAAGGGCGGGCGCAACAAGACGCCCGAAGAATTCCACGGGCAGATCGACCTGATCCAAAAGGTCATGGAAGCCATGAACATCCCCACCATCACCATGGACGGCTACGAGGCCGATGACATCATCGCCACCCTCGCCGCACAGGGCGAAGCCGCCGGCCTGGACGTGCTGGTGGTCTCCGGTGACCGTGACGCCTTCCAGCTGATCACCGAAAAGACCCTGGTGCTTTACCCCAAGAAGGGGATCTCCGACATCCCGCCGATGGACGGGGACGCCGTCGAGGCGAAGTACTTCGTACGTCCCGAACAGTATTCGGACCTCGCGGCCCTGGTCGGCGAAACCGCCGACAACCTCCCGGGGGTGCCCGGGGTGGGACCGAAGACCGCCGCCAAGTGGATCAATCTTTACGGCGGGCTGCCGGGCATCCTGGAAAACATCGATGCCATCAAGGGCAAGGTCGGCGACTCGCTGCGCGAACATGTGGAAAACGTCACCCGCAACCGCCGCCTGAACCACCTGCTGCGCGACCTCGAGCTGCCGGTTGCCCTCGAGGCCATGATCCTGGATCGACCCAACCGCGAGGCCGTCGAAGAACTTTTTGACGCGCTGCAGTTCAACACCCTGCGCAAGCGCCTCTTCGACCTTTTCGGTGATGATCCGCAGGATGCCGCCGAGGAAGCCGAGATCCCCGCCCACGAGATGCTCGGCGACGCAGCCGCGCTCGAGGGATGGTTCGCCGCTCACGGCGCGCAGCTGCTGGGCGTGCACGCGGCCACCGTCGGGGGCGTCGGCGGCACCGACGTGGTGGGGCTGGCGTTCGCCTCCAAGGACGCCACCGCCTACGTCTCCCTCGAGGAAATTGACGGGGAAACCGAGCAGGCACTGGCCAAGGTGCTGTCCTCGGTCAGCCACTCCAAGGCCGTGCACGACTTCAAGGGCACCTACAAGATGCTCAAGAACCGCGGCCTTGAGCTGGCGGGAGTCACCGACGACACCATGATCACCGCCTACCTGATCCAGCCCGACCGCCGTAGCCACGACCTGCCGGACATCGCCCAACAGCACCTGCGCATCTCGCTGGACGATTCCAAGGCACCGGCCAGCGGCCAGCTGGCCTTGGACTTCGAGGGCCCGGATCTTGCCACCCCGGCGGTCCGCGCCGCCCACGCGGTGCGCGAGTTGAGCCAGCACCTCGCCGGCATGCTCGTGGAGCGCGGGGGAGATGCCCTGCTCAAGGAGCTGGAGATGCCGCTGTCGCTGATCCTGGCACGCATGGAAATGTCCGGCATCGCCATCGACACCGCCAAGCTCGACGGGCTCTTCGAAGACTTCACCGTGACCATCAACCGGGCCACCGAAGAGGCCTACGGGGCCATCGGCCACGAGGTCAACCTCTCCAGCCCCAAGCAGCTGCAAGTTGTCCTCTTCGAGGAACTCGACCTTCCCAAGACCAAGAAGATCAAGACCGGCTTCACCACCGACGCCGAGTCCCTGCAGGACCTCCTGGTCAAGACCGGGCACCCGTTCCTTGTCGCGTTGATGGCCTACCGCGACGCGACCAAGCTGCGCCAGACCGTCGAGGGCCTGCGCAAGGCCGTTGCTTCCGACGGCCGCATCCACACCACTTACGCACAGACCGTCGCTGCCACCGGGCGCCTGTCATCGCTGAACCCGAACCTGCAGAATATCCCGGTCCGCTCCGAGGAGGGTCGGCGCATCCGCGAGGTCTTCGTGGTGGGCGAGGGCTACGAGACGCTGCTGACCGCCGACTACTCGCAGATCGAAATGCGCATCATGGCGCACCTCTCCGAGGACGAGGGCCTGATCCAGGCCTACCAGGACGGCGAGGACCTGCACCGCTTCGTCGGCTCGCACGTCTTCAACGTCGAACCTGCCGATGTCACCAACGAAATGCGCTCCAAGGTCAAGGCCATGAGCTACGGCTTGGCCTACGGCTTGAGCTCCTTCGGGCTGTCCAAGCAGCTGAAGATCTCCGTCGACGAGGCGCGCACGCTGATGAAGGACTATTTCTCGCGCTTCGGCGCGGTGCGCGACTACCTGCGCGCCGTGGTGGACCAAGCCCGCAAGGACGGCTACACCGAGACCATCTTCGGGCGCCGCCGCTACCTGCCGGAGCTGGCCAGCGACAACCGCCAGCTGCGCGACATCGCCGAGCGCGCGGCGCTGAACGCCCCGATCCAGGGCTCGGCCGCCGACATCATCAAGCGTGCGATGCTCGGCGTCGAGGAAGGCCTGGCCGAAGCCGGCCTGAAATCCCGCATGCTGCTGCAGGTCCATGACGAACTCGTCCTCGAGGTCGCCGCCGGCGAACTGGAAAAAGTCGAAAAGATCGTGCGGGAAAGGATGGGCGCCGCCGCGGAGCTCAAGGTGCCCCTGGATGTGCACGTGGGCATCGGCACGTCCTGGCAGGACGCCGGGCACTGATGCTCACCCGGCAGCTGCGCATCGAGGAGGTCCCGCTGGCCCGCGACGCCCACACCGGCGCCGCGTCCGGCGGGTATGCCGCCTGGCTGAACACGGGCCGGGAGGGGTTCCACCAGCAGCCCGCCACCGCGGACCAGGTGGAACAGATGTTCCAAGCCCACGAGGTCGATGCGCGGGTGCTCACCGGGGTCTACGACGATTCCCTGCCCGCCGATTGGGTGGACCCGCTGGTGCCGGTGGCCACCTACGCCAGTTTCGCCAAGACGCTGAACGTCGGGGCGTCCCTGGTCCCCGCGCACCTGGTCACCATGGTCACGGTGCGTCCCACGCACCGCCGCCGCGGCATCCTGCGTGAACTGATGACCGGGGACCTCGCCCGGGCCAAGGCCGCGGGTTACCCCGTGGCCGCGCTGACCGCGTCCGAGGCGACGATCTACGGCAGGTTCGGCTTCGGCCGGGTCACCGAGCAGCAAACCCTGCACCTGGATGTGCGCGGGGACGTGCGCTTCCACGCAGCGGCCAGCGGATCGGTGCTGCAGGTTCCGCCGCATGTGCTGGGCACGGTTGCCGGGCCCGTATTCGAGGCGTTCCACGCATCCCGCCGCGGCTCGGTCGGGCGCCAGGAAGCCTATCTCCGCCATGCCACTGCACGCTGGGGCCAGGAGGGGCCAGACCCGGATCCGAAGCTGCGTGCCGCCGTGTACCTGGATCCGGCGGGGGAGATCCAGGGATACGTGACGTATGTGTTTGCCGGCTGGGATTCCAAGCCTTTGACGCTGAACGTCCGTGACCTGGTGGCCACCACCGAGGTGGCCCGGCGCGAGATCTTCCGTTTCCTGTCCAGCGTCGATTTGATCGAGCGCATCAGCCATCCCTTCGCCGCCGCAGACGACCCGCTGGGCTGGGCGCTGGAGGACCCCTCGCGGGTCAGCTACACCGGACGCGAACACTGCCTGTGGGTGCGGGTGCTGGATGTCCCCGCGGCTTTCGCCGCGCGGGAGTACCGCGGATCCGGGACCTTCACGTTGCGCGTCGCCGACCCGCAGGGCCTGGTTGCCGGGTTCTACGCCTTTGCGATCCGCGACGGGCGGGCGAAGGTCACCGAACTGGACGAGGACGGACCGGCCGACTTCTCCTGCGGTGCAGTTGCCCTGGGCCCGCTGCTGCTCGGCGCCTGCGGGATCGGGGACCTGGTCTCCGCCGGTCTGCTGGAACCCGCCGAACGCGCCCTGCCGGCAGAACCTGCCGCATTGTCCGAACTGCTGGACCTGCCGGGCGTACCCCACGCCATCAACGGTTTCTAGCTCCACGCCAACGCCTGCCCTGCCCCCGACCCCAGGAAGCAAACGCCACGATCATGAGTGAAGATGCCGCGATTCGCATTGAAAGATTCGAGCCCGAGCTCGTAGACGGTGCACCGTCCGCTGCAACCGTCGAATTCCTGAAGGCGGTCAGCCGCGGATTCCATGAATCCCAATTGGATGCCGACGAGTTGAAGATCCTGGCGGGGCTGGAAATCGCCGAAAACACCACGTTCACCGCCGTCTACGACGACTCTGCGGTGCAGCCCTCGCTGCACGCAGCGGCTCCCGTCGCCACCTACGCCGCCTTTCCCGGAACGCTGAACATCGGCGGGGGAAACCTGATGCCGGTGCACCAGATCACCTCGGTCACCGTCAGTCCCACGCACCGTCGCCGTGGCCTGTTGCGCCGGATGATCACCCTTGACCTGTCCACGGCCCGCGAGCAGGGCGCGGTGTTTGCGGCGCTGACCGCCTCCGAAGCCACCATCTACGGCCGCTTCGGCTTCGGCCGCGCCACCCAGCGTGCCCGCTACACGCTCAAGACCCGGCAGGGCGCGTCGCTGCGCGTCGAGCCTGAAGGCAGTGTCGTTGCCGTTGCCCCGGAGGAGCTGAAAAAGTACGCCCCTGCCATCTTTGCCGCGGCACACGCCCACACCCTTGGTTCCATCAGCGCCACCCAGTTCGACGTGGGCCAGGCCGCTGGCCAGTGGGAGGACTACGACTCGCTCAAGCCGGTCAAGAACCTGCGCGCAGCCCTGCACCTGGACGCAGACGGCAAGCCCGACGGATTCATGAGCTACCAGTTTTCCGGGTGGAAGGTCGACCCGCCCACCATGGAAATCGGCCAGATGTGCACCGCATCGGGCGCCGCCCGCCGCGAGCTGGTTGCCTACCTCGGTGCCCACGACCTGGTGGAAAAAATCACCGGGCGCGGACCCGTCGATGACGTGTTGCCGACAGCGCTGGAAAACGCGCGTGCCTACAAGGCCACCGCGCTCGGGGACCACCTGTGGCTGCGGATCCTGGACCTGGAGACCGCGCTGGCGGCCCGCACCTACGCCGGCGACGGGCACATCCGGCTGCGCGTGCACGATTCCCTGGGCATGGCCGATGGAACCTGGGAACTGCGCGTCAAGGAATTGACGGCCGACGTGCGCCGGCTCCCGGACGACGGTGAACCAGATGTGAGCGTGGATGTCCGCGACCTTGCCTCGCTTTACCTCGGTGGGTTCAGCGCTGCGCACCTGGCCCAGGCCGGTGTGCTCAAGATCCATGTTCCCGGTGCCGTCCGGACCCTCGATTCCCTGTTCGCCACCTCCACGATTCCCTACTGCCAGGCGGATTTCTAGATTTATGACCAACCTGCTTTCCAACGACCCCCAAGTGGGTCGCCGCACCATGCTCGCCGCCCTTGTCGGGGTGGGCACTTCCATCCTGGCCTCATGCGCCGTTGACCCGGAATCCCTGCCCGGAACCGGCCCCGAGCCTGCTGCTTCCCCCTCCGCCTCGGCGCCCGGAGCGCCCCCGGCGCCGAGCGCTCCCATGGCCGTGCCCAGCCGGAAAGCGATGGTTTCCGCCTTTGCAGGGAAACCGGCGGGCTCGTTCGGGCTGGAGGCCCAGGGCATCCAACTTGATCTTCCCGCTGCGGCGCGCGGCGCTGCCCTCACCTTCGACGCCTGCGGGGGACTCCTTGGCGAAGGCTACGACGCCAGGCTGATCAAGGAGCTGCGTGCGCATCGCACTCCCGCCACGCTTTTCGTCAATCGCCGGTGGGCCGCGGCCAACATATCGCTGATGCGCGAACTCGCTGCGGACCCACTCTTTGAGATAGCCAACCACGGCACCTCGCACGCGCCTCTGGGCAGCAGGGGCCAGGCCGCATACGGAATCCGCGGTACCGCCTCCATCGCCGAAGCATACGACGAGGTCATGGGCAATCAGCACTATCTGGCCGACACCTTCGGGATCCAGGCCAGGTTCTTCCGTTCCGGCACCGCCCACATGGACGTCTTGGGTGCCGCCATGTGCAGGGAACTGAGCCTTGTCCCGATGAACTTCACCGTCAATCTGGATGCCGGCGCAACGTTCCCCGCTTCCGGCGTCGCGGCGCAAACTGCCTTGTTGGGAGCCCGTGACGTGGGGATCGGCCATTTCAACCGCCCGTCCTCCGGTACTGCGGCGGGCGTTGCCAAGGCCCTTCCGCGCCTACTGGATTCCTTGGAATCCAGGAAATTGCGCCTCATGAAGCTTTCCGAGGCCTTCGCCTGACACGGAACCGGGACGACTTGACAAGAACGTCGGTTCCCGTTTTGACCCTGCGGGTCCGGGGGAATAGACTGAGGGGGCGTGTTTCGGCTACTGCCGTGCCCGCACCCATTCTAAATTCGGAATATGCCGGGACTTCCGGCTGACCGACTCACCCAGACTATCCACATCGGAGTCCCTACTACATGACCATCACCTCCAACGAGAAGACCAGTGCCCCGGTCGTTGCAATCAACGACATTGGCTCTGCTGAAGACTTCCTCGCTGCCGTCGACGCCACCATCAAGTACTTCAACGATGGCGACCTCGTCGAAGGCATCGTCGTCAAGGTTGACCGCGACGAAGTTCTGCTCGACATCGGTTACAAGACCGAAGGTGTCATTCCTTCCCGCGAACTTTCCATCAAGCACGATGTTGACCCGGGCGACGTTGTCGCCGTCGGTGACAACGTCGAGGCCCTCGTCCTCACCAAGGAGGACAAGGAAGGTCGTTTGATCCTGTCCAAGAAGCGTGCTCAGTACGAGCGTGCCTGGGGCGATATCGAAAAGATCAAGGAAGAAGACGGCGTCGTTACCGGCACCGTCATCGAGGTGGTCAAGGGCGGCCTTATCCTCGACATCGGCCTGCGCGGCTTCCTGCCGGCATCGCTCGTCGAAATGCGCCGTGTGCGCGATCTGGCTCCGTACATCGGCCAGGAAATCGAAGCCAAGATCATCGAGCTGGACAAGAACCGCAACAACGTTGTTCTTTCCCGCCGTGCCTGGCTCGAGCAGACCCAGTCCGAGGTTCGCTCCACGTTCCTCAACAAGCTGGAAAAGGGCCAGGTTCGTCCCGGCGTCGTTTCCTCCATCGTCAACTTCGGTGCATTCGTGGACCTTGGCGGCGTAGACGGCCTCGTCCACGTTTCCGAGCTGTCCTGGAAGCACATCGACCACCCGTCCGAGGTTGTCGAAGTTGGCCAGGAAGTCACCGTCGAGGTTCTCGAGGTCGACCTGGACCGCGAGCGTGTTTCGCTCTCGCTCAAGGCCACCCAGGAAGATCCGTGGCAGACCTTCGCCCGCACCCACGCCCTCGGGCAGGTTGTTCCGGGTAAGGTCACCAAGCTTGTTCCGTTCGGTGCATTCGTGCGCGTCGAAGACGGAATCGAAGGCCTCGTGCACATCTCCGAGCTGGCCGTGCGCCACGTGGAGCTTGCAGAGCAGGTCGTCTCCGTTGGCGACGAACTGTTCGTCAAGGTCATCGACATCGATCTCGAGCGTCGCCGCATCTCGCTGTCCCTCAAGCAGGCCAACGAGGGCGTCGATCCGGAAGGTGCCGAATTCGATCCGGCTCTCTACGGCATGGCCGCAGAGTACGACGAAGAGGGCAACTACAAGTACCCGGAGGGCTTCGATCCGGAGACCAACGAGTGGCTCGAAGGCTTCGAGACCCAGCGTTCGGCTTGGGAGCAGCAGTACGCTGACGCCCAGACCCGCTGGGAAGCCCACAAGAAGCAGGTTGCACAGCACCTTGCCGACGACGCTGCAGCAGAATCGGCTCCGGCCGAGTCCGCTTCCTCGTCCTACTCCTCGGATGCTCCGGCAACCGAGGCAGGTACCCTGGCTTCCGACGAGGCCCTCGCCGCACTGCGCGAGAAGCTTGCCGGTTCCTAAGGAACGAACTTTTGGTGGATCACTGATCCACCTGAAGTAGACGACAAGAACCCCCGCTCCAGCAATGGAGCGGGGGTTCTTGCAATTTTCCGGTGGCTTGGGCGGTGTGGCCCCCGGAGGTCGCGGATTCGCCCGGGGCGTCTCCAAGCCCTCCTGCGCTACTGGATGTCGCTATCCGGCGGGTTGATGCGGAACCGCCGTTCAGGGTCGACGGATTGAACGCCTTCCACCCCGGCCAGCGTCGTGCGCTTGGCTTCCTCGGCCCGGCCGATAATCTGGCCGAGGGTGCCGAGCACCCTCTCGACCGTCATGCCTGCCGATTCGAGCTGCCCGGTGACTTCCTCCACCCGGCCCAGGTACTGGCTCTGCACGGTGACGATGTAGCCGACGGTTTCCGCGGGCTGTTGCCCCGGGTCATCACCCATGGCCGTAAAAGCTTTCAGATGCGTCATCCTCCGAAGGTTCACTGGACACCGGTTCGGACACCGGTTCGGGCACCGGCGCAGGTGCCTGCTCCCGGATCGGTGGCGGAGCTTGCGCCAGGCCCGCCCCGACGTCGACGGAGAATTGTTCGAGCCGTTCGGACTCTTGGACGAGTTCCGCCCAGAGTTCCCTGCCCCGGTAACCGGTGGCCTCGGACAGGAGCGCCGCAACGCCGGCAACATGCGGGGTAGCCATCGACGTGCCGCTGATGGTGTTGTAGCGCTGGGCACCGGGCCAGGAGGAATAGACCTTCACTCCGGGGCCGGAGACATCGACCTGGCCCCCTCGGCCCGGCAACGTGCGGGCGGAGAAGTCGGCGACGAGCAGGTTTTCGTCAAGTGCGGCGACGGACAGGATATAGGGGCTGTTGGCCGGTGCGCCGACGAATCCCGGGTTGCCCGCCGACCGACGGGCGTTGTTGCCGGCCGCGGCGACGATGAGGGTCCCGCGCTCCAGGGCACGGTGGCCGGCGGCGACATAGGGCGGGTGGACCTCCCGCACGTCGGCACCCAGCGACATGGAGATGATGTGGCAGTCGTTTTGCAGGGCCCAGTCGATGCCGGCGAGGATCCCGGTATCGGAACCCGAACCCTCGTTGCTGAGCACCTTGCCGGCGAAGATGGAAGCCTCCGGGGCCACGCCGTAGGCCCTGGCTCCCGGCAACGGGCGCGGTCCGCAGGCCGTGCCGATGCAGTGGGTGCCGTGGCCGTGCCCGTCGTGGGAATCCTCGCCCTCGATGAAGGACATGGTGATGACGTCGCGTCCGGCGAAATCCGGGTGCGCGGCGTCAAAACCGGTGTCCAGCACCGCAACGCGAATCCCCCGCCCGGTGTAGCCGGACTCCCGGGCACGCACCGCCTGCAGGCCCCAGGTCAGCTCGTCGTTGTCTGCGAAGGGCGGTCCCGCAGCAATGCCCGGCTCCGGGGCCGGGCTCGAGAGGATGTGGTACATCAGTTCCGGGACGATCCTCAGCGGCATGTTCCGCGAATCGCAGCGGGCCTGCAGTTCACCGAGCTGGGCTGATTCCCCGCCCACGACAGCCACCCCGAGGCGCGGGAAGTAGGTGTCCAGCGAGAAGCCCTCCCGTTCCAGCATGGTCGGCACCTCCTCCTGGAGCGTGCGGGCGCCGAACCTCTCCCCGGCGGAGGGGTGGGGGTCGGCAAAGACGACCACGTACCGTCCGGGGACGGGAGTGGCGGCGTTGGCTGTGAGGGATTCGTCGGAAATGAACAAGGCTTGCTCCTCAATGCGGGGTGCGTTGCCGTCCGGCGGTGGCCGTCACGACAACCCTGGGTTGGATCTCCTGCGTGACAAGTTTCTAGCACCCTACAGCCCGGAAGGGGGCCTTGGGTAGGGCGAACGGTTCAGTCGTTCAACACCACGGGGCGGAACCCGACCTCCTCTGAGCGTTCCAGCGAGAAATCCTGGTTGGGGTAGTCCAGCGAGGCAAAGTAGGCGTTGGTGTGTGCGATGATCTGGTCCCCTGTCAGGCTCTGGCCCTCGAAGGTCGACGCCCCCGTCGTGTGGGCATCGCGCACCACCGTGACGTCGTAGCCCATGGCCGCCGCGCGCCCGGCCGTGGTGCGCAGGGAGTAATCCGATTGCGCGCCGCAGACCACCAGTCGCCCCACGTCCCCGGCGATCAGGGAGGCGTGCAGCCCGGTGCCGGTGAAGGCATCGCGGTACGACTTGTGGATCCGGTGCTCCCCGTCCAGCGGCTCCAGTGCGGCGACCATCCGCCACGGCGTCGAGTGGCGCTCGAATTCGCGTTCATCCTGCACCCAGTACACGGGGGTGCCGGTGTCGCGGGCCCGGGCCAGGAGGTCCTGGATGCGCGAGATGACCTTCTTGGGGTGCACGCAGTATTCCATCACGCCGTTTTGCATGTTGATGATGACCAGTGCGGTTTTCGTTCCTTCAAGTGACTCGTCCATGGAAGCAGTATTGCACCCCCTGGCGGACGCGGGTGACGGCGCGCCCGCGGAAGGGCCGTGCCCGCCGCACTGTTGCGCGGTGTCGGCCGGGACTAGAATTTGCCCCATGAACGAGCCGCATACCATCGCGGTCGTCGTTGCCCATCCCGACGACGATGCGTATGGTTGCGCGGGTTCCATTGCCATGCACGAACACGACCCCGGATTCCGGTTTGTGCTGGTGCTGGCGACCGACGGGGCTGCCGGCCAAATCTCGGCCGGCGTGCCGGTGACCCCGGGAACCCTCGGCGCCTGGCGGCGGGAGGAAAGTGCCAACGCGTGGCGTGCCCACGGCACCATCCCGGTGCGCCATGAATGGCTGGGCTACGACGACGGGCGTCTGGCGGAGGTCGACTTCGAGGAACTGGTTGCGCGGGTCCGCACGATCCTGTTGCAGGAACGGCCGCAGGTGGTGGCGACCTTCGGTCCGGACGGGATCACCGGGCATCGCGACCACATCGCCATCGGGGCCGCCACCGACGAGGCGTTCAGGCGTGCCCGCGAGGTCCCGGGGCCCGGACTGCGGCGCCTGGTCCATGGCGCCATCCGCGCCTCGGTCTTTGAACGGTGGAACACGGTGCGCCGGCGCACCGGTGCCGTGGTGTGGGATCCGACGATCGAATACCACCTGCGCCCGGTCCCGGACGAGTCCATCGACATCGAGGTCGACACCTCCACGGTGTCCTGGCGCGTGGTCGCCGGGCTGCTGGAACACCGCAGCCAGCGGGACGTGCTGATGGACCCGGGAGTGACCGTCGGCCGGTGGCAGCGCGTGGTTTCGCGCGAGCCCTCGGTCATGGCCTGGCCACGCCGCGCCGCCGGCGAACCTCTGCTCACGGACCTCTTCCAGGGGCTCTGAACCCCCGCGTTCACGGCCCGGACGGAGCGCTACCTCTTGGTCGACGCCGTCACGGTGAACTTCGGGTTCCGCGCGACTTGGCGGGTGGGTCCCACCAGCTTTTCCAGTTGCCCGCGGTAGCCCAGGTGCGAATTCCAGACGCACCACAGCTCCCCGCCGGGCGCCAGCACCCGTCCGGCATCGGCAATCAGCTTCAAGGCGATCCCCGCATGCACGGTGTTGCCCATGTGGAAAGGCGGGTTCAGGACCACGAAGGACTCGGAGGCGTCTGGCAGCGAGGCCAAGGCGTCGTCCTGCACCGCGGTGATCCGGTCGGAGAGGTCGTTGGCGGCCGCGGTGGCGCGCGTGGAGGCCACGGCCGAGGCCGAGTGGTCGGAGGCACGCACCGTGAGGCCCGGATGCCCCAAGGCCAAAAACGCGGCAATGGTCCCGTTGCCGCAGCCCAGGTCCACGGCATGCTGCGCGTCGCCCGGTAGCGACAGGTGCTCGAGCAGGAAGCGGGTCCCGGGATCCAGCTTGGCTCCGCCAAAGGTCTGCGCGTAGGCGCGCACCTGCAGCGGTTCGGGCAACCCCAGGTCGTGGCCGGCCCGCAGCGGAAAGCGCGCTGCGGGGCGCTGGGCCGCCGGGCGGACGGCGGTGGCGGTGAGCACCCGGGACTTCTGGCGTCCCAGCGAGGCGGTGACCGAGGCGAAGTAGCGGCCCAGCACCTCGTTCATCGACAGGCTCATGTGCTTGATGCGCCCGGCGGCCATCACCGTGACGTCGGGCCCGGCATGTTCTGCGACGAACGCCAGCATTTCCTCCAGCGCGTCCAGCGACCGGGGCAATGCCACCAACACCAGGGCGGCGCCTTCAAGCAGTTCGCGGCCCAGGGGCAGGTGCCGGTATTCGCCGGTAAGCTCCGGCAGCAGGGTGTGGGCATTGGCGTCGATGGCGCGGACGCCGGAGAGTGCGTCCTGGTGCACGCGCAGCCCGCGCACCCCGGCCTCCAGCGCCCCGAGGACCAGCGCGCCGTAGTGGTCGTTCAGGACCACCACCCGGCCTGGCTCGCCCGGCCATCCGGCCTCGGCCGCCAGATCCAGCAGCAGCCTGTCCGCTGCATCGACGGCCAGCAGGTTCTCCGCCTCCACGTCGGGCCAGCGGCGCAACTTCTCGAAGTCAAGGCTCATCGGACATCCACCCATTCGGTTCCAAGGTTTATTGCGGTGCTGGCCCCGGCACTGAGGCTGGCCAACCGGTCGGCGAACGCCGCGAGGACCGGCGCCTGGTCATTGAGCGCCACCCGCAGCGTGGCAAGCCGTGGCCCGTACTCGGTGCCCAGGACCTGGATGCCGGCGGCGCGCAGGTCGTTTTCCAGCCGGCCTGCAGCGGCGTAGTCCGCATCGACGCCCAGGATCCGCAGGCGTTCGCGGCGCAGCAGCGGGGCAGCGTCCAGCGCCGTGGACACCGACTCGGAATAGGCGCGCACCAAACCTCCGGCGCCCAGCAGGATCCCGCCGAAGTAGCGCACCACCACTGCGGCGATGTCGGAGAGGTCGGTGGTCCCGGGCGCGGTCTCCCGCTTGGCCAGCGCGTCGAGCATCGGGATGCCGGCGGTGCCCGATGGCTCGCCGTCGTCGTTGCTGCGCATCGCGGTGCGGTCCGGGCCCAGGATGAAGGCGCTGCAATGGTGGCGTGCGTCGAAGTGCTTCTTGCGCAACTCGGCGACCAGGGCGCGGGCAGCTGCCTCGGAATCGACCCGGCGCAGGTAGGTGATGAAGCGCGAGCGCTTGATCTCCAGCTCGGCGGCGAAGTCGCCGTCCACCGTCGTGTAGGCCGTCGCCACCGAATCATTGTCCATTACCTGATCAGTCTAGTGTTTTGCGCCTCCGCGTGCCCGCCGCGCCTCGGTATGCTGGGACACATGCTCAATGTGGGACTCACCGGCGGGATAGCCGCCGGAAAATCGGCAGTCGCCCGGCAGCTTGCCGAACTCGGCGCCGTGCTCATCGACGCCGACGCCATCGCCCGCTCCGTGGTGAACCCCGGAAGCCCGGGCCTGGCGGAGGTCGCCGAGGCCTTCGGCCCCGGAATGCTCACGGAAGCCGGCGAGCTGAACCGCCCGGCATTGGGGGCGCTGGTCTTTGCCGACGCGACCGCCAGGGAAAAACTGAACTCCATCGTCCACCCGCGCGTGCGGGCCGAGGCCGCCCGGCAACGCGCCGCGGCGCCGGCGGACGCGGTCATCGTCCAAGACATCCCGCTGCTGGTGGAAACCGGGCAGGGGAGCGACTTCGACCTGGTCATCGTGGTCGCAGCGCCGTTGGACGAACGCCTGCGCCGCATGGTCGAGGACCGCGGAATGGACGAGGCAGATGCCCGCGCCCGGATTGACGCGCAGGCCACCGACGCGCAGCGAGCGGCCGTCGCCGACATCGTCATCAACAACTCCGGCACGCTGGCGCAGCTGCGCCAACAAGTCACAGAGATCTGGGAGAAGAACATTGCCCCATCCACCAGCCGTGCCCGCTGAGCCCCCTGCGGACCCCGGGAACGACGGGAACTCGCGGGCCCGGGCGGAACTTGCGGCGCTACTGGCCGCCGAATCCGCCAAGGCCCGCACCGAAATGCGCGTCGTCCGCGGACTCTGGGCCTTGGCGTTCATCGCCCTGGCCGGTGCCCTGGTGCTCTGGCTCTTCTTCGGCGGGCGCGAGCAGTTCGTCTCCCGGGACTCCGGCTACGACGCGCAGGTGCTGCTCCCGGCCTGGCTGGCCCTTGCCGGGCTCCTCTCCGCCACCGGAGCCACCATCGTGTTCATGATCCGGTTGATGCGCGGCGCGCTGGGCAACATCGTGGAGCGGCAGGCCCGCAAGTGAGGACCTCGATGGTCGCCGAATCCTTCCTGAGGCACGCACCTGTCGACGGCTCGGCCCCGCAGCTTCTCAGCATCCAGCGTGACCCCGAACGCGCAGCGACGCTGGAAGGCACCATCGGATCGGTCCAGCTGCGCTACCACTCGCTGCAGCTGGTCCCCGTCGACCTTGTCGACGACCTGCCCGGGATCTGGCATGCCCTGCTGGAAGCCGTCGAGGGCTATCTGGCCGACGGGAGCTCGGAGGTTCCCTACCCGTCCATCGAGGCGAACATCCTGCTGACGGGAACCGGGAGCATCGCCAAGTTCACCGTCGGGAAGGTGCGCCACATCGTGGATGCCGGCGAGCTGGTCGAGGGCATCCTGGGCGGGGCGGCCGACTACTTCGGCTTCGCCTCCGGCGCGCAGGACGAGCCGATCGCCCGCATCGGCCGGCTGCGTACAAGGGTCGCCGCTGCCGGCCTTTCAGCCTGAGGCGAGCGCGCGGGCAAAGCGGGGGTGCCAGGGCGTAGCCTAGATGCATGAGTCTTGCGCAGCAGATCAACCGCGTCGTCGCCCCCTTCGAAGTCATCAGCGAGTTCAAGCCCGCCGGAGACCAGCCAACCGCCATCAAGGAGCTGTCCACCCGCATCAACGCCGGGGAAAAGGACGTGGTCCTGCTGGGTGCCACCGGCACCGGCAAGTCCGCGACCACCGCCTGGCTCATCGAGCAGGTGCAGCGCCCCACGCTGGTGATGGTGCAGAACAAGACCCTCGCCGCGCAGCTGGCCAACGAGTTCCGCGAGCTGCTGCCCAACAACGCCGTGGAGTACTTCGTCTCCTACTACGACTACTACCAGCCCGAGGCCTACGTCCCGCAGACCGACACCTTCATCGAGAAGGACTCCTCGATCAACGAGGAGGTCGAGCGGCTGCGCCACTCGGCCACCAACGCGCTGCTGACCCGGCGCGACGTCATCGTGGTCGCCACGGTCTCCTGCATCTACGGACTGGGCACCCCGGAGGAATACGTCGCCGGCATGGTCACCCTGAAAAAGGGCATGGAACTGAACCGCGATACGCTGCTGCGCAAGTTCGTCTCCATGCAATACGCCCGCAACGACATGGACTTCCACCGCGGCACCTTCCGGGTGCGCGGGGACACCGTGGAGATCATCCCGATGTACGAGGAGCAGGCGCTGCGCATCGAGTTCTTCGGCGACGAGATCGAGTCGATCCACACGCTGCACCCGGTCACCGGCGAGGTGATCCGCGAGGAAAACGAGATGTACGTGTTCCCCGCCAGCCACTATGTCGCCGGCGCCGAGAGGATGAGCCGGGCCGTCAAGGACATCGAGGACGAGCTGCAGCAGCGCCTGTCCACCCTGGAGAACCAGAACAAGTTGGTGGAGGCCCAGCGGCTGCGCATGCGCACCACCTACGACCTGGAGATGATGGAGCAGATGGGCTTCTGCAACGGCATCGAGAATTACTCCCGGCACATCGACAACCGTGCCCCGGGCACCGCCCCGCACTGCCTCATCGACTACTTTCCCGATGATTTCCTGCTGGTCATCGACGAATCCCACGTCACCGTCCCGCAGATCGGCGCGATGTACGAGGGCGACATGTCGCGCAAGCGCACCCTGGTGGAGCACGGCTTCCGCCTGCCCTCCGCGATGGACAACCGGCCGCTGAAGTGGGACGAGTTCCTCGAGCGCATCGGGCAGACCGTGTACCTCTCGGCGACCCCGGGCAAGTACGAGCTCGGCAAGGCAGACGGCGTGGTCCAGCAGATCATCCGGCCCACGGGCCT
This sequence comes from Paeniglutamicibacter sp. ZC-3, assembly GCF_025847175.2. NCBI lineage: Bacteria > Bacillati > Actinomycetota > Actinomycetes > Micrococcales > Micrococcaceae > Paeniglutamicibacter > Paeniglutamicibacter sp. ZC-3. The sequence continues at coordinate 284,579 of NZ_JAOYTG010000003.1, read as the reverse complement.
GATCGACCCCGAAATCATCGTCAAGCCCACCAAGGGCCAGATCGACGACCTGCTCGACGAGATCCGCGCCCGGGTCGAACGCAACGAGCGCATCCTGGTCACCACGCTGACCAAGCGGATGGCCGAGGACCTCACCGACTACTTCACCGAGCACGGGGTGCGGGTCCAGTACCTGCACTCCGACGTGGACACGCTGCGCCGCGTGGAATTGCTGCGCGAGCTGCGCATGGGCCTGTTCGACGTGCTGGTCGGCATCAACCTGCTGCGCGAGGGTCTTGACCTGCCAGAGGTCTCGCTCGTGGCGATCCTGGATGCCGACAAGCAGGGCTTCCTGCGCTCGGCCACCTCGCTGATCCAGACCATCGGGCGCGCCGCGCGAAACGTCGACGGCCAGGTGCACATGTATGCGGACAAGATCACCGACGCCATGGCCCAGGCGATCGAGGAGACCAACCGGCGCCGCGAGGTGCAGCAGAAGTACAACAAGGACCACGGCGTGGACCCGCAGCCGCTGCGCAAGAAGATCGCCGACATCACCGATTCCCTGGCCCGAGAGGACGCCGACACCCAGGAACTGCTGAACAACCAGCGCCTGGCCAAGACCGCCAAGCGTTCCAGTGCCGGCACCAAGAAGGCCCACGAGACGGTGCGGGCCGACGGGCTGGCTGCGGCGCCGGCGGAGAACCTGGTGGACATGATCGAGCAAATGACCGAGCAAATGCACGCGGCCGCCGCGGAGCTGCACTTCGAGGTCGCCGCCCGGCTGCGCGACGAGGTCTCCGAACTGAAGAAGGAATTGCGCCAGATGAAGAACGCGGGCCACGCGTAGGTCAGCCAGCCGATCCTGCCGGCAATGCCGCGCGGATCAATAATTCCAGACCAGGTCATACTCGCGGTATGCGTGCACGTCGAGGGCATGTATGACGATATGGGCCGGATGCGTTGCCGCTTCCTCATGGGCAGCCTTTACTGCCTCTTTGGCCTGGTCATTCACGTGCCTGAAACATGTTTGCGTTAGAGTGGTCCAAGCGTAGGGGAGTATCCCAATTGTGCTGTGATCGTCAACACGCGGGGCAATGATGCCCCGCCGGGCGCAGCGGCCGACCTAATCTGAACGGGCGGCGGAGAGACTTGCGGTAATTCCACGTACCCCGTTTTGAAAGGCCCCACATTGGGAAACCACGGCTTGTCACTGCAGTTTGAGATTATTTCTCTTTCCGCATTGTGCATCATTCTTCTGCTTGACCTGCTTTATGTGGTCAAGAAACCACACGAACCCTCGATGAAGGAATCCGGCCTGTGGGTCGGTTTCTATGTCACCCTGGCCCTGATCTTCGGCGCCGTTGTCTGGTGGCAGGCGGGCCCGGACATCGGCCAGCAATTCATTGCCGGCTGGGTCACCGAATACTCGCTGAGCATCGACAACCTCTTCGTGTTCATCATCATCATGGCCCGCTTCTCGGTGCCGCGTAAATACCAGCAGGAAGTGTTGATGTTCGGCATCATCATCGCCCTGATCCTGCGCGGCATCTTCATCATTCTCGGTGCAGCTGTCATCGAAAACTACTCGTGGGTCTTCTACATCTTCGGTGCGTTCCTGCTCTGGACCGCCTGGAAGCAGGCCACCGACAAGGGCGAGGACGAGTCCGAGGGCGCCAACAACGGCCTGGTCTACAAGATGACCAAGAACCTGCCGATCGCCAAGGAATACGACGGCAACAAGCTGCGCACCGTCGTCGACGGCAAGAAGATGTTCACCCCGATGGTCATGGTCTTCGTGACGATCGGCATGACCGACCTGCTCTTCGCCGTGGACTCGATCCCGGCCATCTTCGGCCTGACCCAGTCGCCGTTCATCGTCTTCACCGCGAACCTGTTCGCGCTGATGGGCCTGCGCCAGCTGTACTTCCTGCTCGGTGGCCTGATGGACCGCTTGATCTACCTCAAGCACGCGCTGTCGATCATCCTGGCCTTCATCGGCGTCAAGCTGGTCTTCCACGCGATGCACGTCAACGAGCTCTCCTTCATCAACGGTGGCCGTCACATCGAGTGGGTGCCGGATATCTCGATCACCGTCTCGCTGGTGGTCATCCTGGGCACCATCGTGATTGCCACGGTTGCCTCGCTGCTTTCCCCGGCCGGCCGCCGCGCCGCCGAGGAGCACAAGGCAGCAAAGGCAGAACAGGCAATAGAGGACGCCAACAACGACTCCAAGTAGTCGCCAGGCGCAGGCGGGGTCTGTTTCCTTCGGGAAGCGGGCCCCGCAGCTCTTTAACCCCCGCGTACGTTGCTAGACTGCCGAGGTGACTGTATCCCGGAAAACCCTGCTCATCCCCGAGTCAACGCGCACCAGGGCGCAGCGCCGCGTGGTCTTCACGCTTTCCGCCTCCCAGCTGCTGTCCGGCGTGGGAAACGGCGCGGGGCTGGCCATCGGGTCGCTCATGGCCGTGGAGCTGACCGGGTCCAACGCCTTCGCCGGTGCAGCCACCACCGCGATCTCTGTCGCGGGCGCGCTCAGCGCCCTGCCGCTGGCGGCCCTCGCGGTGAAGCGCGGCCGCCGCGTGGCGCTGTCCTTCGGCTACTTCCTGGCCGGGCTGGGCGCCGTCGGCATGATGCTGGCCCCGGTGCTGGAGAGCTTCGCTGTGCTGATGCTCGGGGCTGCGCTGCTGGGCGTGGGGTCCGCGGCAAACCTGCAGGCCCGCTTTGCCGCCACCGACCTTGCCGAAGACGCCACCCGCGGTCGCGATCTGGGTCTGGTGGTCTGGGCCATCACGATCGGAGCGGTTGCCGGCCCGAACCTCATTGGACCGGGAGCAGTGCTGGGCCAGGGCTTGGGGCTGCCGCCGATGAGCGGGCCGTTCCTCTTCTCGCTTGCCGGAATGGTCCTGGCCATCCTGGTGCTGAACATCGGGCTGCGCCCGGACCCCATCGACCTGGCCCGCGCCTGGGAGGCCGCCGACGGCATTGCCCCGCACCCGCCGGCGGTGGGCCGCCGACGCGGATCGCTGGCCACCGGGCTGGTGGCGGTGCGGGAATCGCCGGGGGCGACCCTGGGCATCTCCACCATCGTGGTGGCGCACCTGGTGATGGTGGGCGTCATGTCGATGACCCCGGTGCACCTCAAGGATCTTGCCGCCATCCCGGGGCACGAGATGCACGGGGGCACCGCCGACATCTTGGTGGTCATCGGGTTCGTGATCTCGCTCCACATCGCCGGCATGTATGCGCTCTCCCCGCTCGTCGGCTCACTGGCCGATAGGATCGGGCAGCCGCGGATGATGCTGGCGGGCCAGGGCGTGCTGGTGGCGGCGGTGCTGGTCGCCGGGCTGGGTGCCGACTCGCGGGCAGCGGTCACCACCGGCCTGGTGCTGCTGGGCCTGGGCTGGTCCATGTGCACCGTTTCCGGCTCGGCGTTCCTGGCCTCGCGGGTGGAGCGCGGCCGCCGCGTGCTGGTCCAGGGTGTTTCCGACACCCTCATGGGTGCCGCCGGGGCATTGGGCGCCGCCGGTTCCGGATTGTTGCTGGCGTGGCTGGGCTACGCCGGGCTCGGCTACCTGTGCCTGGGCTTCATCCTGCTGGTTGCCGTCTTCTGCGTGCGCGAGGTTGCGCGGGCCTAGGAATCCGCGTTGCTCATTTCCAGCAGCTTCGCGAAGATCATCGAGCCGTCGTCGCCGATTCCGTCGTGGTGGAATTCGTCGGTTTCCCACACGCGCATGTTGCCCACCGCGGCGGCGGCCTCCATCGACAGGTCCCTGTCCACGTACACGTCGTGCGTGTAGACGGCGGCAGCGACCGGCACGGTGTTGGCAGCCAAGACCTCCGGGTCGTAGAGTCGGCCCCAGTCCTCGTGTTCGGCCAGGATCCGCGCGGTTTCCTCCAGCGGGCGCAGCACCGGGTCGGAGTCGAAGTACCAGCTGTACACCATTTCCCCGGTCAGCAGCGGGGACGCCGCGTCGGGGGAGAAGGCCGGGAATTCCCCGAGCACGCGTTCGGCGGCCCAGTTGGTGGCTGAGCCCTGTCCGTAGATCGACTCGTGCAGCACCGCATAGAGCGGGTTCGTGGTGCGGTCGGCCTGCTCGGCCACGGCGGCCAGGAAGGTGTCCGAGAGCCGCTTGCCGCCGGGGGTGTCGATGAAGGCGCCCTCCAGGACATGGTGCAGGGAGTGCACCCGGGTGTTGCCGCCCAGGAACTGGCCGAGCATCTGCACTAGCGGCACGGTCAGGGACCGCCCGTTGGGCAGGTGCTCCTCGGTGGCGCGCAGGTGCGCGACGACCTCGTCCAGGACCAGGCGGTCTTGCGGGTACCAGCCGAAGTATTCCTCGTTGCGCGCGGCCATCCGTGCATAGGTGGCGCGGTAGACGGTGTCGGCGTCGGCGGTGAGCGAGGCCAGCCCGCCGGTGACCAGGCAGCGGTCAAGGGCCGTGGGGGCCAGGGACAGGTAGGTCAGCGTGCAGAAGCCGCCGTAGCTTTGGCCGAAGGTGCTCCAGGAGGAGATCCCCAGGGCGCGGCGGATCGCCTCGGCGTCGTGCACGATCGCATCGGCGCGGAAGTGGGTGAGGTAGGCGGCCCGAGCCGCCGCGTCCCCGCGCAGCGGCAGGGACTGGCGGTTGGCCGGGGTGCTCAGGCCGGTGCCGCGCTGGTCCAACAGCAGGATCCGGAAGGTCTTGGCGGCCTCCGCCATCCAGCCGGTGAGCGAGGCGGGGCGCGGGGACTTGCCGCCGGGCCCGCCCTGCAGGAAGAGCAGCCACGGCATCGCCGAGGGGTCCTCGTGCTTGGTGGAGGTGATTTCGCGGGCGAACACCGTGAGGGTCTCGCCATCGGGCCGGGAGTGGTCAAGCGGCAGCTCGAAGTAGTGCTCGGTGCTGCGCATGCCGCGGAAGACGTGGGTGGTGCTCATTTCCGGTTCCCCAATGCAGCCAGCGCCGCTCCCTCGAGCCGGCGCACCGTCCAGCCGTCCATCGATCCGGCGCCCAGCGAGTCGTAGAAGCCGATGGCCGGTTCATTCCAGTCCAGCACGCTCCACTCCACGCGGCGGTAGCCGCGCTCCACCGCGATCTGCGCCAGGGTGGCCAGCAACGCCTTGCCGTGTCCGGCGCCGCGGGCACTCTCGCGCACGTACAGGTCCTCCAGGTGGATCCCGTGCGTGCCCTCCCACGTCGAATACGTCAGGTACCACAGGGCGAAGCCCAGGACGGTGCCGTGCTCCTCGACCACGTGCGCATGGACCTTCGGGTCGGCTCCGAAGAGGTGGGCGACGAGATCGGCCTCGGTGTTTTTCACCGCGTCGGGCTCGCGCTCAAAGATGGCCAATTCGTGGATGAGATCCAGGATGGCGGCGGCGTCGGAGGGCTGTGCCGGGCGAATCAAATGCATGTGACCAAGCCTACCGGCAGCGTTTGCGTGCCGTGAATCCAACGCGTGGGTGCGGGCCCCTAAGGTTGGGGGCGATCGACACGCAAGAACAAAAGCAAGGACGGCACCAAGCAATATGATGGGCGGCCACCACGCGGCCACCGGCGCAGCAGCCTGGATCGCGTTGACCACGAATTTCAAGCTCCCCACCGGGAGCCTCCCCGAGCACCTTCCCTGGCTGCCCGACGCCATCCCGCTGGGCTTCGGCCTGCTGGAGCAGTCCCCGATTGCCGGGGTCGCGGGGGCGATGGTCTGTGCCGGGGCGGCGCTGCTGCCCGACGCGGACCATCGCCGGGCAACCATCGCGCACTCGCTGCCGCCGGTGTCCAACGCGATCTGCGCGGGCATCGGCGAGGTGTCCGGCGGCCACCGCAACGGCACGCACTCGTTGCTGGGCATTGCCGCATTCACGTTCATGGCGTGGGTGCTGGGCATGTGGACAGTGGATTCCACCCGCTTCGGGTTGGTCTATCCGGGTGCCGGGTTGCTGGCGGTGCTGCTGGTGTCCTTCGCGTTGAAGGCGTTGAAGTTCATTCCCGACACCATGGCGAAGCTGCCGTGGATCCTCTCGGTGCCGGCCGGCATCTTCGTGGCGGTGTTCTCGCCGGACGAGCAGAATTGGCTGGTGCTTGCGGTGGCAGTGGGCTGCGCGGTGCACATTGCAGGTGACATGCTCACCGTTGGCGGCTGCAACCTGATCTGGCCGGTGCGGATCCGTTCCCCGCGTTTCATCCGCCGCGTTCCGCTGCTCAAGGACGTGTGGAAGCCAGGTGGTCGCATAGCCATTCCCGTGCTGGGGCGGGCCGGTTCGGTGCGCGAGTGGCTGCTCTGCGTGCCGGTCTCCGCATACGCGCTGGCCGGGCTGGTGGTGCCGATGGTGCTGTTGGCCCACAACCAGGTGCTGCCGCTGACGAAGTTGCTGGGCTTTTAGCGCAAAGGAAATGCGCCCGCCGGAATGATCCGGCGGGCGCATTTGCAGGTGCCGTCCTAGTCCTGGCGCCCCACGCCTGTCACCGTGATGACCGGGTAGCCGGCCTCGTCGGAGTCGGCCAGGTTCACCGTCGCGTCGATGCCCCAGTCGTGGTGATTGGCCGGGTCGGCGAAGACCTGCCGCACCTTCCATGACTCCTTGGACGGGGTGATCAGCAGAAGGTTGGGGCCACGGCCACCGGGGCCGTCGTCGATGTCCTCATGTTCCTCGAAGTACGCGTCCATGGCATCGGCCCAGACATCGGCACCGAAGCCGCTGTGCCCGTCCAGCTCGCCCAGGGCACCGTCCTGCTCGTCGGCGAAGAGCTTCACGCGGCGGAACATTTCGTTGCGCACCATCACGCGGAAGGCGCGCTCGTTGGAGGTCAGGCGCTCGGGGGCCGGCGGGATGATCTCGGCGTCGGGCTCGTGCAGCACGCCGTTGGCCAGCTCCTCCCATTCGTCCAGCAGCGAGGAGTCGATCTGGCGGATCAGTTCCCCGAGCCATTCGATGAGGTCCGACAGGTCCTCGCGCAGCGCGTCCTGCGGCACGGTCTGGCGCAGCGCCTTGAAGGCGTCGGTGAGGTAGCGAAGCAACACGCCCTCGGAGCGGGCCAGCGAGTAGAACTGCACGTATTCGCTGAAGCTCATGGCGCGTTCGTACATGTCGCGGACCACCGACTTGGGGGCGACCTCGAAGTCGCCGAGCCACGGGGCGCCGGCGCGGTACTGCTCAAAGGCGTTGCCCAGCACCTCGGCCAGCGGCTGCGGGTAGCTGACCTCCTCGAGCGCCGCCATGCGGTCGTTGTACTCCATGCCCTCGGCCTTCATCGCGGCGATCGCCTCGCCGCGGGCCTTCTTCTCCTGGGCCGAGAGCACCTGGCGCGGCTTTTCCAGCGTCGCCTCGATGACCGAGACCACATCCAGCGCATAGCCGGGGGACTCGGCGTCGAAGAGCTCAAGGGCCGCCAGCGCGAAGGGGGACAACGGCTGGTTCAGCGCGAAGTTTTCCTGCAGGTGCACCGTGAGGGCCAGCATGTTCCCGTGCTTGTCGGGGTGTTCGAGACGCTCAACGACGCCGGTGGCCAGCAGCTCGCGCAGGATGCCCAGCGCCTTGCGCTGCAGCGCGCGCTGGCGCACCGGCGGCTCGTGGTTCTCGGTGAGCAGTCGGCGGGCCGCGGCAAAGGAATCGCCCTCGCGCGCCAGCAGGTTCAACAGGATCGAGTGGGTCACCGCGAACGAGGAATTCAGCGTCTCGGGGGTGGAGACGATGATCCGTTCGTAGGTCTTCTCGCCCCAGGTCACGAAGCCCTGCGGCGGCTTCTTCTTGGTCACCTGGCGCAGCTTCTTGGAGTCGTCGCCGAACTTCGCCAGGGCCTTCTCCATGGCCTTCTTGTTCTCGATGGAGTGCTCGGGGGCCTGCACGACGACGGTCCCGGCGGTGTCGAACCCGGCGCGGCCCGCGCGTCCGGCGATCTGGTGGAATTCGCGGGCGTTCAGGATGCGCGTGCGCACCCCGTCGTACTTGGACAGCGCGGTGATCAACACCGTGCGGATGGGCACGTTGATGCCAACGCCCAGGGTGTCGGTGCCGCAGATGACCTTGAGCAGGCCGGCCTGGGCCAGCTGCTCGACCAACCGGCGGTACTTGGGCAGCATGCCGGCATGGTGCACGCCGATGCCGTGGCGGACCAGCCGGTTCAGCGTCTTGCCGAAGCCCGGGGCGAACCGGAATCCGGCGATCAGCTCGGAAATCCGGTCCTTTTCCTCGCGGGTGCACACGTTGATGCTCATCAACCCGCTGGCCCGGTCGATGGCCTCCAGCTGGCTGAAGTGCACCACGTAGATCGGCACCTGCTTGGTGCCCAGCAATTCCTCGATGGCTTCCTGCACCGGGTCCTGCGAGTAGTAGTAGTGCAGGGGGATGGGGCGTTCGGCGTGCGCCACGGTGGTGGTGGCGCGCCCGGTGCGCAGCGTGAGTTCGTCCTCGAACCGGGTGACGTCGCCGAGGGTCGCGCTCATCAGCAGGAATTGCGCCTGCGGGAGTTCCAGCAGCGGGACCTGCCAGGCCCAACCGCGCTGCGGGTCGGCATAGAAGTGGAACTCGTCCATGACCACCGGACCCAGGTCGGCGTTCTTGCCTTCGCGCAGCGCAATGTTCGCCAGGATTTCGGCGGTGCAACAGATGATGGGTGCATCCTGGTTCACCGAGGAGTCACCGGTGACCATGCCGACGTTCTCCGCGCCGAAGATCTTGCAGAGGTCAAAGAACTTTTCCGAGACCAGCGCCTTGATCGGCGCCGTGTAGTAGCTGCGTTCCCCGCGGGCCAGTGCATGGAAGTGCGCGGCGACCGCCACCAGGGACTTGCCTGAACCCGTGGGTGTGGCCAGGATGACGTTGTTGCCTGCCACGAACTCCATGACGGCCTCGTCCTGCGCCGGGTACAGCCCGATGCCGCGGTCCTCCACCCACTTCACGAAGGCTTCATAGGTTGATTCGGCGGTGGCACCGCGCGGGGGAGTGTTGGGCAGCAACTCGGTAAGTTTCATGATGTGTCCAAGACTATCGGTTTACGTGGACCTTTCCGCCTACGCTGTGGTTATGAAATGGGACCCGAACAAGTACGTGCAGTTCGCAGATCACCGAGATCGTCCGTTTTACGATCTGACGGCCCGCATCACCGCCGCGACACCGCAACTGGTGGTGGACATGGGGTGCGGTCCCGGACCGCTGACGCATTCCCTGGCCGAGCGCTGGCCGGACGCCCGCGTGGTGGGCCTGGACTCGTCGGTGGAAATGATCGATCAGGCGCGCTCCAAGCACCATGCGGAATACCTCTCCTTTGAATTCGCCGATGCAAGGCAGTGGACGCCAGAGCCAGATACCGACGTACTTGTCTCCAACGCCATGCTCCAATGGATTCCCGAACACCGGCAGTTGATCGCCCGCTGGCTGGAGGCGTTGGCGCCGGGGGCGTGGTTTGCCGCGCAGGTCCCGGGCAACTTCCATTCGCCGTCGCACGCGCTGATGAGGCAGCTCGCGGAATCGGAGCGCTGGGCGCCGCAACTGTCCGGCGTGCTGCGGCAGGACGACGCGTCGGGGGAACCCTCCGATTACCTGAAGATCCTGCTGGATGCCGGGTTTGAACCCGATGTCTGGGAGACCACCTATGGGCAGATCCTCTCTGGACCGGACCCGGTGCTGGAGTGGGTCCGCGGAACCGCGCTGCGCCCGGTCCTGGCCCGGCTCAGCGCGACAGACGCCGCCGACTTCGAGGCCCAGTACGGAGCCTTGGTGAGCGAGGCCTATCCGGCCGTTGACGACCACGGCGGCGGGACCGTCACGCTCTTTCCCTTCCGTCGCATCTTCATGGTGGGCCGCAAGCGCTAGATTGCCCCGGGGACCCGTGCCCTCTCGTAGGGTGGGGACATGGGAAAAAGCCTCTTGCCCGCGCTCGCCGTGGCCACCCTTATGCTCAGTGCCTGTGCAGGACGATCGGCCGACGAATTTCGCCAGCGCGATGTCCAGGGAAACACTGCCTGCATCCACTTTGGCAGTGGTTATACGGACGATGGAAGCGTAGGCCGCGCCAACATGGCCAAGGCCGCGGAACATGGCGCCGCGTCGTCAACCGAGTCGATTCGCGCGGCGGTGTCAACTGATGCCGCCGGAGTACCGGTCATCACGGACGAGGAATCTTTCAAGAGCGCCTGCGAGGCGCAGGGGATGCGTTTCAAGTAGGCAGGGGGTGTCGAACGTGCTCCTCCGCACGTTGCCCAAGGTGGTATCTCGATCCCGCGGTGACATGGATTTTCGGGAGCCTGAAAATTCATCAAGCTCTTCATATTTGTCTGGAACAGGCGTATAGTAGTAAATATGTTCGAAGAGTGCGAAGGCTACTTGTCGAACCCGAGCTCGCTCTCCGCCGAGGCTGCCGGGGAAATTCTCCTTGGCCACCGCCACATACCCGTAGGCATGGAAATGCCCGCCAGGGAACGCGCGTTGGCGCAAAGGCCAGGGGATGAATACGTCGATTTCATCGACGATGTCGGCGTTGCCATGACCCTCCTGCCCCAGAATGTTGGAGAACGGGTCAGAGTGGCGAGGATTTCGGCACTGGAAAGGGCCAAGGCCGCAATCTGTGCGGCCCAGGCCAAGGAAGCCTACGGGCTCGAGCAGGACATCATCGCCCGGCATGAGGATGAGGGGATCTACACGGAGAACCCGAACCGCGGTGCTGGTGCCGAAGTGGCGCTGGCTCGCAAGGTCGCACAACGCCTAGGGTCGAGCTTTATCTCTTACTCGAAATCCATGATCGAGCACATGCCCTATACCTATAACGCCTTGGAGCGCGGAGAACTCAACGAAGATCGGGCCATGCTCCTGGTGCGCGAAACCAACAAGTTGGATCCCGGCGTCCGAGAACTCATTGACCGGGAAATCGCTGGCGAGCGTGGGGCGTTGGAAGGCGTAGGCGACAAACAACTCCTGGCTCGAGCCAAGAAGGAAGTTCTGGCGTTCAGCAACAAAACGGATATGAACAACCATGCCGACGCGATGAACAAGCGACGCATATCCGTGACGCCCACTCCGGACGGGATGATGCGAGTGAGCGGGCTGCTGCCAGTGGTGCAAGGCGTCGCCCTTAAAGAGGCGCTGGCCAAGGCTGCTGCCAAACGCCGCTCAGCGGAAGACAAGCGAACCGATGCGCAGGTCATGGCCGACTTCGTGGTGGAGTGTGTCACCGGCCAGCAACTGGCCTCGCGACCGCCACTGTCGGTTGAGGTCGTGATGACGGACCGATGCTTAATGGTAGGTGACAGCGAGCCGGCATTCATCAAAGGCTACGGAACCGTATCCGCAGAGTATGCACGCTGGATGATCACTGGTGACCGCACCGGTCCCGACGGTGAAAATGAAGCAGAAGCATGGGTCCGACGCCTATATACGGCTCCGGTTAGCGGTCAGCTCGTGGCCATGGACTCGGAAGCTCGGATTCTTCCCCAAAAGCTGAAGGAATTGATCTCGATACGAGATCAGTTCTGTCGCACACCCTATTGCGACGCCCCGATTCGCCACTACGACCACGTTTACCAAGTGGCCAGGGGCGGAAAGACGACGGAAGTCAATGGCGATGGACGATGCGTTCGCTGCAACCAGACCAAGGAAACGTCCGGTTGGGAAGAATTCGTGATTCTGGGTCCCCGGCACACGATCCTGATAAAAACGCCCAGCGGGCAGATGTACCGAGCCATGGCGCCGCCGTTGCCGGGGACGCCCGAATCGCCTCCACCTGGCTCGACCGACAGTGTCGTGATTACCAGCCTCTAGCGCGCCACTCCGCCAGGCTCGGCCGCTCCGCGCCCAACGTCGTCGTGGCCCCGTGGCCCGGAAGCACCAGGGTTTCATCGGGATACTGCTCGAAGAGTCGTGTGGTTACGTCATCAAGCAACGTCGTGAAGCGCTGCGGATCGTTCTGCGTGTTCCCCACGCCACCCGGGAACAGTGAGTCGCCACTGAAGATCACCGTGGTGCCTCCGCTGTCACGAAGTACATAGGCGATGGATCCTGGGGTATGGCCACGCAGGTGCACGCACTCCAGGACCGTTGTCCCCACCGACACCGTGTCGCCGTGGTTCAATGCAACGTCAATGGCCACATCGGCACCCTCGGCAATTCCCTGTACGTCCTCAGTACCCGCATAGGTCTTCGCGCCGGTGCGCTTCGCGTACTCGTGCAGCGCCCTGATGTGGTCCCAGTGCTGGTGAGTGGTCGCGATGCCCTCAAGCCTCGGGGCAACCTCCGAGTCGGACGAAGCGGATGCGATCAGGCCGTCGATGGCCGGCACGTCGTCGGCGGCATCAATCAAGAGTTGCGAGCCGTCGCTCTTCGAAGTCACCAAGTAAATGTTGTTGGACATTTCGGAGACGCTCAAGGATCGTATGCTCACGTCGGTGAGGTCAAGGAAGATTTCTGTCATGACTTCACCTTACGTGGCGCAGCCATGGCCAGGCGATAGTCTGAAACGAAGGCCCTGCCCCCAGCATCAACGAAGGAAGGCTCGCATGGACAGCAATCCACTGGCATTTGTCACTGTCGACAGCACCGACAAAACCCCTCCCTACCAACAAGTCAGGCAGCAGATCCTGGCCGCCATCTCCAAGGGGCGCCTCAAGGCAGGAACCAAGTTGCCTTCGGTTCGGGCGCTCGCCGAGCAGTTGGGCCTCGCGGTCAACACCGCGGCAAAGGTCTACAAGGAGCTGGAAGCCAGCGGTGCGGTCGTGACCCGCGGGCGACACGGCACCATTGTCCAGGCCACCGGCGACGAAGGATCGGTTGCGGTAGCCGACGCCGCGTCGGAATTTGCTGCCGTTGCGACACGCTGGGGGATCTCCGAAAAAGCAGCCGTCGGCTACGTTCGCGCAGCGTTCAGTTCCCAGGTCGGCTAGACCCAAGTCTTGTTCCTCACAAGGACGCGCAATTCGAACCAGTTTTCGATTAGCATGTTCTGGTGGCTACTTCCCGCTCCCTTGAAACCCTCCGTCCGCACGACCTGACCCGCTTGGTGGTCAAGGGCGCGCGCGAGCACAACCTGCGCAATGTCGACCTGGATTTGCCGCGCGACGCGATGATCGTGTTTACCGGCCTCTCCGGCTCGGGCAAGTCCTCCCTCGCATTCGACACCATCTTTGCTGAGGGGCAGCGGCGCTATGTCGAATCGCTGTCTGCTTACGCCCGACAATTCCTCGGCCAGGTCGACAAGCCCGACGTCGACTTCATCGAGGGACTCTCGCCGGCGGTGTCGATCGACCAAAAGTCGACCTCCAAGAACCCCCGCTCCACCGTGGGAACCATTACGGAAATCTACGACTACATGCGCCTGCTCTGGGCCCGTGTGGGTCGCCCCTATTGCCCTGTCTGCGGCGAGGCCGTCACGAAGCAGACCCCGCAACAGATCGTTGACCAACTGCTTGAGCTGGAACCCAAAACCCGTTTCCAGGTCCTGGCACCCGTGGTCCGCGGCCGCAAGGGGGAATTCGTCGACCTGTTCAAGGAACTGGGTTCCAAGGGCTATTCCCGCGCACGGGTCGACGGTGAAACGATCCAGCTCAGCGATCCGCCGAAGCTCGGCAAGCAGTTCAAGCACACCATCGAGGTCGTCATCGACCGTCTGGCCATCAACGACACCGTTCGCCAGCGCCTGACCGACTCCATCGAAACCGCGCTCAACCTCGCCGAGGGCCGGGTCCTGATTGATTTCGTGGACCTCGATCCGGAAGACGAGGGTCGTATACGCGCCTTCTCCGAAAACCTTGCCTGCCCCAACGAACACCCGTTGGCCATCGATGAGATCGAGCCCCGCTCGTTCTCCTTCAACAATCCATTTGGCGCATGCCCGGCCTGCAGCGGCATCGGCACGCGCCTTGAGGTCGACGAAGACCTGATCATTCCCGACGTCGAGATGCCGCTGGGACAAGGCGCCATCGCGCCATGGTCGCTGGGAGCAGCAACCAGCGAATACTGGAACCGCCTGCTCGAGGGCCTTGGCGCCGAACTCGACTTCACACTCGAGACCCCTTGGAACAAGCTGCCCGCGGTGGCCCGGCAGGCCATTCTGCACGGCAAGGACCACAAGGTTGTCGTGCAGTACAAGAACCGCTTCGGTCGGGAACGGAAGTACTCCACCGGTTTCGAGGGAGTGGTGCAGTACATCCACCGCAAGCACCTGGAAACCGAGTCGGACAATGCCCGCGACAAGTACGAAGAGTACATGCGGCAGATCCCGTGCCCGGAATGCAACGGCGCACGCCTGAACTCAGCGTCCCTCTCGGTGCTGATCAACGGCAAGTCCATTGCCGAGGTCTCCGCCATGCCGATGCGCACTTGTTCCGAGTTCCTTGAGAACCTCGTCCTGAGCGGGCGCGAGGCACAGATTGCCACCCAGGTGCTCAAGGAGATCCAGGCCCGCCTGCGCTTCCTGCTGGACGTCGGACTCGAGTACCTGAACCTGGAACGCGCCGCCGGCACGCTCTCCGGCGGCGAGGCCCAGCGCATCCGCCTGGCCACGCAGATCGGCTCCGGCCTGGTCGGCGTGCTCTACGTGCTTGACGAGCCCTCCATCGGCCTGCACCAGCGCGACAACCGCAGGCTCATCGAAACCCTGACCCGGCTGCGTTCGCTGGGCAACACCCTGATCGTCGTCGAGCACGACGAGGACACCATTGCCGAGGCCGACTGGATCGTCGACATCGGTCCGGGCGCCGGGGAACACGGCGGCGAGGTCGTGCACTCCGGATCACTGGCGGACCTGAAGGCGAACACCCGCTCCATCACCGGCGATTACCTCTCCGGGCGTAGGAAGATCGAGGTGCCCGCCAAGCGCCGCAAGATCGACAAGAAGCGCCAGGTCACCGTCGTGGGCGCCCGCGAAAACAACCTCGAGGACCTCACCGCGCGCTTCCCGCTCGGTGTCCTGACGGCCATCACCGGCGTCTCCGGCTCGGGGAAGTCCACCCTGGTCAACGACGTCCTCTACAAGGTGCTGGCCAACAAGCTCAACGGCGCCAAGCAGGTCCCGGGGCGGCACACCCGCGTCGAGGGCCTCGAGCACCTGGACAAGGTCATCCACGTCGACCAGTCGCCCATCGGCCGCACCCCGCGATCGAACCCGGCGACCTACACCGGGGTCTTCGACCACATCCGCAAGCTCTTTGCAGAGACCAACGAGGCCAAGGTCCGCGGCTACCTGCCGGGCCGATTCTCCTTCAACGTGAAGGGAGGACGCTGCGAATCCTGCTCGGGCGACGGCACGCTGAAGATCGAGATGAACTTCCTGCCCGACGTGTATGTCCCGTGTGAGGTTTGCCATGGTGCGCGCTACAATCGCGAGACCCTGGAAGTGCACTACAAGGGCAAATCCATTGCCGACGTGCTGAACATGCCGATCGAGGAGGGCGCGGAATTCTTCGCCGCCTTCACCCCGATCGCCCGTCACCTGCGCACGCTGGTGGACGTGGGGCTCGGCTACGTCCGCCTCGGACAGGCCTCCACCACGCTTTCCGGCGGCGAGGCTCAGCGCGTGAAGCTCGCCGCGGAATTGCAGAAACGTTCCAACGGCCGCTCCATCTACGTGCTCGACGAACCCACCACGGGCCTGCATTTCGAGGATATCCGCAAGCTCCTGCTGGTCCTGCAGGGTCTCGTCGACAAGGGCAACACCGTGATCACTATCGAGCACAACCTCGATGTCATCAAGTCCGCCGACTGGGTCATCGACCTGGGCCCCGAGGGTGGATCCGGCGGCGGCGAGATCATTGCCGTCGGCACCCCGGAAGAGGTCGCCAAGGTCGAAGACAGCTACACCGGAAGGTTCCTCGCGCCGCTACTTGGATAGGCCCCACGGCCGTTCGTGTATGCCGCTTCGGGCATGCACGAACGGCGATGGCGCCCAGTCCATGCGAGAATACAACAGTGATGATTGCTCCCTCCGCCGTGCTCCTTGACCTCGATGGAACCCTCGTGGATCCGGCCGGGGCCATCACCTCGGGTATCCGCCATGCGTTGACGCAGGCGCAGATCCCCGACCCGGGTGAAGAAAAACTCCGTTCCCTCATCGGGCCGCCGCTGAGCATCGGGCTGGCCTCCATCGACGGCGTCACCGCCGCCGACATCGGCTTCCTGATCGCCACCTACCGCGCGCAATATGCCGAAACCGGCATGGCAGCCTCGCGTCCCTACCCGGGCGTGAAGGAGCTTCTGGCAGCACTTCGCACCGCCGGGACCACGGTGCTGGTGGCCACGGCCAAGCCCACGCACATTGCCCGCCAACTGCTTGCGGTGCAGGAAATCACACCGCTGCTTGACGGGATCTTCGGCAACGACGACGAGGGCGACGGCACATCGTCCTCCAAGACCCACATCATCGCCGCGGCGATGAGCGAACACAACCTGGACCCGGCAAGCTGCGTCATGGTGGGGGACCGCCGCTACGACATCGAGGCCGCCCACGAGAACAACATCGCGTCCATCGGCGCGGGCTGGGGGTTCGCCGACGACGGCGAACTGGCAGCCGCCGGGGCAGGCGCCCACGCGGCGGACCTTGCCGAACTTGCCGACCTCTTGCTGGGCAACGCCGCCGGGGAAGCCGTGCGCGCATCGGTCATGGCCGCCACCACCAAGGGAGCCATCGCCTAAATGAGCCTGTACACCATGACCCGCTCTTCGATCCGCGGGCTGCTTTCGGGGCTGTGCCGTCCCACCGTCACCGGCCTGGAAAACGTGCCGCGCACCGGGCCCGTCATCATCGCCTCAAACCACCTCTCCTTCCTGGACTCCATCATCATCCAGGCGCTGACCCCGCGCGACGTGGCGTTCTTCGCCAAGGCCGAGTACTTCACCACCCCCGGCCTCAAGGGCAAGGCCATGAAGACCTTCTTCGAGTCCGTGGGCTCCATCCCGGTGCAGCGCGGCGAGCAGGCTGCCTCCGTGGCGGCACTGGAATCCCTGGTCGACATCCTGGAAACCGGCGGCGGCATCGGCATCTACCCCGAGGGCACCCGCTCCCGCGACGGCATGCTCTACCGCGGACGCACCGGCGTGGGCTGGCTGGCGCTGAGCACCGGGGCGCCGGTGGTGCCCGTCGGACTCATCGGCACCGAGAAGCTGCAGCCTGCCGGAACCAACCGGATTACCCCGCACCACTTCACCCTGGCCTTCGGCAAGCCGCTGCAATTCGAGCACCTGGGACGCAAGCACCCGCTGCCGCAGCGCCGCGCAGCCACCGACACCATCGTCGATGCCATCGCGGAGCTCACGGGCCAGGAACGCGTGGACGCCTACAACCAGACACCCATCACCGACTAGCAACGAAGGGCGCAGACGTGGCAGACCCAAGAAGCTACCGCCCCGCGACGGGGGACATCCCGGTCAACCCCGGGGTGTACCGCTTCCGCGACGAAGTGGGACGGGTCATCTACGTCGGCAAGGCCAAGATGCTGCGCTCCCGGCTGAACTCCTACTTCGCCAACCCGGCCGGGCTCACCCCCAAGACGCACGCCATGGTGCACACCGCCGTCTCAGTGGAGTGGACCGTCGTGGGATCCGAGCTCGAGGCCCTCCAGCTGGAATACACCTGGATCAAGGAGTACAACCCGCGGTTCAACATCGTCTTCCGCGACGACAAGTCATACCCGTACCTCGCGGTGACCATGGGGGAGAAGTACCCGCGTGCCCAGGTGATGCGCGGGGACAAGCGCAAGGACACCAAGTACTTCGGGCCGTTCTACCCGGCCAAGGCCATCCGCGAAACCCTCGACACGCTGCTGCGTGTCTTCCCGGTGCGCAGCTGTTCGGCAGGGGTGTTCAAGCGCGCCGAATCCTCCGGGCGGCCCTGCCTGCTGGGCTACATCGACAAATGCGCGGCCCCCTGCGTGGGGCGCATCAGCCCCGAGGACCACAAGCAGCTCGCCGCGGACCTGTGCCAGTTCATGGGCGGTGAGGGCACCCGCTTCATCAAGGAGATCGAAGCCAAGATGGCCGATGCGGTCTCCAAGCTCGAGTACGAGCAGGCCGCCCGCCACCGCGACGACATCGCCGCGCTGCGCCGGGTCTTCGAACGCAACGCGGTGGTGCTGGCCGAAAACACCGAGGCCGACATCTTCGCCGTGCACGAAGACGAGCTCGAGGCAGCCGTGCAGGTCTTCCATGTGCGCAACGGGCGGATCCGGGGCCAGCGCGGCTGGATCGTGGAAAAGGTCGAGGACTCGACCCCTGCCGAATTCATCGAGCACCTGCTCACCCAGGTCTACGGCGAGGCCGCCGGGGACGACAGGATTCCGCGCGAGGTGCTGGTCCCGGTGCTGCCGGAGAACACCGAGCAGGTGGCCGCGTGGCTGCACGAACGCCGCGGCTCGGCCGTCTCGCTGCGCGTTCCCCAACGCGGGGACAAGGCGACGTTGGCCGAAACCGTGCGGGAAAACGCCGAGCAGTCGCTGCGCCTGCACAAGTCCCGGCGCGCCGGGGACCTGACCACCCGCTCGGCCTCGCTGCAGGAACTGCAGGACTCGCTCGGGCTTCCCACCCCGCTGCTGCGCATCGAATGCTATGACGCCTCCCACACCCAGGGCACCAACGTGGTCGCCTCCATGGTGGTGTTCGAGGACGGGCTGCCGAAAAAGAGCGACTACCGCAAGTTCGCGATCACCGGTGACGCTGCGCGGGACGACACCGCCTCGATGTACGACGTGATCTCCCGCCGCTTCAGGAACTACCTCGCGGAAATGGCCGACACCGTGCCGATGGTCAGCGGCGAAATCGACATCGCCGACGCCTCCGAACGACTGCCGGCGCGCAAGTTCGCCTACCCGCCCTCGCTGGTCATCGTCGACGGCGGCCCGCCGCAAGTCGCCGCCGCCTCCCGGGCGCTCGCGGACCTGGGCATCGACGACATCTACGTCGTCGGCCTGGCCAAGCGGCTGGAGGAACTGTGGCTGCCCGATGACGAGTTCCCGGTGATCCTGCCGCGGGCCTCCCACGCGCTGTACATGGTCCAGCGGATCCGCGACGAGGCGCACCGTTTCGCCATCACCTTCCACCGCCAGAAGCGCTCGGCCTCGATGACCACCTCACTACTTGACACCATCAACGGCCTGGGCCCGGCCAAGCGCGACGCCCTGCGCAAGCACTTCGGCTCGATGAAAAAGATGCGCGCCGCCTCCGTCGAGGAACTCACGGCCGTTCCCGGCATCGGCCCGGTGCTTGCCGCCACGGTGCATGAGGCGCTGGCCGCCGCCGGCACCGGTGCGCCGGCAGTGAACATGACGACCGGAGAGGTACTTGACTAGCAGGTTGGGCGCGCAAAGGCGACTAGGCTAGGGGTCATGACCTCCGAGCTTGCCCCCGTGAAACCTCCCGAGTCCGAACTTCTGGTGATAACCGGCATGTCGGGTGCCGGCCGCACCACCGCCGCCCACGCGCTGGAAGACCACGGATGGTACGTGGTGGAAAACCTCCCCCCGACGCTGCTGGGCATGCTCACCGAGATCGTGGCCCACTCCGGGGGATCGATCCCCAAGCTCGCGGTGGTGATGGACGTGCGCTCCAAGTCGCTCTTCCCGCAGCTGCGCGAGAACCTGAACGCGCTGACCAGCGCCGGCATCGCCTACCGCGTGCTCTTCCTTGACGCGGCCGACGACCTTCTGGTGCGCCGCTTCGAGCAGGGCCGGCGCCCTCACCCCTTGCAGGAGGACGAGCGGATCGTCGACGGGATCAACCGCGAACGCGAGGTGCTGCGCGAGCTGAAGGAAGCCGCGGAGATCGTCGTGGACACCACCGAGATGTCGGTGCACGACCTGGCGCGCTCGATCACCGAGCTCTTCTCCGAGTCGGGCCCCATCGTGCTGCGGCTGAACGTGATGAGCTTCGGCTTCAAGTACGGGCTGCCCACCGATGCCAACTACGTGGCGGATGTCCGCTTCATCCCCAACCCGCACTGGGTCCCGGAACTTCGCCCGCACACCGGAAAGGAAAAGCAGGTCTCCGACTACGTGCTGTCGGCCAAGGGGGCGGCGGAATTCATCGAGCGCTACATCGGCGCCCTGGAACCGGTCTTCGAGGGCTACCGCCGGGAAAACAAGCACTACGCCACCATCGCGGTGGGCTGCACCGGCGGCAAGCACCGTTCCGTGGCCACGGCCGAGGAGATCGGGCGCCGGCTGGCCCAGCTGCCCAGCGTGCGGGTCAACATCACGCACCGGGACCTGGGGCGCGAGTAGTCCACCATGGCGTTTTTCACCGGCCCCATCCCCATCCAGCCCCCCGCACGTTCCGCCGAGGACAACCAGGTGGTGCGCGTCGTCGCCCTCGGCGGCGGCCACGGTCTCTCCGCCTCGCTGTCGGCGTTGCGCCGGCTCACCACCGACTTGACCGCCGTTGTCACGGTCGCCGACGACGGGGGCTCCTCCGGGCGCCTGCGCGAGGAACTCGACGTGCTGCCACCCGGGGACCTGCGCATGGCCCTTGCAGCCTTGTGCGATGACACCGACTGGGGGAGGACCTGGCGCGATGTCATGCAGCACCGCTTCACCTCCAAGCCGGGCACCAACGCCACGCTGGACCAGCACGCTGTCGGCAACCTGCTGATCGTGGCCCTGTGGGAATTGCTCAAGGACCCGGTGGCGGGGCTGCGCTGGGCAGGTGCACTGCTGGGCGCCCGCGGCCAGGTGCTGCCCATGAGCACCACCCCGCTGACCATCACCGGGGACGTGCTGCAGGAGGACGCCGGCACCGGTCTGGTGCGCAGGCGCATCTCCGGCCAGGCGAACCTGGCCGAGGCAGGGGAGAGCGCGCTGGTTTCCAATGTGCGCCTGGAACCCGCCGACGCCGCCGCCTGCACCGAGGCGCTTGACGCCATCGAGCTGGCTGACTGGGTCGTGTTGGGCCCCGGCTCCTGGTACACCTCGGTGCTGCCCCACCTGCTGCTGCCGGAAATGCGCGAAGCGCTGCAACAAACCCCTGCCCGCCGGCTGCTGACCATGAACCTCTCCACGACCACCGCCGAGACCGGCGGGATGGATGCGGCGGCGCACCTCGAGGTCATCTCCAGGTACGCTCCACAGCTGCGCCTGGACGCCGTATTGGCCGACCCGACGACGATTTCCGACCACGAGGCCTTCACCCAGGCCGCCGCCCGGCTAGGTGCCCGCACGTTTTTCGGTAAAGTAGGGGTTGGTGCCGGACGAGCAGTCCACGACCCCTTGAGACTTGCCGCCGCCTACCACGACGTGTTCACCACGTTCAGCACAGACGAGCCCAGCAGTTAGGAAACAATCCATGGCACTGACGGCTTCCGTCAAGGACGAGCTGTCCCGGCTTGAGATTCGGAGATCCTCCGAACGCAAGGCTGAGGTATCCACCATGCTGCGATTCTGCGGTGGACTCCACATCATCTCCGGACGCATCGTCATCGAGGCCGAGGTCGACCTCGCCTCCACCGCCCGGCGGCTTCGTGCCGCCATCGCCGAAGTCTACGGACACACCTCTGAAATCATCGTCGTCTCCGGCGGCGGCCTGCGCCGCGGCAACCGCTACGTGGTCAGGGTCGTCCGCGACGGCGAGTCCCTGGCGCGCCAGACCGGCCTGCTCGACGGGCGCGGCCGCCCCGTGCGCGGATTGCCCTCGGTCATCGTCAACGGTTCCACCGCCGACGCCGAGGCCGTGTGGCGCGGAGCGTTCCTCTCCCACGGCTCGCTGACCGAACCCGGGCGGTCCTCCGCACTGGAAATCACCTGCCCCGGCCCCGAATCGGCGCTCGCTCTGGTCGGTGCCGCGCGGCGCCTGGGCCTGGTGGCCAAGGCGCGCGAGGTCCGCGGCGTTGACCGCGTGGTCATCCGCGACGGCGAGGCCATTGCGCAGCTGCTCACCCGCATGGGCGCCCACGATGCGTTGATGGTCTGGGAGGAGCGCCGCATGCGCAAGGAAGTCCGTGCCACGGCCAACCGGCTGGCCAACTTCGACGACGCCAACCTGCGCCGCTCGGCCCAGGCAGCCGTTGCCGCCGGTGCCAGGGTCGACCGCGCGCTGGAAATCCTCGGCGAGGAAGTCCCCGAGCACCTCAAGTACGCCGGAGCCCTGCGCGTGGCGCACAAGCAGGCCAGCCTCGACGAGCTTGGCCGCATGGCGGAGCCGCCCATGACCAAGGACGCGATCGCCGGGCGGATTCGCCGGCTCTTGGCCATGGCCGACAAAAGAGCTTCCGAGTTGGGAATACCCGGCACCGAGGCGAGCGTTCCCTTGGATATGCTGGAGCACTGAAACCACGAGTTTTCCGCCAGCTGCGCGGAGATGCAGTAACGAAGAAGAGTGCGCCCGCGTCCCGCTGGGTGCCGAAGAGAATGAGGAGTCATTTTGGCTATTTATACCTTGCCTGAGCTGCAGTATGATTACGCGGCCTTGGAGCCGAACATTTCGGCGCGGATCATGGAGCTGCACCACTCGAAGCACCATGCTGCCTATGTGGCCGGTGCGAACACGGCGTTGGAGCAGCTGGCCGAGGCGCGGGAGAAGGGCGAGTTCGGGAACGTTCCGAAGTTGTCCAAGGACCTGGCGTTCCACTTGGGTGGTCACACGAACCACTCGATCTTCTGGAACAACCTGTCCCCGGAGGGCGGGGACAAGCCCGAGGGCGAGTTGGCTGCGGCGATTGACGACGCGTTTGGTTCCTTTGACGCTTTCCGTGCGCACTTCACGGCCGCGGCGATGAGCCTGCAGGGTTCGGGCTGGGCGTTGCTGGGCTTTGAGGGCCTGGGCGGCCAGTTGGTCATCGAGCAGTTGTATGACCAGCAGGGCAACGTGCCGGTGGCGACGACTCCGTTGTTGATGTTGGACATGTGGGAGCACGCGTTCTACCTGGATTACGTGAATGTGAAGGCCGATTACGTGAAGGCTTTCTGGAACATCGTGAACTGGGCCGATGTTTCGGCCCGCTTCGAGGCGGCGCGTGCCGGTGCCCCGAAGCTTGTCGTCCCCGGCAAGTAATCCGAGGACTTGGAGACGTAAGCCTCCTCACATTTATCGCCTCTATGGCGTAAGATGTAAACATCGAGTTTTGCGTGTCTTGCGGTTAATTCCGCAAGACACGCAATAACCCGGTCAGCATCCCAGCTGACGACACAACGGAGTGTCCAATTTTTTCCAAGCCACTCCGTTTCCTGTGTCCCAACACCGGGGCCCTCTTTTCGCGGCAGTGGCAACACCACTCTGTTTAGGAGAAATACACGTGACTACCCGTGTTGGCATTAACGGTTTCGGACGCATTGGTCGCAACTTCCTGCGAGCCAGCCTGGCTCATGGCGCAGACATCGAAGTTGTTGCAGTAAACGACCTGGGGTCCATCAACGACCTGGCCATGCTGGTCAAGTACGACTCGATCATGGGCCGCCTGGAAGAAGACGTGACCGTCGACGGCGCCTTCATCGTTGTGGGAAAGAAGCGCATCAAGGTCCTCTCGCAGAAGGATCCCGCCCACCTGGGCTGGGGCGAACTGGGAGTGGACGTCGTCATCGAGTCCACCGGCTTCTTCACGAAGGCCGCGGATGCCGAGAAGCACCTGCAGGCAGGCGCCAAGAAGGTCATCATTTCCGCGCCGGCTTCCAAGGAAGACATCACCATCGTCATGGGTGTCAACCACGAGAAGTACGAGGCCGACAAGCACCACATCATCTCGAACGCCTCCTGCACCACCAACTGCCTGGGCCCCGTGGCCAAGGTCCTCAACGACCAGTTCGGTATCGTCGACGGCCTGATGACCACCATCCACGCCTACACCGCAGACCAGCACCTGCAGGATTCCCCGCACAAGAAGGATCCGCGCCGCGCACGCGCCGCCGCCTTGAACATGATCCCGACCTCCACCGGTGCAGCGAAGGCCATCGGCCTGGTCCTCCCGGAGCTCAAGGGCAAGCTCAACGGCTACGCCATGCGCGTCCCGGTCCCGACCGGCTCGGCCACCGACCTCACCGTGAACCTGGCCCGCGAGGCCTCCGTCGAGGAGATCAACGAGGCCTTCAAGAAGGCAGCGGAAGAGGGTCCGCTCAAGGGCTTCCTGAAGTACTCCGAGGATCCGCTGGTCTCCACCGACATCGTCCACGATCCGCACTCCGCGGTCTTCGATGCCGGCCTGACTTCCGTCATCGGCACCACCGCGAAGGTCGTCGCCTGGTACGACAACGAGTGGGCCTACTCGACCCGACTTGTTGACCTCACCGTTTATGTCGGCGCGCGTCTCGGTTAGTCCCGGACTCTTCCGATAGCCTAGTCAAATGACTTCCCACACTCTCGACGAATTGATCGCCGATGGTGTCCTTGGGCGGCGCGTTCTGGTCCGCAGCGACCTGAACGTGCCGCTCGATGGCCTCACCGTCACCGACGATGGGCGTATTCGCGCCTCCATACCCGTGGTGCAGAAGCTGGCCGAGGCCGGCGCACGCGTCATTGTCATGGCTCACCTGGGTCGCCCCAAGGGCGAACCCGACCCCCAGTACTCCATTGCCCCGGCGTCCACCCGGCTCGCCGAGCTCTCCGGGCTCGACGTGCGCACGGCCACCGACGTCGTGGGCCCCTCGGCCCGCCAACTGGCCGGGGAACTGACCGACGGCGCCGTCCTGGTCCTGGAAAACGTGCGCTTCGATGCGCGCGAGACCTCCAAAGACGCCTCGGCACGCGCCGAATTCGCGGCGGAGCTCGCCGCGCTGACCGGCGAAGACGGCGCGTACATCAACGACGCCTTCGGTGCGGTGCACCGCAAGCACGCCTCGGTCTTCGACATCGCCGCACTGCTGCCGGCCTACCAGGGCGACCTGGTGGCCACCGAGGTGAAGGTCCTCAAGACCCTCACCGAGGCTCCCAAGCGCCCCTACGTGGTCGTGCTGGGCGGGTCCAAGGTCTCGGACAAGCTTGCCGTCATCGACAACCTGCTGGGCCGCGCCGACCACCTGCTGATCGGCGGCGGCATGGCCTTCACCTTCCTCAAGGCCCAGGGCCACGAGGTCGGCGGGTCCCTGTTGGAGGAAGACCAGCTCGAGACCTGCCGCGGCTACCTCAAGCGCGCCAAGGAACTGGGCTGCGACATCGTGCTGCCCACCGACGTGGTCGTGGCCTCCAAGTTCGGGGCAGATGCCGAGCACGAGGTGCTGGCCGCGGACAACATCACCGGCGGTGCCTTCGGCGCCACCGGCCTGGGCCTGGACATCGGTCCGGATTCCGGGGAGAAGTTCGCCAGCTACATCCGCAGCGCCAACACGGTGTTCTGGAACGGCCCGATGGGGGTCTTCGAGATCCCGGCGTTCGCCAACGGCACCCGTGCCGTTGCCGGTGCGCTGTCCGACTCGGAGGCATTCAGCGTCGTCGGCGGCGGCGACTCCGCCGCGGCCGTGCGCACGCTGGGTTTCCACGACGACGACTTCGGACACATTTCCACCGGCGGCGGTGCCTCCCTCGAGTACCTCGAGGGCATGGAACTGCCCGGCCTGACTGCCTTGGAGGCGCGTAAGTGACCACATCCACGAATGGAAAATTCGACCGGAAGCCGCTGATTGCCGGCAACTGGAAGATGAACATGGACCACGTCCAAGGCATCACGCTTTTGCAGAAGCTGGCCTGGACCCTTGCCGACGCCGAGCACGACTTCGAGCGCGTCGAGGTGGCGGTCTTCCCGCCGTTCACCGACCTGCGCGGCGTGCAGACTCTGACCATGGGTGACAACCTGCCGGTGCGCTACGGCGCCCAGGACCTCTCGGCGCAGGACTCAGGTGCCTACACCGGGGAAATCTCCGGGCAGTTCCTCTCACGGCTCGGTTGCGCCTACGTGCTGGTGGGCCACAGTGAGCGCCGTGCGCTGCACGGGGAGTCCAACGAGCTGCTGGCCACCAAGGTCGCCGCAGCGTACCGCCACGGGCTGGTCCCGGTATTGTGCGTGGGCGAGGGACTTCAGATCCGCCAGGCCGGCACCCACGTTGAATACACGTTGGAGCAGCTGCGCGGTTCGCTGGCAGGCATCACTGCGGAACAGGCCGAGACCCTGGTGGTGGCCTACGAACCGGTGTGGGCGATTGGCACCGGCGAGGTGGCGGGACCGGCCGACGCGGAGGAACTCTGCGCGGCCATCCGCACCGAGCTCGCGCAGCTGTTCGGCGACGAGACGGCCTCCAAGGTCAGGGTCCTTTACGGCGGTTCGGTGAAGGCGTCGAACGTGGCGCAGATCCTGGCCGAACGCGATGTCGACGGCGTGTTGGTCGGAGGGGCATCCTTGGACGCCGCCGAGTTTGCTAATATTGTTAGGTTCGAGCACCACCTGGTGACCGACTAATCGCCACCGAGCTGATTGAAGGGCAATTATGGACGTCATCAAGTTGGTTTTGCAGATTTTGCTGCTCATCACGAGCCTGCTGCTCACGCTACTGATCCTGCTGCACAAGGGTCGCGGCGGAGGCATGTCAGACATGTTCGGCGGTGGCATGACCACCTCGCTGGGTTCTTCCGGCGTCGCCGAGCGCAACCTCAACCGGGTGACCATCGTCCTGGGCATCATCTGGGCCGTCGTCATCATCGGGCTGGGCCTGGTCATGCGCTTCAGCGTGGAGTCCTAGCCCCCGGCACCCCAAGCAGCACAAAGCGCGGCCCGCCCTCTTCGAATCGACGAGGGCGGGCCGCGCTTTTGCGTTTGCCGGCTGTTGCTAGATCAGTGCCGCGGCGGCGGCATCCATGAGCCACCAGGTGCCCTGCGTGCCGGCGACCCCCGAGGCAGGGACGCGTTCACGTGTCACGGGAGCCTCGCCGAGGGCGACTCCTGCGGCCGGCGCCTTGTCGGCGCCCGCCACCACGAGCCACACCGCGCGGGCGGTGTTGATGGCATCAAAGGTCAGCGAGACGCGCATCGGCGGCGGCTTGGGCGAATCGTGGACGCCGATGACGGAGACCCCGGTGCGGGTGGCGCCCTCGTGGTCGGGGAAGAGCGACGCGACGTGCGAATCCGGGCCCATGCCCAGCATCAGCACGTCGAAGACGGGCAGCGCGCCCGCGGTGCCCTCGGCGGCGGCTTCCTCGGCCAGCAGCTGCGCGTAGGCCCCGGCGGCGAGTTCGGGGGTGGCGAAGTCGTCGGGGGAGCCCATCGGGTGCACCCGGCCGCGGTCCAGCCCGTGGCCGTCGAGCACGCCCAGGAGCACCTCGGCCTGCACGGCGTTGCGGTCGGGGGAACCGGATTCGACGAAGCGCTCGTCGCCCCAGTAGATGTTCACCCGCGACCAGTCCACAGCGCCGAGGGCAGGGGAGGCGGCCACCTGTTCCAGGGACTTGATGCCCAGTGTGCCGCCGGTGAGCACGATGCTCGCCTCGCCGCGTGCGGCCTGCGCGTCGAGGATCGCGGTGACGAGCCGGGCCGCGACGGCCGCCGCGGTGGCTGGCAGGTCGGGATGGATGACGACGTGTCGCCTAGCGTTCACTGGCACGGATGCTCCTCAGGTTGGTGCGCTTCAGGCCCTCGCGCACGACCTCGCCGAATACCTCGTCCGGGTCCAGGCGACGCATTTCCTCGGCCAGGCAGTCTGCCACGGGGCGCTGCGGCAATGAAATCAGCTGGGCCTTCTGGCCCGGCTGGTACAACTCGGCCACATCCCCCGGAGGACGGGTCAACTCGACGTCCCCGGAGGGCAGGGAAAAGCGCACGGAGCGTACACCGGTGCCCTCGGGGGAGGAAGCGAGGGTCACCGGGATCTTCAGGCACAGCCGCAGCCAGGCCGCGAGCAGCACGGTGGAGGGGGAATCCACGGCACCGGTGACGGTCGCCGCGGTGACCTGCGCCGGGTCCAGCTGGTCGAAGACCGAGGCCAACTGGGCGCGCCAGAGCGTCAGCCGGGTCCAGGCCAGGTCGGTGTCGCCTGCACGGTAGGATTCGGCGAGCGAGAAGAGCGCGGCCCGTGGATCCGTCTCGGCACCGGAATCGGTGATGCGGCGGTGCGCGATCTTTCCCAGCGGGCTGCCGGCGGCGTCCTTCGGCACCCCGTGCGGCCACCAGGCCACGATCGGGGCGTCGGGCAGCAGCAGCCCGGAGACCAGGGACTCGTCCACGTGCGCGTCGGGCCCGAAGGTGTGCAGCACGATGACCTCGGCGGCGCCGGCGTCCCCGCCCAGGCGGATCTGGGCGTCCAGCCGGGTCCTGCCGTCGGCAGCGCCCTGGACCACCACCACGATGCGGCAGGGGTGTTCGCGACTGGCCAGGGAGGCAGCTGCAATGGCGTCTTCCTCGTACCCGGCACTGGTGATCACCAGCAGGGTCAGCACGCGGGAGAGCGCCGAGGATCCCCCGGCCCGACGCATGGTGACCAGCTCCTTGGAGATCTTCGAGGTCGTGGTGTCTTGCATCTGCACTATCATGGGCGGCGCCATGTCCTTCCGTCGCGGGCCATCAATTCGTCGGCCGAGGCCGGGCCCCAGGAGCCGGGGGCGTAGGGTTCGGGCTGTTCGGGCAGCGACGCCCAGTGCTCCTCGAACGGGTCAAGGATGCGCCAGGACTGCTCGACTTCCTCGTGGCGGGGGAACAGCGGGGGCTCGCCCAGCAGCACGTCGAGGATCAGCCGCTCGTAGGCCTCCGGGGAGGACTCGGTGAACGCGTGCCCGTAGCCAAAGTCCATGGTCACGTCGCGCACCTCCATCGAGGTCCCGGGGACCTTGGAGCCGAAGCGGATGGTCACGCCCTCGTCGGGCTGGACCCGGATGACGATGGCGTTCTGCCCGAACACGTCGTCCTTGTGGTCGGTGAAGAGCAGGTTCGGGGCGCGCTTGAACGCCACGGCGATCTCGGTGACCCGGCGGCCCAGGCGCTTGCCGGCGCGCAGGTAGAACGGCACCCCTGCCCAGCGGCGGGTGTTGATCTCCAGCTTGATGGCCGCGTAGGTCTCGGTCTTGGACGCGGGGTTGAAGCCCTCCTCGTCCAGGAAGCCGGTGACCTTCTCCCCGCCCTGCCAGCCGGAGGTGTACTGGCCGCGGGCACTTGCCTGCGCAAGGTCTTCGGGCAGCCGCACGGCGGCCAGGATCTTTTCCTTCTCGCTGCGCAGGTGCTCGGCGTCGAAGGAGATCGGTTCCTCCATGGCCGTCAGCGCCAGCAGCTGCAGCAGGTGGTTCTGGATGACGTCGCGGGCCGCGCCCACCCCGTCGTAGTAACCCGCGCGCCCGCCGATGCCGATGTCCTCGGCCATGGTGATCTGCACGTGGTCCACGTGGTTGGCGTTCCACAGCGGCTCGAAGAGCTGGTTGGCGAAGCGCATGGCCAGCAGGTTCTGCACCGTCTCCTTGCCCAGGTAGTGGTCGATGCGGAAGACAGCGTCGGGCGGGAAGACCGACTCGACGATTTCGTTCAGCTCGCGGGCGGACGCCAGGTCGTGGCCGAAGGGCTTTTCGATGACCACCCGTGACCAGCCGGCGTCGGCGGATTCGTCGTTCGCCAGCCCGTGCCGCGAGAGCTGCTCGCAGACGGTCTCGAAGGAATTCGGCGGGATCGAGAGGTAGAAGGCGTGGTTCTTGCCGGTGCTGCGGCTTTTTGCCAGGTCGTCGAGGGTCTCGCGCAGCGCGATGAACGCTTCGTCGTCGTCGAACCCGCCGGAGATGAACCGGAACCCGCTGGCCAGCTGCTCCCACACGGTCTCGTTGAAGGGGGTTCGTGCGTGGTCCTTGACCCAGGCCTTGGCCTCGGCGGCGAACTGCTCGGCGCTCCAGGAGCGGCGCCCGAAGCCGACGACGGCGAAGTTCGGCGGCAGCAGGCCGCGGTTGGCCAGGTCGTAGACGGCGGGCATGAGCTTCTTGCGGGCCAGGTCGCCGGTGATGCCGAAGAACACCAGGGCGGAGGGCCCGGCGATGCGGTCAAGCCGCCGGTCCCGGCGGTCACGCAGGGGATTGTGGTGGTTGCGCGCGGGGCGCCGAGCGGACTCAAGCATCAAGATCGGGACCTTCGGATGTTGGGAGGGGGGAACTTAAACAGGGGTGCGCACACCGGGTGCGGGGGATGCACCCGGTGTGCGGCGGAAGGAACGGAGGATCAGGCCTGGGCCATCTCCCGCGCCAGCTTGTCCAATTGCCGGATGCCGGCTTCCTTGTCCGTCAGGTGCAGGCGCAGCACCGGGCGACCAAGGTCGGCCAGTACCTGCGCATCGCCGCTGGCCTGGGCGGCAATCAGCTCGCCGAAGGTGAAGGCCCGCTCCGGAATGGACAGGTCCATCGAGGACTCCGCGGTGAGCTGAAGGTAGGCGCCCACGCGCGGTCCGCCCTTGTGGAACTGTCCGGTGGAGTGCAGGAAGCGCGGCCCCCACCCGAAGGTCACCGGGCGGTTGGCGGCGGCGGCAAGCAACGGACGGATGTTCTCCAGCTCGATGTCCGACCGGCGGTCCAGGTAGGCGTGGATGCCGAGGTAGCCGTTGGACGGCATCGCGGCAACCAGGGCCGCCAGGGCGCCGGCGAGCGAATCGACGCCATCGAGCAGGCCCGCGGAAGCACGGACCTCGATGGCGCCGTCGGTGAACGCGGCCGGAACGGATTCCGGGGTTCCTTCCAACAGCGAGCGGGCGGCAACCTTGGCGGCCTCCACGTCGGGCTGGTCGAACGGGTCGATGCCCAGCAGGCGCCCGGCCACGGCGGTGGCGTACTCCCACAGCAGCATCTGCGCGCCCAAGGCGCCGGAGAGCGCGACCGAGGCGGCCTCGGCGTCGATGTCCTCGTCGGTGAGCAGGCCGGTGTCGGCGACCAGGCGGATCTGCAGGAAGTCGGCAGCCGCGCTGATCGTTTCCGGTGCCCGGTCCTCCACGACAACCGGCAGCACGCCGGTCTGCTCCTTGCCGGTGGATTCCGAGATGAGCTGTTCCGCCCAGTCGGCGAAACCTGCCAGTCCCGAGCCCTCGTCGGCGAAGATGAGCTTGTCGCGCAGGGGGCGCGTGCCGGCCATTGCGGCGCCCAGGGCCAGGGCGATGTTGTCCTCGTCGTCCTCGGCCAGGAACTCGGCCGCGGCAGCGGCCTCGTCCAGGAAGGCCTCGATGTCGACGCCCGCCAGGCCGGCGGGAACCAGCCCGAAGGCGGTCAGCGCCGAGTAGCGCCCGCCCACGGACGGGTCGGCGTTGAACACCGCGCGGTAGCCCGCCTTGCGGCTTGCCTCGTCCATCGGCGAGCCCGGGTCGGTGACCACGATGATGCGCGAGGCGGCATCGAGGCCGGCGTCGTTGAACGCCTGCTCGAAGACCCGGCGCTGCGAGTCGGTCTCCACCGTGGAGCCGGACTTGGAGGCAACCACCAGGGCGGTGGTGGCCAGGCGGTCGGCGAGGATGCCGGCGACCATTTCCGGGTCGGTGGAGTCGCAGACGACCAGCTCGACGTCGTTGGTCGCGCAAATGACCTCGGGCGCCAGGGAGGATCCGCCCATGCCGGCAAGCACGATGCGGTTCACCCCTTCGGCGCGCAGCTCGTCGCGCAGTGCCAGGATGCCGGGTACCAGGGCGCGGGAGTTTTCCGGCGCGTCGACCCAGCCCAGGCGGACGGAGGCCTCGGCGCGGGCCGACTCGACCCACACGGTCGCGTCCTTGGCGGCGATGCGGCTGGCGACCTTCTCGGCCACCAGCGACGGCACATGTGCCTCGATGGCCGCCTGCGCGGCCCCCGTGGCTATGAACCCCAGGGAACTCATTTCACGTTCGCGTTCTTGAGCGAGGCCTCGAGGTCGGTCAGCAGTTCGTTCCAGGCGGCCTCGAACTTCTGAAGTCCCTCGACCTCGAGCTTGGCCACGACGTCGTTGTAGCTCACGCCCAGGGCCGCCAGCGCGTCAAGCACCGCGTTGGCCTCGGCGTAGCTGCCGGACACAGCATCCCCGCTGATTTCTGCGTGGTCGGCGGTGGCCTCGAGGGTCTTCTCCGGCATGGTGTTGACGGTGTTCGGGGCGCACAGCTCGGTGACGTAGAGGGTGTCCGGCAGGGCCGGGTCCTTCACGCCGGTGGAGGCCCACAGCGGGCGCTGGGCGTTGGCGCCGGCCGCGGCCAAGACGTTCCAGCGCTCGGAGGTGAAGGTCTCCTCGTAGACCTGGTAGGCCAGGCGGGCGTTGGCGACGCCGGCCTTGCCGCGCAGGGCCAGGGCTTCGTCGGTGCCGATGGCATTCAGGCGCGCATCGATCTCGGTGTCCACGCGGGAGACGAAGAAGGAAGCGACCGAGTGCAGCTTGGACAGGTCATGCCCGTTGACCTTGGCTGCCTCCAGGCCGATGAGGAAGGCGTTGATGACAGCGCGGTAGCGCTCCAGCGAGAAGATCAGCGTGACGTTCACGGAGATGCCTGCCGCCAGGGTCTCGGCGATGGCCTCCAGGCCCTCGACGGTTGCCGGGATCTTGACCAGCACGTTCTCGCGGCCGACCATCTCGTGCAGGACCTTGGCCTCGGCGATGGTCTCGGCGGTCTTGCGGGCCAGGCGCGGGTCGACCTCGATGGAAACGCGTCCGTCGACGCCGTTGGTGGCGGCATTGATCGGGGCGAACAGGTCGCAGGCCGCGGCGACGTCGTCGCTGGTGATCTTGAAGACGGCTTCCTCGGCGTCCATGCCGGCTGCCGCCAGCTCGGCGACCTGCGCCGCGTAGGACTCGCCGTCGGACAGGGCAGCGTGGAAGATCGAGGGGTTGGTGGTGACCCCGACGACGTTCTTTTCCTTGATCAGGGCCTCGAGCGAACCGGAGGTCAGGCGTTCGCGGGAGAGGTCATCGAGCCAGATCGAGACGCCGGCGTCCGAAAGGGCCTGGGTGTTTGCGTTGCTCACGGTAAAAATCCTTTGCGTGTTGGGGGGTGTTACTTGGCGGCCGAGATGGAATCGAGGGCGGCGGCGGTGATGGCCTCCGCGGTGATCCCGAACTCGGTGAAGAGGCGCTTGTAGTCTGCCGAGGCGCCGTAGTGGTCAAGGGAGATGATGCGTCCGGCATCGCCCACCAGCTCGCGCCAGCCCTGGGCCACGCCGGCCTCGACCGAGACGCGGGCCTTGACGGCGGCGGGCAGCACGGATTCGCGGTAGGCGGCATCCTGTTGGTTGAACCATTCCAGGCACGGGATGGAGACCACGCGGGCGGCAACGCCCTGGGCCTGCAGGGCCTCGCGGGCCTCGATGGCCAGGGAAACCTCGGAGCCGGTTCCCAGCAGCAGCACCTCGGGGGCGACGACCTCGCCGTTGGCGGTGGCGTCGGCGAGCACATAGGCGCCCTTTTCGACACCCTCGGCCGAGCCGAAGCCCAGCTGTGCACGGTCGTAGACCGGGAGGTTCTGGCGCGAGAGGACGATGCCGGCGGGATTGGACGTGGTTTCCAGGATCTTCTTCCACGCGTAGGAGACCTCGTTGGCATCCGCCGGGCGGACCACGTCAAGGTTCGGGATGGCGCGCAGGGAAGCCAGCTGCTCGACCGGCTGGTGCGTCGGTCCGTCCTCGCCCAGGCCGATGGAGTCGTGCGTCCACACATAGATGGATGGCACGCCCATCAGCGCGGAGAGGCGGATGGCCGGGCGCTGGTAGTCGGAGAAGATCAGGAAGGTGCCCGAGTAGGCACGCGTCGGGGAAGCCAGCGTGATGCCGTTGACGATCGAGGCGGCAGCGTGCTCGCGGATGCCGAAGTGCAGCACCCGGCCGTAGGGGTTGCCCTTCCAGGAATCGGTGGAACGCGATTCCGGGATGAAGGACGGTGCGCCCTCGATGGTGGTGTTGTTCGAGCCGGCCAGGTCGGCCGAGCCGCCCCAGAGCTCGGGCAGTACGCCGGCGACGGCGTTGATGACCTTGCCGGAGGCCGAGCGGGTGGCGACGTCCTTGCCGGGCTCGAAGACCGGCAGGTTCTCGTCCCAGCCGGCCGGCAGCTCGCCGGATTCCAGGCGCGCCAGCAGGGCGGCGTTTTCCGGGTTGGCGTTCGACCATGCGTCGAAGCCTGCCTGCCAGGTGGCGCGGGCGGCGGTGCCGCGCTCCTGCACGGAGCGGGCGTGGGCCAGGACTTCGTCCGCGATCGCGAAGTTGGCTTCCGGGTCGAAGCCCAGGGCGGTCTTCAAGCCTGCAACCTCGGCGCCGCCGAGCTTGGAACCGTGGATGCCGCCGGTGTCGGCCTTGGTCGGCGAGGGCCAGCCGATGACGGTGCGCAGGGAAATGATCGAGGGACGGTTGCTCTCGGCCTTGGCGGCGCGCAGGGCGGCGTCGAGCTCGGCCAGGTCCTCGACGTAGTTCCCGGTCTTGGTCCAGTCCACGCGCTGGGTGTGCCAGCCGTAGGCCTCGTAGCGGCCGAGCACGTTTTCGGTGAACGCCACGTCGGTGTCGTCTTCGATGGAGATGTGGTTCTCGTCATAGACCACGACGAGGTTGCCGAGTTCCTGGTGGCCGGCCAGCGAGGAGGCCTCGGAGGTGACGCCCTCCTGCAGGTCGCCATCGGAGGCGATGACCCACACGGTGTGGTCGAAGGGGCTGGTGCCGGCGGGCGCGTCGGCATCAAGCAGGCCGCGCATGCGGCGCTGGGCGTAGGCGAAGCCCACGGCCGAGGCCAGGCCCTGGCCGAGCGGACCGGTGGTGATTTCCACGCCGGCAGTGTGGCCGAATTCCGGGTGCCCGGGGGTCTTGGCGCCCCAGGTGCGCAGTGCCTCGAGGTCTTCGAGCTCCAGGCCGTAGCCGGAGAGGAAGAGCTGCAGGTACAGGGTCAGCGAGGTGTGCCCGGGGGAGAGCACGAAGCGGTCGCGGCCGATCCAGGCCGGATCGGACGGGTCGTGGCGCAGGTGCTGCTGGAAGAGCAGGTACGCGGCCGGGGCCAGCGAGATCGCCGTTCCGGGGTGGCCGTTTCCAACCTTCTCGACCGCATCCGCGGCGAGCACGCGGGCCGTGTCGACGGCTCGCTGGTCAAGATCGGTCCAAGCGAATTCGCTGTTTTCTGCTAGTGGCGCCACGTTGTGGGTCCTCCCTGTACGGTGTGCATTTCAAAGTCATGTGGTTGCGGGGCATCCCGCCCTGTAAGCACAACGCCGCCGTCCATCCAATGATTCACGGGACGGTTTCGGCGGCGGCGCAACGGTTCCAGCTTAGCGCCATTGGCCTCAAAAATGCCCGTTTGAGACCGCTTGTTGAGGCATGGCGAAAACTATTGTTGCCGGAGATTGCGGGCGGGCGCGCCCGCGTGTCGCCCGCACGGAAAGATCGCGGCCCATTTCTACGTGCTGTAAAAGGGTATGCTAGAGGGTGATTGTCCTTATTGACCCCCGTAGAACTGAGTAGATGTCTGTGAAGACCGTGTCCGTTGACTCCGCAACGAGGGCCCGTGCAGCTCGTCAGCCGAATGAATCGGTTGGCGACTTCGTGTCGCGAAAGGCCAAGGCCTATGTGGCCCTGACCAAGCCTCGCGTCATTGAACTCCTGCTCGTGACCACGCTGCCGACCATGATGTTCGCCGAACGCGGTTTCCCCTCGATTTCGCTGGTGCTGGCCACCTTGCTGGGTGGGGCCATGGCTGCCGGGGCATCTGGCTCCTTCAACTGCTACATCGACCGCGACATGGACAAGGTCATGAAGCGCACCAAGGGGCGCCCGCTGGTCACCGGCGAGGTCACCCCGCGCGAGGCGTTGATCTTCTCCTACGCACTTGGCTTCGCGTCGCTGGCGGTGCTCTGGTTCGGAACGAACCCACTGACCACCGCACTCGGCCTGGCTGCAATCCTCTTCTACGTGGTGCTGTACACGTTGATCCTCAAGCGCCGGACCGCACAGAACATCGTGTGGGGCGGGATCGCCGGCTGCATGCCCGTGCTCATTGCCTGGGCAGCGGTCACCAACAAGATCGAATGGCCCGCCATCATCTTGTTCCTGATCATCTTCCTGTGGACCCCGCCGCACTACTGGCCGCTGTCCATGAAGTACGCCGACGACTACAACGCCGCACGGGTGCCGATGCTCGGTGCGATTTCCAGTGCCCGCCGGGTCTCGGTGCAGGTTGTCCTGTACGCCTGGGCCACGCTGGTCTGCTCGCTGCTGTTGGTCCCGATGGGCTACGCAGGCATCGTCTACACCGTGCTGGCCGGCGTCTCAGGCCTGTGGTTCGTCTACGAGTGCCACGTGCTCTACCGCGAGGCCCAGCGCGACCATGAGCCGGCGGACATGAACAAGAAGGCCATGAAGGTCTTCCATATCTCCATCACGTACCTGACGCTCGTCTTCGTCGCCCTGGCCATCGACCCGTTCGTGGGCGGCCCGCTCTTCTAGGAAACACGCCAGGGACAAGGCCGAAGCACCGATGGCGGCTCGCACGGGGAAACCCGGGCGGGCCGCCTTCTCGTTGCCCGGCAGTTTCTTCCACGGGCCTTGCGGGGCGGTTCCCCGTCCGACCGGCGTGGCTTGCCGCGCTCGTTCCCGCTGCCTGGTCCACGGGCGATCGGCGTGGAACTGACTTCCGGATATTGCGCGACCTCGAAAACGCCGGCAGGGAGCTCCGGCAGGAAGACCTGGCGGCGATATGCGGTGCAACGCAAAACGCCCGCCTGCGCCATGCAGGCGGGCGTTTGCTGAACGAGGGGGGAGGTCCTAGAAGGGGAACTTCCCGGTGGTCCGGTCCCAGACGTTGGCGGCTGCCGCTGCCAGCAGCGAGGCCCCGAGCATGTGGGCCAGCACCAGGAGGATCGGCAGGCCGGTGAAGTGCTGGACGTAGCCGATAACGCCCTGCAGCAGCACGACTCCGGCCATCAGCAACAGCGGATTGCGCAGCTTCACGTCCGTGGCCCGGCGGAATGCCAGCACCAGGGCAACGACGTTCGCTGCGACCAGCAGGTAGACCGGAACCACGTGGATGCGCGTGACGATGTACGGGTCGAACATGTGGCGCGGGGCATCCGCGTCCCCGGCGTGCGGGCCGGTCCCGGTGACGATGGTGCCCAGCACCAGAGCCAGCGCCGAGGTGGCGAAGATGGTCCAGGCAAGGAAACGCTGCGTGGATCCGGCGGGCGTCCCCAGCGAGGATTCGCCGCGGCGCAGGGCGCCGGTGCGGTTGACCAGCAGGGTGGCGGCCATGACCAAGGCAGCCGAGACCAGGAAGTGCAGGGACACCACCCACGGGTTCAGGTTGGACCAGACGGTGATGCCGCCGATGACCGCCTGGGCGGGGATGACCGCGAGCAGCGCGATCGACAGGCGGTAGATGGTCCTGTGGGTGGTGCGCATGCGCCAGATCGACACGATCATGGCCACGGCGATGGCCGCGAGGATGAAGGTGAGCAGGCGGTTGCCGAACTCGATGAGTCCGTGGATGCCCATTTCCGCAACCGGGGTCATGGACCCGGGCACGCAGTTGGGCCACTGCGAGCAGCCCAGGCCCGACTTGGTCAGGCGCACGGCGCCGCCGGTGACGATGATGCCGATCTGGGACGCGAGGGACGCAATGGCCAGGCGGTGCACCGTGGTGTTCACGGTGGCGGGCAACTTGTCCGTCCAGCGGTTGGTGGCGGGGGAGGTGGTGCTCATGGTGTTGTGCTCCAGGATTCTAGTTCCACTTGAACCAGCGTGTTGCGGCGAAACCGGCAATGATTGTCCATGCCAGCAGGATGAGGATCCCGGAGACCGAGGTGGTTCCGGTGATCAGGGCCGCCCGCAGGGAATCACCCAGGGCGGCGGAGGGCAGCAGGTCGACGATCGGCTGCAGGTATGCAGGTGCCCGGTTGCTGGGGAACAGGATCCCCCCGACCGCGGCCAGCAATACCCAGGCAAGGTTGGTGATGGCCAGGGTGGCCTCGGGGCGCACGGTGCCGGCGACCAGCAGCCCGAGGGCGGTAAACGCCGCGGCGCCCAGCACCAGCAGGGCAATGGCCCAGCCGATGCCGGCCGGCGCCGGCCGCCATCCCAGCAGCAGGGCGGTGCCGCCGATGACGACGACCTGGAGGAACAGGACCACCAGGACCGCTATGACCTTGCCGTAAATCAGACCGGCGCGGCCCAGCGGAGTCGTTGACAGGAAGCGCAGCACCCCGTAGCGGCGGTCGAAACCGGTGGCGATGCCCTGCCCGGTGAACGCGGTGGACACCACGCACAGGGCCAGAACCCCGGGGGCTGCGGCGTCGATGGGCTTGGCGGCGACATCCTTGAGCAGGTCGGTGAAGACCAGGCCGAAGAGCGCCATGAGCGGCAAGACCACGGCAACGACGAGTTGTTCCCCGTTGCTGATCATGCCCATGGTCTCGTAGCGCCCCTGGAGCAGGATGCGCTTGAGGGTTCCCTGGGCGTTGGCGGCCGCCGGCGCGGCCTGCATGCTAGTTGGCATTGTTTCCCTTGTCGGCAATCTCCAGGAACACGTCTTCAAGAGTTCGCGGTTGCATTGTCAGTGCGTGGGGCAGGACGCCCTCGCGGGACCACCACGTCGTCAGTTCCGCCAGGTCCCCGGGGGAGCGCACGCCGTCGAGGCGGTAGTGCCCGGGGGAGGCCTCGGTGAGGGTGAGGTGCGGCGGCAGCGGGGGTGGGACCATGGCTGCCGCGGCGGTGAAGTCAACGGCCTGGGTCGCGGTCTCCTGGTCGGCATGGGCGGTGAGTTCCGCGACAGTTCCCTGGGCCACGTTGCGTCCCTCGTGAATGATGTAGACGTAGTCGGAAAGCTTCTGCGCGTCTTCCATGAGATGGGTGGTCAGCACGATGCATTTGCCTGCCTCGCGCAGCTCGCCGATCAGGTCGAAGACCACGTGGCGCGATTGCGGGTCCAGCCCGGCGCTCGGCTCGTCGAGGAAGACGACTTCCGGATCCCCTGCCAGGGCGGCGGCCAGGGCCACCCGCTGCTTCTGGCCGCCGGAGAGCCGGCGGATGGAGGTTGTGGCAAACTCGTTGATGCCCAGGCGCTCGATGAGGGCGTCAAGGTCCGCCGGGTGGCGGTAGAACGAGGCGACGTGGCGCAGCAGCGGGATCGGGCGCAGCGACGGCGGCAGCCCGCCGTCCTGCAGCATGACGCCCACGCGCGAACGCAATGCCGGGCTGGCGCCGTAGGGATTCTCGCCCAACAACCGGACTGTGCCCCCGTTGGGGCGCAGCAGGCCCTGCGCACAGCCAAGGGTGGTGGACTTCCCGGCTCCGTTGGAACCCAGCAGCGTGGTGACGGTTCCGGGGTCGGCCTTGAGGCTGATGCCGTACAAGACGCGCATCATGCGGCCATCCAGGGCGGGGACGGGACCGAAATCTTTGAGCAAGTCCTCGATGACGAGACTTGGAGACACATTGGACACCCAGTTATTCTAGGCCAGGTAGAACTGAGGCGGAGCCGGATGTGGCCCCGGTCTCCACGGCGCGCGGTCCCGGCGCCGCCGCGTTACGCCGGTGGCGAGGTAAGCAATGCCTTACTAGACGGGCTGGCTGGATTAGCGCATGCTTGTGTTGTGTATTCATCGAATCAGACAGTGCCGGTCGGCGACGCCCCGGCACACAACATTCCCGCGACAGGGGAAGCCGAAGAACGCACCCGCGACCGAGTCCTGTATTCCGTGTTGGAAGACGGCCCGGTCAGCGCCGCCGAACTGGGCGAGCGCCTGGGCTTTACCCCTGCAGCCGTCCGTCGCCACCTCGATGCGCTCTCCAAGCAGGGGCTCGTCGAGGTCAAGCTCGTGGCCAACCAGCGCACCGGCGCCGGTCGGCCCTCACGCCGCTATGTGCTCTCGCACCGCGGCCAAACCAAAATGGGCAACGACTACCTGGATATCGCCACCGATGCACTGGCCGAACTTGGCCGGGCCGCCGGACCGGCAGCCGTCGAGGCCTTTGCCGCCCGTCGCTTTGCGAGCATGGAACGGCGCTACCGTCCCGTGGTCGCCGAGATCGAGGGCCTCGAGGAACGCGCCGAGGCGCTGAGCGAGGCCTTGAGTGCGGATGGCTTCGTTGCCTCCACCCGCAAGGTCGGCGCAGATTCGCCGACCGCCACCATGCTCAGCGTCCAGCTGTGCCAGGGGCACTGCCCCATCCAAGATTTGGCTCGGGAATTCCCCGTCTTTTGCGAGATGGAAACCCAGGCCTTTTCCCGTCTGCTGGGTGTCGATGTGCGAAGGCTCTCGACACTTGCCAGCGGCGGGCATGTGTGTACGACCCACGTTCCCGTGGGCCGGAACCAAACTCCTCAGCGCGCTGAGAAGAGAACTCGAATCAAGATTACGAAGCAGGAGAGGCCGCGATGACGGATCAGATTGCACAGGAGTCCCCCGACGCCGGCGTAATTTCCGAGATCCTGGAGAAGAACCCCGAACTCCAAGGAATCGGCAATTACGAGTACGGATGGAGCGACAAGAACGACGCGGGCGCCAATGCGCGCCGCGGCATCAGCGAGGATGTTGTCCGCAACATTTCGGAGCTCAAGTCCGAGCCCCAGTGGATGCTGGACATGCGCCTCAAGGGCCTGAAGTACTTCGATCGCAAGCCCATGCCCACCTGGGGCGCAGACCTCTCGGGCATCGACTTCGACAACATCAAGTACTTCGTGCGTTCCACCGAGAAGCAGGCCACCAGCTGGGAGGATCTGCCCGAGGACATCAAGAACACGTACGACAAGCTCGGCATCCCCGAGGCTGAAAAGCAGCGCCTGGTTTCCGGTGTCGCCGCCCAGTACGAGTCCGAGGTTGTTTACCACCAGCTCCGCGAGGACCTGGAAAAGCAGGGTGTCATCTTCCTTGACACCGATACCGCGCTGCGCGAGCACGAGGACATCTTCAAGGAATACTTCGGCACGATCATCCCGGTGGGCGACAACAAGTTCGCCTCGCTGAACACCGCGACCTGGTCCGGCGGATCCTTCGTCTACGTCCCCAAGGGCGTCCACGTGGAAATCCCGCTGCAGGCATACTTCCGCATCAACACGGAAAACATGGGCCAGTTCGAGCGCACCCTCATCATTGCCGACGAGGATTCCTACGTGCACTACATCGAGGGCTGCACCGCCCCGATCTACACCTCGGACTCGCTGCACTCGGCAGTTGTGGAAATCATCGTGAAGAAGGGCGCCCGCGTCCGCTACACCACGATCCAGAACTGGTCGAACAACGTGTACAACCTGGTGACCAAGCGCGCCGTCTGTGAAGAGGGCGCAACCATGGAGTGGGTCGATGGCAACATCGGTTCCAAGGTCACCATGAAGTACCCGGCCGTCTACCTGGTTGGCGAGCACGCCCGGGGCGAGACCCTGTCGATCGCCTTCGCCGGCGAGGGCCAGCACCAGGACACCGGTTCCAAGATGGTCCACATCGCACCGAACACCTCCTCCAAGATCGTGTCCAAGTCGGTGGCCCGCAATGGCGGCCGCGCCGCCTACCGCGGCCTGGTCCAGGTCCGCGAGGGTGCAAAGGGCGCTCGCAACTCGGTCGAGTGCGACGCGCTGCTGGTCGACCAGATCTCGCGTTCGGACACCTACCCGTACATCGACGTCCGCGAGGACGACGTGACCATGGGCCACGAGGCCACCGTTTCGCGCGTGTCCGAGGAGCAGCTCTTCTACCTGATGAGCCGCGGCATGACCGAAGAGGAAGCCATGGGCATGATCGTGCGCGGCTTCGTCGAGCCGATCGCCCGCGAGCTCCCGATGGAGTACGCCATGGAACTGAACCGCCTCATTGAACTGCAGATGGAAGGATCCGTCGGTTAATCATGACTGATACCGCAACTCACTCAACGGGCGAAAAGGCCCGTATCGGTGCACCCAGCATTTCCGGTTTCACCGAAGAGGGCGAGAACCTCTCGCCGTTGAACGAAGCAGAAGTAGCAGCCTCGCCGTTGGGCGGCGACGCAGCCAAGGCGCACAGCCACGGCGGCGGGGCAGGAATCCCTGATTCCTCCCGCGCCGGTCGCAAGACCAGCTACAACGTCGAGGACTTCCCGGCGCTGACCGGACGTGAAGAGGACTTCCGCTTCACCCCGCTCAAGCGCATGGGCGGCCTGCACAAGAACGCGTTGGCCGGGGTTGCCCCCGAGCTGACCGTGGCCGGTGCCAACGTCTCCACCCTGGAAACCGTTGCGATGACCGATGCACGCGTCGGTTCCGCCGGCATCCCGGAGGACCGCATCTCGGCCAACGCCTGGAAGCATGCGGCCGAGGCCAAGGTGCTGACCATTCCCGCGAACTCCAGCGGCGAACAGGTCACGCTGACCTACACGGGCACCTCCACCGAGGCGGCCGCCAGCCACCTCGTGGTCGTCGCCGAGGCCAACTCCGAGTCCGTCGTGGTCATCGACCACGTCGGGTCCGCAGTGCTGGCGCAGAACATCGAAATCGATGTCCGCGAAGGCGCCAAGCTGACCGTGATCTCGCTGCAGGCCTGGGCCGACGACGCGATCCACGCTTCCTCGCACTTGGCGAAGGTCCGCAAGGACGGCCACCTGAAGCACATCGCCGTGACCTACGGCGGCGACTTGGTGCGTCTGACCCCCTCGGCGCACTTTGATGGCCAGGGCGGCGAGGTGGAGCTCTTCGGACTGTACTTCGCGGATGCCGGACAGCACCTGGAACACCGCTTGTTCGTGGACCACGCCACCGAGAACTGCAAGTCCAACGTGTTGTACAAGGGTGCCCTGCAGGGCAAGGACGCACACACCGTGTGGGTCGGCGACGTCTTGATCCGCAAGGAAGCCAAGGGGACCAACTCCTACGAGGCCAACCGCAACCTGGTGCTCACCGAAGGCGCACGCGCCGACTCGGTGCCGAACCTGGAAATCGAGACCGGTTTGATCGACGGAGCCGGACACGCCTCCACGACCGGACGTTTCGACGACGAGCACCTCTTCTACCTGATGAGCCGCGGCATCGACGAGAAGACCGCACGCCGCCTGGTGGTGCGCGGCTTCCTGAACGAGATCGTGCAGCAGATCCGGGTACCGGAGATCGAGGAACGCCTGGCCGAGACGATCGAGCGCGAGCTCGCCGCCACGGACAGCTAGTCCAGGCTTTTCCCCCCACCAACACCAAAACTTCGTCGATCCACATCGACTTCACAACAAAGAGAACGGACTCAAGGCATGTCTACTCTGGAAATCAAGGACCTGCACGTCTCCATCGAGACCGAGCAGGGCAACAAGGAAATCCTCAAGGGTGTTTCCCTCACCATCAAGACCGGCGAAACCCACGCCATCATGGGCCCCAACGGCTCGGGCAAGTCCACCCTGGCCTCGACCATCGCCGGACACCCGCGCTACACCGTCACCTCCGGCTCGATCACCCTCGACGGTGCCGACGTCCTGGAGATGGGCGTTGACGAGCGCGCACGCGCCGGCCTGTTCCTGGCCATGCAGTACCCGGTCGAGGTTCCGGGCGTCTCGATGACGAACTTCCTGCGCACCGCCAAGACCGCCATCGACGGGGAAGCCCCGAAGCTGCGGACCTGGACCAAGGACGTCAAGAGCGCCATGGAAAAGCTGAAGATTGATGCCGAGTTCGCCTCGCGCAACGTCAACGAAGGCTTCTCCGGCGGCGAGAAGAAGCGCGTGGAGATCCTCCAGCTCGAGCTCTTCAAGCCGAAGTTCGCCATCCTGGACGAGACCGACTCCGGCTTGGACGTCGACGCGCTGAAGGTCGTCTCCGAAGGTGTCAACCGCGCCCAGGAAGAGAACGAGATGGGCACCCTGCTCATCACGCACTACACCCGCATCCTGCGCTACATCAAGCCCGACTTCGTGCACGTCTTCGTTGACGGCAAGATCGCCGAGCAGGGTGGCGCCGAGCTGGCCGACCGCCTCGAGGACGAGGGCTACGACCGCTTCCTGAACGTTCCGGCCTAGTCATGAGCGTATCGAACGAAACGACCAGCGGGTCGGCAGAAACCGAACTCGAGGACGTCGAAGAAGCGCTCAAGGATGTCATCGACCCGGAGCTCGGCGTCAACATCGTTGACCTGGGCCTGCTCTATGGGCTGAAGTACGCCGAAGACGGCGCACTGCTCATCGACATGACCCTGACCACCGCCGCCTGCCCTTTGACCGATGTCATCGAAGAGCAGGTCAGCCAGGCACTGGAGTCGGTTGTCGATTCCTACCGGCTGAACTGGGTCTGGATGCCGCCGTGGGGTCCGGAGCGGATCACCGATGACGGCCGCGACCAGATGCGGGCCCTGGGCTTCAACATCTAGTCCTGCGGACAAGACAAAAGCGAGGTGCGTTTCCCCTTCAAGGGGGGGATCGCACCTCGCTTTTCGTCTTTTGGATTCAGCCGCCGGGCTTGTCCAGGTTCCGCGCCGAGAGCGTGTCGCACTGGTTGATGTCCCCGGTCGCATATCCCTGCAGGAACCAGGACTGGCGCTGTGCCGAGGAACCGTGGGTCCAACCCTCGGGATTCACCCGCCCGGTGGCTGCCTCCTGGATCCTGTCATCGCCCACGGCCGAGGCCGCCGACAGTGCCGAGCGCAGGTCTGCCTCGGTGAACGGCTCCATGAAGGTGTTGCCCTCGGCGTCCTTGGTGTTCGCCGCATGCGCGGCCCACATGCCGGCAAAGCAGTCGGCCTGCAGCTCCACGCGCACCGAGCCGGAGGTCGCACCCTTGCCCCCCTGCT
The DNA here is from genome assembly GCF_025847175.2 of Paeniglutamicibacter sp. ZC-3. Classification (NCBI taxonomy): domain Bacteria; kingdom Bacillati; phylum Actinomycetota; class Actinomycetes; order Micrococcales; family Micrococcaceae; genus Paeniglutamicibacter; species Paeniglutamicibacter sp. ZC-3. The sequence continues at coordinate 240,146 of NZ_JAOYTG010000003.1, read as the reverse complement.
GGGAGGCTGCGAGGGTGCCGATGGTGTTTTGGATGTGGTGCCCGTACTCGTGGGCCACCACGTATTCCTCGGCCAGCGCCCCGCCATCCGAACCGTAGTTGGTGCTCAAGTCGGCAAAGAACCCGGTGTCGAAGTATGCGACCTGGTCAGCGGGGCAATAGAACGGGCCCACCGCGCTGGTCGCGGTCCCGCATTCCGTGCTCACCTGCCCGTCGAAGACCTCGACCCCGGGCTGCCGCACCTGCACGTCGTACTGCGGCAGGTAGCTGAGCCAGAAGCTGTCAAGCGATTGCGTGGTTGCCAGGATCCGGCAGTCGGTGCGCGCATTGGCGTCGGCCCCGGTCTGGCATTCGGTGATGCCCGCCGGCCCGTTCTCGTTGGCTCCCTGCTCGATGCCGGGATCCCCGCCGAGTCCCAGCTGCGTGAGCATGTCGGGATTGACACCCAGCAAGGCGGCAAGCAGCACCACGATGATGCCGCCACCGCCGGCGGCGATCTTGCCGCCGCGGCCCCGGCCGCGCGAGTCCCTGATGCGTCCGGAATCGAGTTGTGCGTCGTCATTGAAACTCATGGTTCATACAATACGTGCGCATAGCCGATTAGGGAGGTATATCGGGCGATCGCCCCGCCGTTGCCCCGGGACCCTACGCAGGAACCGGGCGGGTCAGGGGCGCGGAGGTGCCCAGTGCACGAGAGCGCCTGCCATGGATTCGGCCACGTAACGTGCGAATCGCTCGGTGCTCCAGCCGCGCTGCAGCACCAGCAGCTCATAAAGCTCGGGCGAGCTGTGCAGCCACATGACATCGACGGCCTCGTCGAAGCTGACGTCCTCGCGAAGGTACCCGCGCTCCTGCAGGAAACGTGCGTTGTGTTGCATCCTCTCCAGGCGCTCGGCGCTGGATTGTTCCTGGAGTTCGGCCATGTTCGCGTCGCTTGCCGCAGCCGAGCGCACCAGCAGCAGGATGGGAGTCAGCGTGGCCGCAACCTCCGCCGTGAGGCGTCCCCACGTGAGCATCAGGGACTGGGCGTCGGCGGCGTGCTGCCGCAGCGCATCCGAGCGGTCGAATGCCGCTTCGGGACCGCTGCCGCGAAGCCCGCGATCGTAGATGGCCCTGACCAGCCCGGGTTTTCCGCCGAACGACTTGTAGATGGTCTCGACCGAGACCTGGGCGTCGGCGGCGATCAGGGCGACCGTTGTCGCCGGGTATCCCTGGGCCAGGAGCCGTTCCCGGGCTGCGTCAAGAATCGCTTCCCGCGTTTTCTCTGCGGCCGCGCGCCGGCTCCGGGAATCGTATCCGCGGCGGGTATTGACTGTGGGCATCATTGGTTCCATACTTCGTATTGGATACACCGTACTGTATCAAATAGGAGTTGTCATGGTCGACCCTTCAAGCCCGGGCCTTGAGGCGTTGCTGATCCGTCTGGTGGACGCCGTCAACGCCCACGACCTGGACTCCCTCGTCGCCTGTTTCGCCCCCGGCTATCGAAACGAAACGCCCGCCCATCCCGCGCGCGGCTTCACCGGCACCGGGCAAATCCGGCGCAACTGGAGCCGGATGTTCGCCGGCATCCCGGACCTCCGGGCACAGCTGCTCGGCTCGACCATCGACGGCCAGAGAGCCTGGACCGAGTGGGAAATGCGCGGCACCAGGGTTGACGGCGCGCGGCAACTGTTGCGCGGCGTCATGATCTTCACCGCCGGTGACGGGCTCCTGACCGGGGTGCGCCTCTATCTGGAACCGGTCGATGAAACCGGCGGCGATGTCGACGCCGCCATCGCACGAACAGCAGGTGCCGCAGGGACGGCACCGGAAGAGGACTTGCCATGATTCTCGTCATCGGAGCCACCGGCCAACTCGGCGGACTCATCGCGCGGCGGCTACTGCTCCGCGGCGATGCCGTGCGGGCGTTGGTGCGGGACCCGGCCTCCGCTGCTGCCCGCGACCTGGCCGACGCCGGCGCCCATCTTGTTCTTGGGGACCTGACTGACGCCGCTTCCCTGCGGACCGCCTGTGAATCGGTGCGGGGAATCATCACCACCGCGAACTCGATGTCCCGCGGCGATCCGGACACCATTGAATCGGTTGATCGACGCGGCAATGCCAACCTCGTCGATGCGGCCGTCGAGCAGGGAGTGCGGCGCTTTGTCTTCATCTCCGCGCTCGGGGCCGACGCGCACCACCCGATGCCGCTGCTGCAGGCCAAAGGCGAAACCGAGCAGCGCCTGCGGGAGAGCGGCATGGACTGGACGGTGCTGCAGCCGGAGTTCTACATGGACATGCTGCCGATGGCCGTCGTCGGCGCACCGGCGCTGGCCGGAGGTGCCGTCACGCTGGTCGGCGAGGGTCGGCGCAGGCATTCGATGGTGGCGATCTCCGACGTCGCGGACTATGCGCTCGCGGCCTTCGACAGCGACGACGCCGTCGGCCAGGCCCTGCAGATCGGCGGTCCCGAACCGGTGGCATGGCGCGATGTGCTCGCAGCGTTCGAACGGCACCTGGGACGGGAGATTCCGGTGAGCTTCGTTGCCCCCGGGCAGCCAATCGACGGGATGCCCGGGATGCTCTACGGACTGTTGGCCGCGCTGGAAACCTACGACTCCCCGCTGGACACCGGCCGGTTGGCCAAGCGCTTCGGGGTGGTGCCGACGTCGCTGGATGACTTTGTGCACGCCGTGGTGGCGGCGGCCCGCGGCGGCGCGCAGATGCGCACGGCCTGAATCCGCGGTCAGGGAGAGGGAAGCGTTAGTTGCGTTCCATGATGCCGCGGGCGGCCAGCGCGTCCGCGGTGCGCTGGGCATAGGCCACGGTGTTGATGACCACCGGTGCTGCCAGCGTCGCTGGGTTGCGCCCGATTCCGCGGGCCTTGGCAGCGTCCGCGAGGTCCTGCACCGAACTTGCTATCGCCGGGATGCTGCGCAGCATCAGGGCCACTGCCAGCGCGATGGTGGCGGGGTTCCCGCCGATCAGGCGGACCGGCGCGGCGGCGCGTTCCAACCCGTCGAGCAGCGCGGCCTGGGTGGTGGTCAACAGGACCAGGCGCCCGCACTGGATGACAGCGAGCATCCCGCTGACCAGCGTCAGGGCGAAGAGCGGCGTGTTGAGGATCGACTGGTAGATGCCCAGGATCGCGAAGATCCACCACAGCTGGCGCAGCGGAGCGGCCCACGCGCGCAGCACCCGTGGACCGGCCAGGGCGAAGAGCCCCACACCCAACAACAGGGTGCCGAGCCCGACGGCGGGAATCCGCCAGAGGAGCACCGCGGCACCCACCGCCAGGACCACCAGGTACTTGGCCAGCAGCGGTGCCCGGTGCACCGGGCTGGCACCGGGCAGGTAGTGGCCGAGCAGCATCTGGTGCGAGGCGCTCACGTGGCCAGGCTTCCATGGCGGACCAGCCGGCGGTAGGTGTCCACGGCCTCGGGCGCCGGGCCGTCAAAGACGATCTTGCCGCCGGCCACCAGCAGCGCCCGGTCGGCGGCCGCGGCGAAGTCCAGGTCGTGGGTCGCGTAGATGACCTGCTGGTCCAGTGCACCCAGCGTTTTCTTGAGCAGTTCGTTGTTGGCCAGATCCAGCAGCGTGGTCGGTTCGTCCGCCACCAGGATGTCCTGGCCCGCGGCCAGCACGCTGCACAGGGCCACCAGCTGGCGCTCGCCCCCGGAGATGTCGTAGATGCTGCGGTGGGCCAGGTGTTCCAGGCCGAGCGCTGCCAGCGCGCGCAATGCGGAGGCGCTCCGCTTGGCCCGGTCCTTGTGCAAGGCCTTGAGGGAGAGCTCGACGTCCTCGGTGACGATGGGCATGACCAGCTGCGAGAGCGGATCGGTGAACAGGAAGCCCACGCGCCTGCGCACGGACTTGGCCTGGCGGACCGTGTCGAAGCCGTGGACCTCCACTGCCCCGGTCGAAGGGGTCACCAACCCGTTGAGCATGCGCAGCAGCGTTGACTTGCCTGACCCATTTGCGCCGATCACGGCGATGCGCCGTTCGTTGAGTTCGAGGGTGCACGGGGCCAGGACGGTGCGCGGGGCCTGCGCCGGGTCGTCGGCGGGCACTGACAGGCCGGCATTGTTGAATCGGATCACGCTTAACGGTATTCCCTGCTGGTGGTGTGGATCGAATTGCGCTGCTGGCGCAGCCGGCATTCTATGCGTTGAAGCGGCGGCGGGCGAAGGACGGGAAGGCCTTGAAGACGCTGACCGCGATGGCAGCGGCCAGCAGGTTCTTCACGACGTCTCCGGGCCAGTAGGCCATGTCCAGGATGAAGGCCTGGCCCAGCGGGATCTGCGCGTTCAAGCTCATGCCCAGGATGCCCAGCGGGTGGATCACCAGGATCGAGCCGCACATGGCCGAGAGGAACAGCCAGACGAAGCGCCGGCGGGTGACCCTGCGCAGCACCAGCGTGGCGAGCGCGCCGGTGACCAGGGCGGCAAGGGGGAAGGCGAGCAGGTATCCGGCGCTGGGTGCGGCGAGCGAACCCAAGCCGCCGGAGAACTTGGCAAAGATCGGCACTCCGGCCAGCCCCACCAGCAGGTACAGGCCCACGGCCGAGCCGCCGCGCAGCGAGCCGAGGATCAATGCGGTGAGTGCCACGCCCATGGTCTGCAAGGTGATCGGCACGCCAAGGGCTCCCACCGGGACGGCCGGAACCAGGGTGAGCACGGCGATGAGCGCGGCAAAGACCGAGACCAGGGCGAGATCGCGGGCGCCGATCCGGGCAGGGGTGTGCGCGTCGATGCGCGGGCTGGAGGTCGTCATGGTTGGGTGTTCCTGTCGATTCGAGATGGTGGCGCTGCGGTGCGTGGATTCGCGTCGCGGTTGCGTTACGAATGACAATACTTGAACACTGTTCAAAAGTCTTGGTCGCCGGTCACAAAAGTGTTGGCCACCACCCGACGCCTGGCCAAAAACCGTCGCCGCGGCATCGGGCTCGAGCGTACCGTTTGGCCCGATTCATCAACCATGCATCGCTTCAACGCCTGAAGCCTTCGACTGCCGCGCCTCAGCCGATGTGGTCGCGAACGGTGGACGGCAGGCAGAATGGTGGCATGGATACGGGTGATGGAACGTCGCAGGATCTGTCCGTGGGGCAGCTGGCTGACAGGTCAGGCGTTGCAGTCTCGGCGCTGCACTACTACGAGCGCGAAGGGCTGATTTCTTCCTGGCGAACCACGGGTAACCAGCGGCGGTTCGACCGAAGCGTGCTGCGCCGCGTGGCAGTGATTCGTGCCGCCCAGCGCGCCGGCATCCCGCTTCGGTCAATCGCCGAACTCTTCGCCGGGCTGCCCGCTGACGGAACGCCACGCAAGGAGGACTGGCAAGCTGTTTCCGCGGCCTGGAGGGACGACTTGCAGGAGCGGATCCACCAGTTGCAGTCGTTGCGGGACGGGTTGGGTGGCTGCATCGGCTGTGGTTGCCTGTCGCTGGCCGAATGCGGATTCGTCAACCCCAATGACCGATTGGCCGACGGTCTTGGAGGCGCGACGTTGTTCCGGGAGGACACGGAATTTGACCTCAACCAAGGTTGAGGTTCTAGCGTGGGGGAGTAGTTGGACCAAGCCCGCCGCACCCGTGCGGGCGCCCCGCATGACGAGAGGAACCTGGACCCGCCGTGCAAACCCACATTCCAGCCGCCACGATCGCGGATCAATTTCGCCTCGCCTTTGGAAACCATCCGGCGGGCGTTGCCGTGGTGACGGCCACCGGCCACTGCGGACCTGTTGGAATCACTGCCTCATCCTTGATCTCCGTTTCGGCCGAACCGGCCTACCTGGCGTTCAACATTGCGCAGCGATCGGGCTCCGCCGAAGTGATCCTGGACGCCGAGCACATCGTGGTCCACTTCTTGACGGAGCCCAACGCCGATGTGGCAACCTTGTTCGCCACACCCGGCGAGGAGCGCTTCTCGAAACTGGCAGGGTGGGAACAGCTGCCCACCGGGGAACCCCTGATCCACGGGGTGGGTGTCGCGATGCGGTGCACCATCGAATCGCGGGTTGCCGCCGGACCGGCCACGGTCGTCGTCGCTTCGGTGCTCGAGGTCATCCCCGGCCAATCCACCGCTGCCCCGCTGGTGTACCACCGGCGCGGCTACCACAGCATCGGTGAGCACACCAGGCTCATCGCTTGACCGTCCCCGGGAAAACCCGGGTCCGGTTTTTCACCGAAACATGAGTTGAGGAGTCATTTTGGCTATTTATACCTTGCCTGAGCTGCAGTACGATTACGCGGCCTTGGAGCCGAACATTTCGGCGCGGATCATGGAGCTGCACCACTCGAAGCACCATGCTGCCTATGTGGCCGGTGCGGACACGGCGTTGGAGCAGCTGGCCGAGGCGCGGGAGAAGGGCGAGTTCGGGAACGTTCCGAAGTTGTCCAAGGACCTGGCGTTCCACTTGGGTGGTCACACGAACCACTCGATCTTCTGGAACAACCTTTCCCCGGAGGGCGGGGACAAGCCCGAGGGCGAGTTGGCTGCGGCGATTGACGACGCGTTTGGTTCCTTTGACGCTTTCCGTGCGCACTTCACGGCCGCGGCGATGAGCCTGCAGGGTTCGGGTTGGGCGTTGCTGGGCTTTGAGGGCCTGGGTGGCCAGTTGGTCATCGAGCAGTTGTATGACCAGCAGGGCAACGTGCCGGTGGCGACGACTCCGTTGTTGATGTTGGACATGTGGGAGCACGCGTTCTACCTGGATTACGTGAATGTGAAGGCCGATTACGTGAAGGCTTTCTGGAACATCGTGAACTGGGCCGATGTTTCGGCCCGCTTCGAGGCGGCGCGTGCCGGTGCCCCGAAGCTTGTCGTCCCCGGCAAGTAACTCACCGTCCCGGCCTTTGCGGGCCAAGCAAGCGGGCTGCCGATCGGAAACATTCCGGCCGGCAGCCCGCTTGTTATCTGAGGGCCCTCGAGGGGCCAAAGACTAGAAACGCGACGAGGAACCCGACCCGGAGAAACTGCCGCCGCTGGATCCGTAGCCGGTGCTTCCGCCTGAGGACGAACTTGCGCTGCGGGATTCCTGGACGCTGGACTGGCCGGAGCGGAAACCCGAGGTGAATCCGACGACCGACCAGAACCTGTTGGACGGGTACACGGTTCCAAGGATGCTGTGGCTCGAGGATCTCCTGGTGTCGGGTGCCTTCGGAGTTCGCATCGCCTCGCGCATGAGCTTGGCTTCCTTGGTGGTTTTCGCGTACTTGGCGATCACGGCCTCGGAGTGATCCTTGAGCAGCCCGGTCAGCTCCTGCCGGGCAGCGGCGATCTTGTCCAGGGCGTCCTCCGGGTCCAGGTTGCCCGCTTGGAGCCCCGCCGCCCACTTTTCCGCCTCGGCCGCTGTCATGGACTTGAATCGGCGCAATGCCATCGCCGACGGGGCCTCCGGGGCGGCATCCTTGTGGCTGAGCAGTTCTTCGATTTCGGCAAGGTCCTCCCGAAGCGGTGCGAGCTGCCGCTCCCAGGCTCCCGCCCAGCCCGAGCCCATGTTCAAGAGCATGTTGGTATCGGCGATCACGTCATCCATCCGGTCCAGCTCCGAGGCGTTCGCCGCGTACTTTTCCAGGAACTGCGCCGTCTGCTTGCGAACGTGTAATTTTGTCTCCAGGCCATTGGCCTTGTTGCTTTGTTCGGCGAGCTGGTTGTAGGCGGAGGAAAAGCCGCGGTATTTCTCCAGCACCAGACTTCCGTACCGGGAGTCGCTGCCGATGGTCTTGGCGTTCAGTTCGGTGACTTCGAGGTCCATGCTTACATTCGCGTAACTCGCATTGCCCGCGCCCAGAGCCTTTGCGGAACGTTTCCGGTAGGTCCTGCGCACGTACAGGGTGCTGCCAGTGCTGATGCCGCCAACGACGAGTATGACGCCGCTCCAGGCATACAGCCTTGGTGATTCGTACCATGGCCGGTTCATCATTTGAGCGGCACGCTCGATCCCGGCCACCGTTCCCTCGGTCCACTGGGCCTCGCTGAACAAGTCCTTGGTGGCTGCCTGGATGTCGTCGCGCTGGCCGGGGGAGACCTTGCGATCTTCGCCGAAGTAGGTTCCCACCTGCCTACCCATCGGATCGAGGGCGAAAAGGAACAGCGAGTCGGCCCATTTTTGCTTATCCGGGCTGAGCCATTCGGGGTGGTTCTCGCGCGCGAAGCGCAGCACTTCCTCGTTGAGGTTGTCGCTGAATTCACCGTTGCGGGTGTAAATGGCGACCTTGGTCGGTTCGTTGAAATCGATCTCTTCGATGGCCGGGAACAGCGTGTCCAAATCCAGCGTCCCGGCGGTGTCCTCGACAACGATGTCGGTCGCCGCGGCGGCTTGGGCAGCGGGTGCGCCGCCGATCAGCAGCATGGCACCCAGTGCCAGGACGGTCAGAAGCTTTCGCATGCGTTTTGCCGTTCGTCGATTGCGGTCGTCCCTATGAACCCTATCCGGGTTACGCAAATCGTTCGACTTCGAGCTTGTGCGTCGAATGGGGTCAGCCCCCGAGCAGTACCACCAGCATCTGGATCGAGCCCCACAAAGTGGGAACTTGCTCGATGAGCAGCACCAGACCCAGCGCGATCATGACCAGTCCGCTGGCCAAGGTGATAAATCGTGCCGCGGTGGGGCGCTGGCGCAACAACGCCCTGGCACCCAGGGCGACACCAGTGTAGATGAACAGCGAAAGCACCATATGGCTGGTGCCCAGGATGGCGGTTTGCGCCGGGACCGGCAATGCGGCATCCGCGTGGATGAACTGTGGGATCAGCGCCAGGTAGAGCAGCAGCGCCTTGGGGTTGGTGCCGCTGGTTCCCAGTCCACGGAAGAAGGCAGGGCCGAAGAAGCGTTGCCCGCTCGTGGTCGTGCTTGCCGCGGAGACCTTTACCTGCAAGAGCGTGCCTGCTCCGCTGTGCGTACCCGCTGGCTCCGACGGATCGAGGTCCGCGCCGAGTGGCTCCCGAGCGGGGCTTTCTTCGGCGGTGAAGCCGGCCTTTCGCCAAGAGCGGCAGGTGCTGATGCCCAGCCAGAGAAGGTAGGCGGCGCCGATGAGCGTGAGCCAGGAAAGCAGCTGCGGCAGACCGGCGATCAGGGCTGCCATTCCGCCAACAATGAGCAGTGTGTGAAAGACGTATCCGCTGCACAAGCCGGCAACCGCGGACGAGACCCGGTGGCGGCCGAGACCCGCGGAAATGGCGTACGCCCAGTCGGCACCTGGCGTCATGGCCAGGGCGAAGGACACTGCGATAAAGCCGTAGATGACTTGAAGGTCCATGACCGAATCTCTTTCCTGCTGGGAATCTACCGGCAAGCTTAGGAAGAAAACGACGAAATGTGCTTGCCAGTTCTCGCGCAATTCATCACGAATGAACAAGAAATCTCCTGCTATGTTTGGTTGAGAGCAAGAATATAGCGCGACCATCACGGTTGATCGAGAAAACAAGCGAATGGAGCTGTCACATGGACGGAATCGACCGGGCAATCCTGCGGCGCCTGCAGGACGACGGGCGCATGACCGCCACTGCCTTGGCGGAGGAGGTGGGTCTCACCTTGGCTCCCTGCCACCGGAGGTTGCGAGAATTGGAAAACAGTGGCGTCATCCGCGGCTATCGGGCCGACGTGGATCCCGCGAAGGTGAACCTCGCGTTCGAGGCGCTGGTTTTTGTCACGCTGAAGGACCGGCTGACCATGAAGGACTTCGAATACGAGGTCGGCAAGATCGGCCAAATCATCGACGCCCAGCGGCTCTTTGGGGAACCGGACTTCTTGTTGCGGGTCATGGCCGTAGACTTGCCGGCGTACCAACGCTTTTATGATGATGTACTGGTGACATTGCCTGGCGTGGAAAAGCTCACGAGCACCATTGTCATGAAGAACCTCAAATCCGGCGGGCGGCTCCCGATCTAGGCGACGAAGCTGCCTCTTGCGGAATTCAACCGGCTGCGTGAAGCTGGGGTTGCCGCGGCAACCGCCCGCGTGGGAGCCAACAAGCGATTGAGGACAAGACGATGAAAATCCGCGAGCCCGTTCAGGTCGACGTTGGCCAGGTCGCGGGGTCGCATTGGCTGGCGACCTGCGGTTCCGACGCAGCAGCTCCAAGGGCCGGGGGTCGACGATGACAACTGTTCAGGTTGTGTTGCGCGGCGGTCCATTCGACGGTCGCCAGCTGACTTTCTCGAATTGGCCGGACCCGTTGACGGTGGAATCCTTGCCCGAGGACCTGCACGCGGAAGCCAGGGTCCGCGCCCGGTATGTTGCCATAACTGCGGACGAACCGGTGACCGGGCCGCGGGTGATGATATGGGACGGCGCCCACCGGGTCGGGGGAATCCACCATGCCTGAGAAGCCGGCCAAGTAAGCGTCGGGGAGATTCGGCCGAGGGCCCGTAAGACCGGTCAACGTCCAGTTGGCCCAAACGGAATCCCGCAGATCGAATCAATTCTCCTGGAACGAAGAACGGTCTTGACTCGGTAAGTACCTAGTCAAGACCGCCTCGTATGTGTGCCCCCGGCGCGATTCGAACGCGCGACCGACAGATTAGAAGGCTGTTGCTCTATCCACTGAGCTACGGAGGCGGGCACAAGAATCATAGCCCAAACACGGGCCGGGCCGATATTTCACCGATGGCGATACTGCGTTTTGAACGAGCGTGGGGCCGTGAAAAACAATTACTCCGGACGTATGATGAAATAGCAGTCAACCTCTGCGGGCGATAAAAGACCGACACCGTCCGAAGCCACAGTTTCAAAGCCGAAAGAATGCCATTGCCGCGCCAATCCGAAGCAACCGTCGAAGTGGACCCAACGCCAAGCCACACCGCCTGGCGCAACTCCATCTTTGGCATCTTCTTTTTGTGCGGTTTCGCGTTTGCGACGTGGGTTGCCCGGCTTCCGGCGGTCCGGATGGAGCTCGATCTTTCAACCTCTGACGTTGGTATCCTGCTGTTTGCCCTGGCCATTGGATCCATCGGAGGGTTGGCCTTCGCTCCAGGTATCCTGGCACGACTGGGTATCCGCCGCGGCATCATGCTGGGCCTGCTCATTCTGGGCGCGGCGCTGGCAGTCCTGGGAACAGTGACCGAAATGCTCGGCAGTACCGTGGGCGCCATGACGATCCTCGTCCTCTACGGCTTCGTTTTTAGCACCACCGACGTGATGATGAACGTCGACGGAGCGGCGGTCGAACGTTCCCAGGGCAAGACACTCTTGCCGCTGATGCACGCGTTCTTCAGTTTCGGAACCATCATCGGAGCGGTCTTGGGCGCCGGTGCGGCAGGCATAGGGATCAACGTAATGTGGAACTTCACCATCGTCGGCGTTCTGATCATGGGTCTGGGCCTCTACTTCGTCCGCAACGTGTCGGGGCTTGAACCGCCAGCAGCCCGTGGCGGCGAAGTTGCTGTCCGCGCCGCGACGTGGTGGCAGCGCTTCACCGGCATCTTCCGCGATGGACACCTGATGCTGATCGGGCTCATGGTCGCCGGGCTGGCCTTTGCCGAAGGCACGGCCAACGACTGGCTCACCATTGCCTCCGTCGACGACCACGGATTCAGCGAGGCCTCCGGGGCGCTGGTCTTCGGCGCGTTCGTCGCCGCCATGACCGCAGGACGCATTTTCGGCGGACCGCTGATCGACCGGATCGGCCACAAAAGGGTTCTGGTGTTCATGGGCCTGCTTGGGCTGGCCGGCATCGTGCTGTTCATCCTGGCCCCGGCCCCCTGGGCCGTTTTCACCGGCGCAGTCCTGTGGGGCTTGGGTGGATCCCTCGGTTTCCCTGTTGGCATGAGCGTGGCCGCGGCCCACCCAACCGATGGGCCGCGTCGCGTGGGCATTGTTGCAGTCTTCGGCTACTCATCCATGCTTGTGGGGCCGCCGGTGCTGGGCTTCCTCGGCGAACACTACGGGGTGCTCAATGCCTTCATCCTCGTGGCGGGAATCCTGTTCGTGACGTTGCTGATCACGCCAAAGGCCACTGCGGTCCCGGGGCTGACCCCGAGGCCGCAGCGAGTGGACTAGTGCCCGAAACTCATTGGATCGGCCGGCTCATCGGCGGTGCCGTCCAACGCGTCAATGGCCTTGATCTCCTCGGGGGAGAGGTTGAACGCAAAGACATCGAGGTTTTCGGCCAGTCGCTCGGGGCTTGAGGTCTTGGGAATGGGCACGACGCCGCGCTCGATTTGCCAGCGCAACACGGCCTGCGCCGGAGTGACACGGTGATCCTCGGCCGCAGCGAGCACCGGTGCAGAGCTGAGAAGGTCGTGCTTTCCACGGCCAAGCGGAGCCCAGCCTTCGGTGAGTATCCCGTGTTTGGCGTGGAAGGCCAGCCGTTCGTCGTTGAGCCAAAACGGCGAGTGCTGTACCTGGTTGACGTCCGGAACCACGCCGGTGGCGTCCATCAGTTCCTGTAGCTGCCCGACCGTGAAGTTCGACGTGCCGATGGCCCGGACCCTGCCGCGCTTCAGCAGCTTGACCAAGCCCTCCCAGGCCTGGACGTAATTTCCCTCCTGCGGATTGGGCCAGTGGATCAGGAACAAGTCAAGGTATTCCATGCCCAGCCGCTTGCAGCTGTTCTCCCAGGCGTCCTGCACGCCCTGGACGGAATGCCACTGCACATTGAACTTGGAAGTGATGAACAATTCCTCACGGGGAACCGACGTCGAGCCGATGCCCTCGCCGATGCCTTCCTCGTTGCCGTAGTTTTCCGCGGTGTCAATGAGCCGGTATCCGGCATCCAACGCGTGGGCTACTGCTGCTCCGGCCTGGATGTCATCCAGCGGCCACGTGCCCAAGCCGATGGATGGCATGAAGGCGCCATTATTGAGTTCACGTAACGGGACCGATGCATAGTTGTCTGGCATTTGGCCATGCTATGGCACCAGCTGGAATACCGATAGGGGCAGGACACGCTTACGGCCTAGTGAGTCAATGACTCTAGACGGCGCGGGGTCTGCTCCGGGGAGGTGAAGGCCGGTCTTCCGCGACCAGTGCGATTCAACGAAGCCGCCTCGGGGCATAGTGCGAAAGCGATGCTGTCGCCGGTGGCCCAGCGCTATGCCCCTGTCCATCGGGTTGCGAGGTCACCCGCTCAGTTCCCCACACAAACATCGCGGGCGGGAAACCATTTCAATCCCTCCAGCCACTTGTCCACAGCACCGACCCCTCGCTGCCTGGCGGCGCGATAGCGACACCAAGCTTGGGTGACGGGGCAAGAAGTACTTGCCCAGAGCCGAACATTGGAGTGCACCATGACGGACCACATTACGTTGCGCGGTGTGGTGGGAACCGAACCCCGCCCGAGCGGGGGGAGCAGCGGCACGCTCATTGCAAAGTTTCGCCTGGTCAGCAACGAGCGGAGGCAGGACCCCGAGACAGGGCAATGGAACGACGTGCACAGCAATTGGTACACCGTCTCCTGCTTTCGTGCCATGGCCACCAACATGCTTGCCAGCATTCACATGGGCGACCATGTGGTGGTCTACGGCAAGATGCAGGTCCGCGAATACGACCGTCAGGACGGAACGCGTGGATTCAGCGTGGACATCGATGCCATGGCGCTTGGCCACGACCTGCGGTTCGGGGTCAGCCGCTTTGAAAGAGTCAGGCGCGCAGGGGGAGACGACAACACCGAGCAGCACCTCCGTCACGGCAAGGCGGAGAGGGAGCCCGAGGAGTCGAACAGCGAGTTCCCGGTGACCGGCTGGCCGGACTCGGGGCAGGGCGCGGACACGGAGGCTGCCTAGCGTCCCCGGGCACAAAAGTCGACGAACGTGTGGACGGCCACGGCGCATTGGCGCCGTGGCCGCCGGATGTGGGCAGGAACATGCCCCCTCGGCTTAAACCGGGCGCGATAATTGGGAGTAAGACTCTCCGAGGCACTAGCCTTGATGGCATGGCGGAATTCATTTACACGATGACCAAGGCTCGCAAGGCCGTTGGCGACAAAGTCATCCTCGACGATGTCAGCATGTCCTTCTACCCAGGCGCAAAAATTGGCGTGGTTGGACCGAACGGTGCTGGCAAGTCGACGATCCTTAAGATCATGGCAGGGCTGGATATACCTTCCAACGGCGAGGCACGCCTCAGCCCGGGATACAGCGTAGGAATCCTGTTGCAGGAACCGCCGCTGAATGAGGAAAAGACGGTCTTGGGCAACGTCCAGGAAGGCGTTGGGGAGATCTACGAAAAGATCACCCGGTACAACGAGATCTCTGAGGAGATGGCCCAGGACGGTGCCGACTTCGACGCGTTGCTCGAAGAAATGGGCCACCTGCAAGAAGCCATTGACAGTGCCGATGCCTGGGATATTGACTCCCAGCTCGAGCAGGCCATGGATGCCTTGCAGTGCCCGCCGGGAGACTCCGAGGTGTCCCACCTTTCCGGTGGTGAACGACGCCGCGTGGCGCTGTGCAAGCTGTTGCTGCAGAAGCCAGACCTGTTGCTCCTCGATGAGCCCACCAACCACCTTGACGCCGAGTCCGTGTTGTGGCTCGAGCAGCATTTGTCCGCGTACCACGGTGCCGTTCTGGCCGTGACCCACGACCGGTACTTCCTGGACCACGTGGCCCAGTGGATCTGTGAAGTCGACCGCGGTCGCCTGCACGCCTACGAAGGCAACTACTCGGCCTACCTGGAAAAGAAGCGCGAGCGCCTCGAGGTCCAGGGCAAGAAGGACCAGAAGCTTGCCAAACGACTGAGCGAGGAACTCGAATGGGTTCGCTCCAATGCCAAGGGCCGCCAGACCAAGTCGAAGGCCCGTCTGGCTAGGTACGAGGAAATGGCTTCGGAAGCCGAACGCACTCGAAAGCTCGACTTCGAGGAGATTCAGATCCCGGCGGGCCCACGATTGGGCTCGGTTGTCATCGAGGCCAATAACCTGAAGAAGGGCTTCGACGACCGTGTGTTGATCGACAACCTTACTTTCTCGTTGCCGCGCAACGGCATCGTGGGTGTCATCGGCCCCAACGGCGTGGGCAAGTCCACCCTGTTCAAGACCATCGTGGGCATGGAACCGATCGACTCCGGTGAACTCAAGGTCGGCGACACCGTCAAGATCTCCTACGTTGACCAGAACCGTGGCGGCATCGACCCGGAAAAGTCGCTGTGGGAAGTGGTTTCCGAGGGAAACGACTACATTCAGGTCGGCCAGGTCGAGGTTCCCTCGCGTGCCTACGTTTCGGCCTTCGGCTTCAAGGGTCCGGATCAGCAGAAGAAGGCAGGTGTGCTCTCCGGTGGTGAGCGCAACCGCCTGAACCTCGCACTGACCCTCAAGCAGGGCGGCAACCTGTTGCTCCTTGACGAACCGACCAACGACCTCGACGTCGAAACCCTCGGCTCGCTGGAAAACGCGTTGCTCGAATTCCCGGGTTGCGCAGTGGTCGTGTCACACGACCGTTGGTTCCTGGACCGTGTGGCCACCCACATTCTGTCCTACGAGGGCACCGACGAGAACCCGTCCAACTGGTACTGGTTCGAGGGCAACTTCGAGTCTTACGAGGCAAACAAGGTCGAACGCCTGGGTCCGGAAGCTGCCAAGCCGCACCGCGTCACGCACCGTCGACTGACCCGCGACTAGCAGTCGCCAGGGCTTCGGCCCGGGGTATCCCGGGACCCGGCCCGCAAAGAGGGGCAGGCGGTGCGGATGAAAATTCATCCGCACCGCCTGCCCCTTCTTGGTGTAGCCGCGTCGCTAGCCTTCCTCCGGAATGCGCACCATGCCCTCTTGGGCGACGGTGGCCACCAGCTGGCCCTCGCGGTTGAAGATCCTGCCCGTGGCCAGTCCGCGGGCACCGGAGGCGCTGGGGGATTCCTGCACATAGAGCAGCCACTGATCCACGCGGAACGGGCGGTGCCACCACATGGCGTGGTCCAGGCTCGCCACCGACATGCCCGGGGCGATCCAGGTCAGTCCGTGGCGGCGCAGCACCGGTTCCAGCAGCGTGTAGTCGCTGGCATAGGCGAGCGCGGCGCGGTGCATGGCATCGTCGTCGGGCATCGGGGCCGTCGTCTTCATCCAGACGGCGTTCACCGCCCGTCGGTCCCGCGGTCCCTTGAAGTACAGCGGTTCGCTGATGTATCGGATGTCGAAGGGCCGGTTGAACGCGTACTCCTGCGCGACCGGATGGTCGAGGTCTCCGATGAGCTCGGCGGTGGTGGGCAGCGAATCGGGATCCGGGATGCCTTCGGGCATGGTGTCCTGGTGGTCGAGCCCCTCCGAGGGGGTCTGGAAGGATGCGATCATCGACAGGATCGGCACGCCGTTTTGGTACGCGTGCACCCGGCGGGCGGAGAACGACCTGCCGTCACGCAGCCGCTGCACCCCGAAGGTGATGGGCAGGGCAGCATCCCCGGCGCGCAGGAAGTAACCGTGCATGGAATGGATCGGGCGGTCCCCGGCGATGGTCTTGGACGCGGCCATGACCGATTGCCCCAGCACCTGGCCCCCAAAGACCCTGTTGCGCGCCTGTGGCGGGGTGTGGCCCACGAAGATGTCCTCGTCGGTGCGGGCCTCGGGGTCCCCGCTGAGCTCCAGCAGCTCAATCAGCTTCTGCGTCGTGGTGTCGTTGGTGCTCACGTGTCTGCTCCTAAGGGCCAGGAATATTGATCTGCTAAGACACTATCGCCCCCGCGGCGGGTTCGCCGTAACCTCCGGCGGGAGGCAGCTGCCGTGTTCCGGCATGCGTCGGCGCGGGCAACGGCATTGAGTCCAGCGGTGCGGGACATGAAAGTATGAAGGCATGGCAAGTGAAACCGTTGTACTCGAGGACCAGGAAACCGTCGCGGACCTGGCTACGTTTTTCTCCCGCGCACGCTCGATCGAGGACGGAGCGGTGCTGATCCAGGCCGCCGGCAGCGCGTTGGCGCTCTACGTCCCGGTGCTCTATCCCGAGTTCCTGGGGGACTCGGTACCCACCGTGCTGGGGATGCGCGCGGTGCGCCTGGGACGCCCCGCCGAGGCCGGCGGGGTCTTTGCCATCTCCGCGTTGACCGACCGGCTGGCCCGCATGGGCGGGACCTCGCTGGAGATGTCGATTCCCCCCGCGGAGGTCCAGGCATCGTGGGCGGGCCAGCAGGTTCCACGCGGCGGCTGGGAACAGCGAGAGACGCTCGAGGACGATGCGCTGCTGGTCGAGGCGATGCGGGGGATCGGCGTGGTGGCCCAGGCCCTGCCGGAGAATGCCGGCAAGCCGGTGCTCAAGACCGTGCGCGCCCGCATCTGGTCCTCACCCGTTCAGGGTGTCCAGACGCCGATGCCGCTGGGCATGGCCTTCGGCGCGCATGCGCTGGGGTTCCTGCGTGCGGGGGCCACCTCCACGCTCTTTGCCTCCGGGCAGTGGCTGCGCCTGAGCAGCGGCGGCGGGCACGTGGTGGCACGCCAGGGCGGCGTCCTGGGCTAGGTGGACTGGGCGCCGGCCGGGCACCCCGGCGCCTCGTCAGGCGCGTTCATCAGCGAATGCGCAGCACGGTCGAAGTAGTCCCAGAGCGTGTCTGCCTGCAACGGCGGCAGCTGAAGGGAATCCACGGCGATGCGCATGTGGTGCAGCCAGACGTCGCGGTTGTGCGAATTGATGGTGTACGGCACGTGCCGCATGCGCAGGCGCGGGTGGCCACGGCGCTCGGAATAGGTCGTGGGGCCGCCCCAGTACTGCTCCAGGAACAATTGCAGGCGCATGGTCGCCGGGCGCAGGTCGGTCTCCGGGTACATGGCACGGAATTCCGCGTCCTCGCCGACCGATTCATAGAACTTCTCCGCCAGCTTGCGGAACGTCTCCCGGCCGCCGACCTGGGCGTAGAAGGTGCCCTCGTACTGGCTTGGGTCGTGGTCGTCGTTTGGCGTCAGGCGGCCCTCGGGCAGGCTGGCACTGAGCGAGGCGCCCACCGGGCGCAATTGCGCCACGGGCTTGCCGAGGCTCTGGCCGGCCGGCAACAGGACCGGCTTGGGGGTGGAATCTTGTTCCGGGTGGTTCGCGTTCACGGCGGTGGTGTCCTTTCAGTTCCCGGCTGAGGCCCGGGACCCTTCAACGCCCATTATCCCGTGGAAGCGGTGCCGTCCGCCGGGCTTTCGCGCAGGGCGTGAGAACGCCGCCGACGGGCCACGGGCAGGCTACGGCGTTTCGCCCAGGTGCTTGAGCGCCTCGCGGATGGACAGCGGGCTCATCCGGGCCCGGTGTGCGTCGACCCAGGACCTTACCCAGGCGGGGTCGGTCTTGCCGTATTGCCGCAGCGCCCAGCCCAGTGCCTTGCGAATGAAGAACCACGTGTCGTCCAGGTTGGCTGCCAGGGCGTCATCGAGCAGGTCGGTGTCGGTGTGTTCACCCAGGTGCAGCTGGCAGATCATGGATTGGCGGCGCTTCCACCCATTGGCGTCCCGGGACCACTCGCGCATCATCGGGCCGATGGTTTCCGGATGGGCGCGCAGCAGCTCCCCGTAGCGCCGCGAACAACCGTCGACGATGTCCCACCAGGCGCCCTCGGTGACCATCCGCTCATACAGCGGCAGGAATTCCAGGCGCCCTCGGCAGGATGCGGCGGCGCAGATCTCCTGGGCGGCGTACCAGTGTTCCCGGTGCGTGGCCTCGGAGAAGAGCTCGGTGGCAAGTGCCAGGCGGTCCGCGGCACTTGCGGCACCCGTCTCCCGGGCGAAGTCGCGCGCGATGCGGCGCACCTCGGGGACCGGAACGCCCAGGAAGGGCTGCGTGGTCTTCATGTAGGCCTGTGCCGCCGTTGCCTTGCCGTCCACGATATGCGGCAGCAGCCTGGCGGTGAGCAGGTCAAGGGCCGAATGCGCCTGCCTCCCGTCCATGGTTCAGGCGCCCGGGGGCACCGGGGCGTGGTGCACCGGGAAATTCACGCTGCGGGCGATGAAGCAGACGGCGTTGGCCGCCGCATGAAGCGAGTCGGCAAGTTCGCGCTGGGATTCGTCCTGCAGTGCCACGCGCGGGGCGAGGGTCGCCTCGAGGAACTCCCCGCTGCCGTCGCGGTTCAGCCGCAGCACCCCGGCGGCAGCGTCGGTGTAGCCGGTCACCACCACGGAGTGCTTCACCGCCACGTGCAGATAGGAAAGCATGTGGCACTGGGACAGGGCGGCAAGCAGCAGCTGCTCCGGGTTCCAGCGGTCCTTGTCCCCGTGGAAGGTCGGGTCGGCGGTGCCGGGCAGGTCGGGCAGGCCGGCGGCGCGGATGACGTGGTCGCGTCCGTAGCTGCGGTACCCGGAGGTCCCTTGGCCGCGGTTGCCGGTCCAGGAAATGTCAACGCGATAGTTGTGCAGGGCCAGGTTCATGACTCCATTCTCGCCGCAGGCGGGGGATGCCGGTGCACATGACGCACCGGCATCCACCCGAGTTTCCGCGGCCTCGGTGGCGCTAGGCGTCGGCCGCCTGGGCTGCAAGCGCGCGGACCACCGCATCGCGGCTTTCGATGACCAGCCGTCGCAGGGCGGGGGAGTCCTCGCCCAGCGAATGCAGGAACGCGTCGGTCTTGGCCAGCGTTTCCGGGGTGGTTTGCGCCGCAGGGTAGAGCCCGGTGACGATCTGCTGGGCAATCTCGTAACTCTTCGTTTCCCACACCGTGCCGGCTACGTCGAAGTACTCCTCGACGTAGCCGGCGATCAGGGCGGGATCGTGCACGTGGTTGAAGCCGGTGATGGCGGCGCGCTGTTCGAGGTTAGAGAGCTTTCCGCCGATCACCGCATCCCAGGCCGCACGCTTGGCCTCGGGGGTGGGCATGGCGGCCCGCGCCGTGTGGGCGGACAGCTGCCCGGTGGAGGTGGCATCGCGTTCCAGCTCCGCCGCGATGGCCCCGGCGTCGGCGCGACCGCCGGCGGACAGGGAGGTCAGCAGGTCCCAGCGCATCTCCGCATCCACCTCCAGCCCCTCCAGCACAAGCTCGCCCGAGAGCAGCGCGGCCACGGCGTCGAGCTGTGGGCCGGTGTGCGCCAGGTGGGCGAAGGCGCCGACAAATTGCAGCTGTGCGTCGGAGCCTGCTTCCGCCGCCCGTGCCAGCTCCCAGAGCCGGTCGGCGGCGGCAAGGCGCGCCGCCGGGGCTCCCATGCGGTCGACGTAGTAGTCAAGGGCTGTATTCAGCTGGCGCAGCAGCACCATGATGACGGTGGAATCGGTTTCGTGCCCGATGTTGCCCAGCACCAGCTCCAGATAGGCGCGGGCAGGGGTCTCGGCGTCGCGGACCGCGTCCCAGGCAGCGCCCCAGACCAAGGTGCGCGGCAGTGATTGTTCGAAGTCCTTCAGGTGTGCGGTGGCGGTGGCCAGCGACTGCCCGTCCAGCCGGATCTTGGCATAGGCCAGGTCGTCGTCATTGACCAGCACCAGCGCCGGTCGCTTGCGCCCCACCAAGGCCGGGACGGCAGTGGTGGGGCCGGCCACGTCGAGTTCCTCGCGGTGCACGCGGATGAGCGACCCGGCGGCGTCCAGGTCGTAGAAGCCCACGGCCAGGCGGTGCGGGCGGATCACCGGGTGTTCGGCGACTGCGGTCTGGGTGATGGAGAAATCGGTGATCAGTCCCGCATCGTCGGTGGAGATCACCGCGCGCAGCGTGTTGACGCCGGCGGTTTCCAGCCACAGCTTCGACCACTCTGACAGGTCGCGGCCGGAAGAGGCCTCAAGCTCGCGCATCAAGTCCGGCAGCTCGGTGTTGGACCAGGCGTGCTTGGCGAAGTAGCTGCGCACCCCGGCCATGAATTCCTCCTGGCCGACCCAGGCGACCAGTTGGCGCAGCACCGAGGCGCCCTTGGCGTAGGTGATCCCGTCGAAGTTGACCTGCACGTCCTCGAGGTCGCGGATCTCGGCGACGATCGGGTGGGTTGAGGGCAGCTGGTCCTGGCGGTAGGCCCAGTTCTTCTCCAGGATGTTGAAGGTGGTCCACGAGGAGGTGAACTCGGTGTTCTGCGCGGCGGCGAGCGTCGACATGAACTCGGCGAAGGACTCGTTGAGCCAGAGGTCGTTCCACCAGCGCATGGTCACCAGGTCGCCGAACCACATGTGGGCCAGTTCATGCAGCACCGTGATGGCACGGCGTTCGACCATGGCATCGGTGGGACGGGACCTGAACACATAGGACTCCAGGAACGTCACCGCCCCGGCGTTTTCCATGGCCCCGGCGTTGAACTCCGGCACGAAGAGCTGGTCGTACTTTTCGAACGGGTACGGGGTGCCGAACTGCTTCTCGAAAAACTCGAAGCCCTGGCGGGTGAGCGTGAAGATGTTCTCCGCGTCCAGGTGCTCCATGAGCGAGGCGCGGGCGAAGACGCCCAGCGGGATCACCCGTCCGTCGCTGCTGGTCAGCTCGGAGCGGACGCATTGGTACGGGCCGGCGATGAGCGCCGTGATGTACGAGGAGATGCGGGCCGTCGGCGCGAAGGCCCACGTCCTGGCGCCGTCGCGGGCGTCGACCGGCACCGGGGTGGCGGCGTTGGAGATGACGTCCCAGTGCGCGGGTGCGGTGATCGTGAACGCGAAGGTGGCCTTCAGGTCGGGCTGCTCGAAGACCGCGAACATGCGCCGGGAATCGGGCACCTCGAACTGCGAGTAGAGGTACACCTCGTCATCCACCGGGTCCACGAACCGGTGCAGCCCCTCGCCGGTG
Source organism: Paeniglutamicibacter sp. ZC-3 (assembly GCF_025847175.2). Lineage (NCBI taxonomy): Bacteria > Bacillati > Actinomycetota > Actinomycetes > Micrococcales > Micrococcaceae > Paeniglutamicibacter > Paeniglutamicibacter sp. ZC-3. The sequence continues at coordinate 218,593 of NZ_JAOYTG010000003.1, read as the reverse complement.
TTCATGTAGAGCGCATCGGCGTCGATGACCAGGGTGTTCTCCGCGGCGAGGCCCGGCAGGGCGATGCGCACGCCGTCGGAGACCTCGGCCGGGTCCAGCTCGGTGCCGTTGAGGTTCACCGAGCGGACGGCATCGGTGACGGCGTCGATGAAGGATTCCGCGCCCTCGGCGGCGGAGAAGCGGACGGTGGTGCGCGAGGAGAAGACCGTGTCCGACCCGGTCAGGTCCAGCTCGACGTCGTAGGAGTGGACGGTGATCAATGCGGCCCTGGTGCGGGCCTCTTCGCGGGTGAGGTTCATTCCTGGCATGGTCGCTGACGCGCCTTTCGATGGTTGCCGGTGGCGAAAATCTTGGTGTTTCGGGCCTGCCACCCGGCGTGGCGCCGCGGCGGTGTGGATTGCGGGGCGGCACCGGAGTGTGAAACAAGCCTTGAACAGTGTGCCTATTGTCTCACCAACACCCCACGGTGCCGCAAGTGGCGCGGGACTGGTTTGATGGATGACATGGGAATTGATGTGGTTCTTCTGGGATATGGCGCAATCGGCCGGGCTGTCCACCGGATGCTGGCGCCGCATGCGCAGGACGTGCGGGTGCTCGGGGTGCTTGACCGGGCCGCGCTGGAGGGCCGGGCCGGAGCGACCCGCGTGGCTGGTCCTGATGGGCACGGGGTTTCGGTGATGGATCTGGAAAGCGCCACGGAACGGGCCGATGTCATTGTTGAATGCGCCTCCCCGGCGGCGGTGCGCACCTATGGCCCCGGGATTCTCGGGGCGGGCACCGACCTGCTCGTCGCCTCCCTGGGGGCGCTCGTCGATGACAGGCTGCGCGCCACGTTACTGGACGAAGGGCCCGGACGCTGCCACCTGTCCACCGGCGCCATCGGCGGGCTGGACCTCATCCGTGCCTCGGCGGGGACCATCGAGCGCATCGCCCTGGGCACGCGCAAGGCGCCGGCGGCACTGTTGCACCCGGGACTGGCGGATGAACTGCGGGAATCGATTGCCGCGGCGGGGGCCGCGGGCGTGCCCCGCCACGTCTTTGGCGGTTCCGTGGCCGATGCCGTCCGGCATTTTCCCTCCAACATCAACGTTGCGGCGGCGCTGGGGCTGGCGGCCGGGGACATGGGCCTGGTCCGCGTTGACATCGTTGCCGATCCGGGCGCGACGCTGACCAGCCATGTGATCGAGATGCGCGGGCACGGCGGGAATTACAGGTTCGCGATCGAGAATTTCCCGGACCCGGCCAACCCCGCCACCAGCGTCCTGACCGCGCGCTCGATGGTCTCCGGCCTGCTTCGGTTGGGCGGGCGGGGGCCGCACTTCATCTAGCGGCCGCACCCCCGCACTCGCTCGCCTTGCGGGTTTCGGCTTCGTCATCGTGGTGGATCGCCGGCGACCGGCGGGTCATAGACTTAGTGCCATGCTGCACCCGGGGCTAGGCTTGTGCCTGCATCTTCCCCCTCCACGGTCTAAGGACACAACACATGCGCGTTCACATTGCCACCGACCACGCAGGCCTCGAGCTCAGCGCCCACCTCATCGAACACCTCCGCGCCAAGGGCTACGAGATGGTCGACCACGGTCCCACCGCATACGACGCCGAGGACGACTACCCCTCCTTCTGCATCAATGCTGCCCTTGCCGTTGTTGCCGACCGGGCCGCCGGCCTGGACTCGCTGGGCATCGTGTTGGGCGGCTCGGGCAACGGAGAGCAGATCGCCGCCAACAAGGTCGTGGGCATCCGCGCCGCACTGGCCTGGAACCTCGACACTGCGCGCCTGGCCCGCGAACACAACGACGCCAACGTCGTGGCGGTCGGCGGTCGCCAGCACTCGTTGGTGGAAGCCACCGGCATCATCGAGGCCTTCTTGTCCGAGCCGTTTTCCAATGTCGAGCGCCACATTCGCCGCATCGGCAAGATCGCCACCTACGAAACCACCGGCGAGGTCGTGGCCTAACGTCGCCACGGCACACCACCATGCCCGAAGGCCACTCCGTACACCGACTCGCCCGCCAATTTGACGACGTCTTTGGCGGGCAAGTCCTTGCCGTCTCCTCCCCGCAGGGCCGCTTCGCACCAGCGGCCAGGTTGATCGACGCCCAACGACTCATCTCCTCCCACGCGCACGGCAAGCAGCTTTTCCTGGGTTTCGAAAACGACCTGGTGCTGCGGGTGCACCTGGGACTCTATGGCGCCTGGAGTTTTGGCGGGGACGAACACTTCTCCGGCGCCTCCTCGATCGGTGCCCCGCGCAAGGTGGGGGAGAGCGAGCAGGGGCCCGACGAAGAGGCGGGCCCCTATGCCGGCCCGCCCGAGCCGGTGGGCCAGGTGCGCGCTCGTCTGGTGTCCGAGCACGGCTGGGCGGACCTGCGCGGGCCCAGCGCCTGCGAGGTGCTCACCCGGGAACAGGTGCTGGCGGTGCGTGCCAAACTTGGGCCCGACCCTCTGGTGGCCGCCGCCGGCGAATTCAACCTGGCCAAGGGCAGGGGCTCCACGGAGGCGAACGAAGCCGCTGCGCGTGCGGCGCGCAAGGACTTCGTGGCGCGCCTGGCACGCAAGAGAACCCCGATCGGAACCACCCTGATGGACCAAGGCGTGCTGGCGGGGGTGGGCAACATCTACCGCGCCGAAACACTCTTTCGCACCCGGATCGACCCGTTCCTGCCCGGCAACGAGCTGTCCTCACGAAAGGCCGGGATCCTGTGGGACGACATCGTCTCGATCATGGGCGATGGGGTCCGCGACGGAAAAATCATCACCACCCGGGCCGAACACCGCGACGAGTCCGGACCGCTGTGGCCGGAGAACGCCTACTACACCTACCAGCGGCAGGGACGCGGGTGCCGCATCTGCAGCGCCACCATTTCGCTGGCCGAGGTCGCGGCACGCAAGCTCTACTGGTGCCCGGGCTGCCAGCCGCCGGCACGGTCCCGGAACTGAACGGCTCGGCGGACATGGCCCCGTCCGATTCGCGAACAAGCGGATTGACAAGGATCTGTGCAGTTTCGGACCCTGATTTGCGCAGCGTGGAATGGTGGTGCTAAGGTTTTATCCGTTGCCACCGACGAGGTGGGCAAATGCGGGGATGTAGCTTAGTGGTAAAGCCTCAGTCTTCCAAACTGATGATGCGGGTTCGATTCCCGTCATCCCCTCCAATAAAGAGTGATTTGGTTCCCCGGGAACCAGGTCGCTCTTTTTCTTTCCCCGAGCAATGGGGTCCCGCCCCCAGTGCCGAATTGTGACGTCGGTCCCTTTTCGCCCGGCGGGGCGGCGACACGTAGGTTTTTTGGTTTCCCGCCCAGGCATCGTGACCCCCGAAAACTGTGGCGATCCGGGGCTTTTCCCCATGCGAAAGCACGAATTTTGTTTTCCCGCGTTTGCTTGTATGGTTGTTCCGCGCCGTCGACGAAATCCAAACTTCTGGTTGACGGGCCGATTAGTGAAAACTTGTTTATTTTGCATAGACTGTTTCAGCACTTATCGGGGTGTAGCTCAGCTTGGCTAGAGCGCGCGCTTTGGGAGCGTGAGGTCGCAGGTTCGAATCCTGTCACCCCGACTCTGTACCTTCAACCCCGTAACGGTTACCGTTACGGGGTTGAAGTCCAGCTCAGACCAAACATCACACACCAGGAGTACACCGCTGTGAAGAGCGCCGTCGAAACCCTCACCCCCACCCGGGTCAAGCTCACCGTTGAAGTTCCCTACGATGAACTGAAGCCGCGCATTGCTGAGGCCTACAAGACCATCGCCAAGCAGATCCAGGTTCCCGGCTTCCGCGCCGGAAAAGTCCCGTCCCGCTTGATTGATCAGCGCGTTGGCCGTGGCTACGTCCTGGAAACTGCCATCAACGAAGGCATGAACACCTACTACCAGCAGGCCGTCACCGAGAACGAAATCGTTCCGCTCTCGCGCCCCGAGGTCGAAATCACCGAGCAGCCCTCCGCAGAGGTTGCAGGCGAAGGCCAGCTGGCCTTCCAGGTCGAGATCGACATCCGTCCGAGCATCGAACTGCCGGACTACAAGGGCCTGGAAGTCACCGTTGAAGCCGCCGAAGCCGGTGACGCCGACATCGAGAAGGCACTGGATGACCTGCGCGGCCGCTTCGGCACGCTCAAGACCATCGAGCGCCCGGCAGCCGACCAGGACTTCATCACCCTTGACTTGACCGCATCGGTCGAGGGCGAAGAGGTCGACTCGGCCACCGGCCTGTCCTACCAGGTTGGCTCCGGCACCATGCTCGAGGGCATGGACGAGGCAGTCACCGGCCTGTCCGCAGGCGAAGACGCCACGTTCGTCACCAAGCTGGCCGGTGGCGAGCACGCAGGTGCCGACGCACAGGTCAAGGTCACCGTCACCGCCGTCAAGGAGCGCGAGCTTCCCGAGGCCAACGACGACTTTGCCCAGCTGGCTTCCGAATTCGACACCATGGCCGAGCTGCGCGAGTCCCTCGCCAAGGATGCCGCCGAGTCCAAGGTCATGGACCAGGGGGTTGCTGCCCGCGACCTCGTCCTGGACAAGCTCATGGAGCTCGTCGAGGTTCCGGTTCCGGAATCCGTCATCACCGAGCAGGTCGAGCAGCACTTCGAGCAGGGCGCCCACAACGAGGGTGAAGAGCACGACACCGAAGAGCACCGCACCGAGGTTCGCGAGAACACCGCCAAGGCCTTCAAGAACGAGATCGTGCTCGACGCCGTCGCCGAAGCAGAGAAGATTGGCGTTGCCCAGTCCGAACTGATCGACTACATCGTCCAGACCGCCGGCCAGTACGGCATGGACCCGAACCAGTTCGCCCAGATGCTCGACGGCGCCGGCCAGGTCCCGATGCTGGTTGGCGAAGTCCGCCGCCGCAAGGCCCTTGCCAAGGTCCTGGAGCTGGCTGTTGTCACCGACAGCAACGGCAGCGTCGTTGACCTGAGCGACTTCGTGCGCCCGGCAGGCGAAGAAGAAGAGGGCTCCGCATCGTCGGCCTCCTCGGCTTCCTCCGCCTCCTCGGCATCGGCAGCATCCGCCAAGTAGCGCGGCGCCGCTGACGCGGCATTGGATTCCCAGGCGCGGAGCCACCTGCAAAAGGTGGCTCCGCGCCTGCTTTTAACCCCTCTTTTAAGCCCACGGCGATGGCTGCCCCGCGCACCATGCGCCGACAGCGAACAGCTGCCCCTGCGCCGCCAAAGTCGCTGGCCAAGGCAGTAATGTTCAAGGAAGTAAAGAGCCAGTGGCCCGACGGACAGAACATCGGGGCACGGCATCACGGAGAGGTATCAGAACATGTCCAGTGACTCCCGCACTCCCACGATGGCTTCGGTAGATCCGGCCAATCGCGAGGACTACATCTACAATCGACTCCTCAAGGAGCGGATCATCTGGCTCGGCTCGGAAGTCCGAGACGACAACGCCAATGCGATCTGCTCGCAGTTGCTCCTGCTCTCCGCGGAAGACCCGGAGAAGGACATCTACCTGTACATCAACTCCCCGGGTGGTTCCATCACCGCGGGCATGGCGATCTACGACACCATGCAGTACATCCCCAACGATGTCGTCACCGTGGCCACCGGCCTGGCAGCTTCCATGGGCCAGTTCCTGCTGTCCTCGGGCACCCCGGGCAAGCGCTACGCCACCCCGAATGCCCGCATCCTGATGCACCAGCCGTCCGGCGGCATTGGCGGCACCGCCTCGGACATCCGCATCCAGGCCGAGCTGATCCTTCACATGAAGAAGATCATGAGCGAGCTGACCGCTGCTCAGACCGGCCAGACCGTGGACACCATCCTGAAGGACAACGAGCGCGACAAGTGGTTCACCGCCACAGACGGCCTCGAATACGGCTTCTTTGACCACATCGCCCAGTCCTCCGGCATCGTCTCCGGTGGCGGCGGGGTCGCGAAGTAACGCGACGGAACCCGGCAGACCTAACTGATTTCCCAGGAGATACGATGAATTTCACCCCGAATGCCACCTCCGGCGAAATGCCGTCGGCACGCTACATCCTCCCGCAGTTCGAGGAGCGGACCCCCTACGGGTTCAAGCGCCAGGACCCGTACGCGAAGCTGTTCGAAGACCGCATCATTTTCCTTGGTGCCCAGGTCGATGACGCTTCCGCCGACGACGTCATGGCCCAGCTGCTCGTCCTGGAGTCCATGGACCCCGAGCGCGACATCACCCTGTACATCAACTCGCCCGGCGGCTCGTTCACGGCGATGACGGCGATCTATGACACGATGCAGTTCGTGCGCCCCGAGGTGCAGACCGTGTGCCTGGGCCAGGCAGCCAGTGCCGCTGCGGTGCTGCTTGCCGGCGGCACCCCGGGCAAGCGCCTGGCGCTTCCCAACGCACGGGTGCTGATCCACCAGCCCGCCATGGGCGGCGGCGAACGCGGCACCGCGTCGGACCTGCAGATCCAGGCCGAAGAAGTCATGCGCATGCGCGCCTGGCTCGAGACGACCCTGGCCGGGCACAGCAACAAGACCGCAGAAGAGGTCGGCAACGACATCGAGCGCGACCTCTACATGACCGCGGCCGAGGCCAAGGTTTACGGATTGATCGACGAGGTCCTGACCCCGCGCAAGATCAAGTCCCAGGGCAGCATCGCCCACTAAGGCGGGACACGGCGAACGGGCTGCTGTTGCGGGGCGCGAAATAAGCGCACCACGGGCCGCCCGTTCGCCCATTCTGTCGGCACTCTGTCATAGAGTTAAGGCAGTTCAGCATTTCCGGTTCTCTCGGGCCGGTCTTACCGGTACCAGATAAGGGGACCAAATCGATGGCACGCATGGGTGAAGGGTCTGATCTGCTCAAGTGTTCCTTCTGTGGCAAGAGCCAGAAGCAGGTTCGCAAGCTGATCGCCGGCCATGGCGTCTACATCTGCACCGAGTGCATTGAACTCTGCAACGAGATCATCGAGGAAGAGCTCGCCGAGGTTGAAGAGGGCGTCGACTTCGAATTGCCCAAGCCGAAGGAAATCTTCGACTCCCTGCAGGAATACGTCATCGGCCAAGAGGGCGCCAAGCGCTCGTTGGCGGTGGCCGTCTACAACCACTACAAGCGCATCCAGGGCGGCGCTGCGGCCAAGTCCGTTGCGGCGCTTTCGGACTCGAACTCCCTCGACGAGGTCGAGGTGGCCAAGTCCAACATCCTGCTGATCGGGCCCACCGGCTGCGGCAAGACCTACCTGGCCCAGACGCTGGCCCGCCGGCTAAACGTCCCCTTCGCCGTCGCCGATGCCACCTCGCTCACCGAGGCCGGATACGTCGGCGAAGACGTCGAAAACATCCTGCTCAAGCTTATCCAGGCAGCGGACTATGACGTCAAGAAGGCCGAACAGGGCATCATCTACATCGACGAGATCGATAAGATCTCCCGCAAGAGCGAAAATCCCTCAATCACCCGGGACGTCTCGGGCGAAGGGGTCCAGCAGGCACTGCTGAAGATCCTCGAGGGCACCGTTGCGGCTGTTCCGCCGCAAGGCGGCCGCAAACACCCGCACCAGGAGTTCATCCAACTGGACACCACCAACGTGCTGTTCATCGTTGCGGGCGCCTTCGCAGGTCTCGAGGAGATCATCTCCTCGCGCGCAGGACGCAAGGGGATCGGCTTCGGCGCACCGCTGTCGGCGTTGAAGTCCGAGGCTGCGTCATATGCCGACGTCCGCCCGGAAGACTTGTTGAAGTTCGGCCTCATCCCGGAATTCATCGGCCGGCTGCCGGTGATCAGCACGGTGGAAAAGCTGGACCGGGAGTCCCTCATCAAGATCCTGTCGGAGCCCAAGAATGCGCTGATCAAGCAATACCAAAAGATGTTCCGCATGGACGGTGTTGAGCTGACCTTTGAGCTGGGCGCCTTGGAAGCCATCGCAGACCTCGCGCTTGCCCGGGACACCGGTGCCCGCGGGCTGCGCGCAATCCTGGAGGAAACCCTCAGCGCCACCATGTTCGAAATGCCGAGCCGCGACGATGTCGTCGAGGTCGTCATCACCGGCGACGTGGTGCTCAACGGGGCGGATCCGTCACTGATTTCCGCGCAGGTCGCCGACAAACGCGGCAAAAAGTCCGCTTAGTACTTGACTTGTTCACTCCGGGCTCCGCACCAACGCGATGTCCCGGACCTTGAACCCTTGCCATTGATTTAAAGGAGATGCACGTTGTCCGAGAAGACTCACGTTGATTTTTGGTTTGACCCGGCCTGCCCCTTTGCCTGGGCGACGTCCCGCTGGGTCCTCGAGGTTGAGAAGGTGCGTGACATCGAGGTTGCTTGGCATGTGATGTCGCTTTCGGTGCTCAACGACGGTCGCGAGGGCCTGAGCGACGATTACCGCGATTTCGTGGCCAAGGGCTGGGGCCCTGTCCGCGTGCTCATCGCCGCCGCCCAGAAGCACGGCGACGCGGTGCTCGGCGATCTCTACACCGCCATGGGCGAGATGCTGCACCACGAAAAGGTTGCGGACTACAGCGAGGTCATTTCCCGCGCACTGGCCAAGGCCGGGCTGGAACCGGAATTGGCCGATGCGGCGACCGGGACCGAGTTTGACGAGGCACTGAAGTCGAGCCACGAAGACGGGATCTCCCGAGTCGGCCAGGACGTCGGCACGCCCGTCATGGCGCTAAACGGCACCGCATTCTTCGGTCCGGTCATTACGCGGGTTCCCTCCGGCGAAGAGGCCGGCAAGATCTTCGATGCCGCCGTCGGCCTGGCGTCGTACCCGTACTTCTTCGAAATCAAGCGCAGCCGCACCGAGAGCCCGCAGTTCGACGTCGAAGCCAACTGACCTGAAAATCCTGTCAATGGCACCAAGGGCCAATGTTTTCAGCAGGGGACCGGAGCAAACCTCAAAGTTTGCCCCGGTCCCTTGCCGGTCTCCGGGGCAGGGCGTATAAAAGTAATACGCATCACTACCGGAATGATGCTGAACAAAAACCGAATTCGCGGTGACGAGCTATTGGAATCTCTTCTAGCTCGGCTGCAGCAGCGAAGCAGCAAGACCCACGCAACGAGGATTTTGTTCGGTTCTCTAAATCAACGCTGTACGAGAACCAACACCGAGTCGAAGCCCCTCCGACATTAGTTTGTCAGCCGAAGGGGCTTCCCCTCTGTCTGCCGCCAGGTGCGATGTCGGAGGAGGGGACGGTCCCGGATGAAAGGACGAGGGCGCCGTGCCCCACCCCGCGGGGTGGGGCACGGCGCCCTCGTTGCCGGGACCCCGGCACATGGAAGCTTAGGCCTGGACGGTGTCCTCGGCCGGTGCCAGCACCACGTCGCTGACCGTCAGGTCCCCGTCGGCGGCAACCAAGGTCATGTCCTTGGCGTTACCGGCGGCCAACAGGTCGCCCAGTCCGCTGCGCAACAATTCCAGGGTGGCCTCGGGCGCGGAAATCACGCCGGAGAGCACCTCGGTGCGCTGCTTGACCTTGGCCTCGGACTTTGCCTTTCGGATGCCCGAGAGAGCCTCGCCGACGATCGGCAGCACTGCGGTGTTGGCGCCTTCGACGGCGCCGGCCAGATGGGCGGAACCGGGCCATGGGGCGCGGTGGACGGATCCGGCACGCCACCAGCCCCAGACCTCTTCGGTGGCGAAGGGCAGGAACGGGGCAAAGAGGCGCAGCACCGAATCCAGCGTGGTGGCCAGGGTGGCAAGCACCGATGCCTGTTCCGCGTCGCCGCGGGCACCGTAGGCACGGTCCTTGATCAGCTCCACGTAGTCGTCGGTGAACGACCAGAAGAACGACTCGGTGATGTCCAGTGCACGTGCGTAGTCGTAGGCATCGAAGGCGCGGGAGGCGTCGTCGATGACCTGGGACAGGCGGGCGAGCAAGGACTTGTCCAGCCCGTTGGTGATGACAGAGGCGTCGCCGGCGATGACATTCGCTTCGGTGGCGCCCAGGTTCAGCACGAACTTGGAAGCGTTGAGGATCTTGATCGCCAGGCGGCGGCCGATCTTCATCTGGTTGATCTCGTACGCGGTGTCCGCGCCCAGCTTGGCGCTGGCCGCCCAGTAGCGAACGGCGTCGGAGCCGTAGTCGTTGAGCACGTCGGTGGGGACCACCACGTTGCCCTTGGACTTGGACATCTTCTTGCGGTCCGGATCCAGGATCCAGCCCGAGATCGCCGCGTGCTTCCACGGGGCCACGTCGTGCAGCGCATCGGCGCGCACTGCGGAGGAGAAGAGCCAGGTGCGGATGATGTCGTGGCCCTGCGGGCGCAGGTCGAACGGGAAGACCTTGTTGAAGAAGTCCGTATCGCGGGACCAGCGGCCCACGATCTGCGGGGTCAGCGAGCTGGTGGCCCAGGTGTCGAGCACGTCGGCGTCACCCACGAAGCCGCCGGCTTCGTTGCGCTGGGACTCCTCGTAGCCCGGTGCCACGTCCGCGGCCGGGTCGACCGGCAGCATTTCGTCGGTGGGCAGGATCGGGTTCTCGTAGTCGGGTTCCCCGGCCGCATCCAGCGGGTACCAGACCGGCACCGGCACGCCGAAGAAGCGCTGGCGGGAGACCAGCCAGTCGCCGTTCAGGCCCGAGATCCAGTTCTCGTAGCGCGAGCGCATGAAGGCTGGGTGGAACTCGATCTGCTCGCCGCGCTTGATGAGGCGCTCGCGGCGTTCCTCGTCGCGCCCGCCGTTGCGGATGTACCACTGGCGGGAGGAAACGATTTCAAGGGGCTTGTCGCCCTTTTCGAAGAAGTTCACCGGGTGGCTGATCTTCTTCGGCTCGCCGTCGAGCAGGTTGGCGGCGATGAGCAGCTCGACGACGCCCTCCTTGGCGGAGAACACCGTCTTGCCGGCGATCGCGGCGTATGCCGTACGTCCGGCCTCGGTGGTGATCCACTCCGGGGTCTCGGCGATGACGCGGCCGTCGCGGCCGATGATGGCCCGGGTCGGCAGCTGCAGTTCGCGCCACCAGGTCACGTCGTTCAGGTCGCCGAAGGTGCAGACCATCGCGATGCCCGAGCCCTTGTCCATCTTGGCAAGTGCGTGCGGGAAGACCGTAACCGGAACGTCGAAAAGCGGGGAGGTGACGGTCTTGCCGAAGAGCGGCTTGTAGCGCTCGTCGTCGGGGTTTGCCACCAGGCCGGCGCAGGCAGCCAGCAGCTCGGGACGGGTGGTCTCGATGAAGACCTGGGTGCCGTCCTCGGCGGTGAACGGGTAGCGGTAGTAGGCGCCGGGCACTTCCCGGTCCTCCAGTTCCGCCTGGGCCACCGCGGTGCGGAAGGTGACGTCCCACAGGGTGGGTGCCTCTGCCATGTAGGCGTCGCCCTTGGCCAAGTTGGCCAGGAAGCCGCGCTGCGAGACGGAACGCGACACGTCATCGATGGTGCGGTAGGTCAGGTCCCAGTCCACGGACAGGCCCAGGGTGGAGAAGAGGTGCTCGAAGACCTTCTCATCCTCGACCGCGAGTTCCTCGCAGAGTTCGATGAAGTTCTTGCGGCTCACGACGTCCCAGTCGCGCTGGTTCTTCGCCGGGGTCGCCGGGGGACGGTAGCCCTCCACGTGGGCGTACGTCGGGTCGCAGCGCACACCGTAGTAGTTCTGCACACGGCGCTCGGTGGGCAGGCCGTTGTCGTCCCAGCCCATCGGGTAGAACACGTTCTTGCCGCGCATACGCTGGTAACGGGCCAGCACGTCGGTCTGCGTGTAGGAGAACATGTGCCCCACGTGCAGCGAGCCCGAGGCCGTCGGCGGGGGAGTGTCGATCGAGTAGACCTGCTCGCGCGTGGTCTCTGCGTTGAATTTGTAGGTGCCCTGCTCGCGCCAGCGGGCGCCAAGGCGTTCCTCCAGGCCCTCAAGAGCGGGCTTGTCCGGAACGGAAACGATGACGGGCGTGTCTGTGCCCAAGGTGTCTTCTGCCATGGGCCCATTCTTCCATGAGCCCGGGCATTACCCCCAGTCGACCGCGGTTGATGCACGCCACAGGCACGCCACAGGCACGCCACAGGCACACCGGGCGGCGCCCCCGGCGATGCGGTGTGCGCCACCTGCGACGTCGGGGCGGGCCGAAACAGTGCGCCCGGGGCGGGGGGGGTCAGGGTGCGAACCAGAGGGTGGTTTCCCCCGGGACCAGCCCGGGCAGCACGGGCAGCGCACCGCTGGTGACGACGATCCTGGCCGGGTCCAGGCCATCGGGCAGGTCCGTCGGAGCGGTGCCGAAGTTGGTCAGCACCTCCCAGCCGTTGGGCCGGCGGTAGTGCGCGAGTGCGGCATCGGGTGCAGACACCCAGTGGAGGGACTCGGTGGTTTGCAGCTTGCGGCGCCACGCCAGGGCGCTGCGGTAGAACTGAAGGGTGGAGCCCTCCGCCGCGTCCTGGGCGCTGACGGCATGCTCGGCAAACCAGGCAGGCTGGGGCAGCCACGGCGGGCCGCCGAAGCCCAGGTGCTCCTCCTGCGCGTTCCAGGGCAACGGCACGCGACAGCCGTCGCGGCCCTTGAGCGTCTTCCCGGTGCGGAACCACGTGGGATCCTGCAGGGACTCAAGGGGCAGGTCCGCCGCCTCAAAGAGACCCAGTTCCTCGCCCTGGTAGAGGTAGGCGGAACCCGGCAGGCCCAGCATGAACAGCGTTGCGGCCCGGGCCCGGCGGAGCCCGCGTGCCGGATCGGCGACAGGTTCCCTGCCGCCGGAGAGCAGCCACGCGTCCTGGGCCGCCGCGTCGGTGCCGTCGGGCAGGGAATAGCGCGAGGCATGGCGCACCACGTCGTGGTTGGAGAACACCCAGGTGGAGGATGCCCCGGAGACCTCGGCCTCCTCGAGGCACCGCGCCACGATCTCGCGGAACTCCGTGGCCGCGAAGGGGGCCTGCAGCAAGTCGAAGTTGAAGGCCTGTCCGAGGCCGGTGGGCCGGGCGTAGCGCAGGCGCCGGTTGGTGAAGGGCACCCATGCCTCCGCCACCGCAATGCGCGGCGGGTCGTATTCGTTGAGCACCGAGCGCCAGCCCGCATAGATCTCGTGGACCTCGTCGCGGTCAAAGAGCACGTCGGTGCCGTCATCGACCAGGATCTCCAGCGAGGGCTTGGAGCGCAGCGGATGGGCCATGTCCTTGACCAAGGCGTGGGCAACATCGACGCGGAACCCGTCCACGCCGCGGTCCGCCCAGAAGCGCAGCGTGGTGTGGAAGTCCTCGCGGATCTCCGGGTTGTCCCAGTTCAAGTCCGGCTGCTCGGGAGCAAAGAGGTGCAGGTACCACTGGCCGGGCGCCCCGGCGTTTTCCCCGGTGGTTTCGGTGATCCGGGTCCAGGCGGGTCCGCCAAAGTGCGATGGCCAGTCCGAGGGCGGGAGTTCGCCGTTCTCGCCCAGCCCGTCACGGAAATGGTAGCGGGCGCGTTCGGGAGAGCCGGGTGCCGAGGCGAGGGCGGCGGTGAACCATTGATGGCGGTTGGAGCTGTGGTTGGGCACCACGTCGGCGATGACCTTGATGTTTGCCGCATGGGCAGCGGCGATCATGGCGTCGAAGTCCTCCAAGGTGCCCAGTCGTTCATCGACGTTCCGGTAGTCGTCTACGTCGTACCCGCCGTCGGCAAGGGCCGAGGGGTAGAACGGGGACAGCCAGATGGCGTCGATGCCCAGCTCGGCGAGGTAGCCCATGCGCGAAGTCACGCCGGGCAGGTCGCCCAGGCCGTCACCGGTGGCATCGGCAAAACTGCGCGGGTAGATCTGGTAGACGGCGGCCTGGCGCCACCATTCGGCGGCGGGCACGGGAGCTGGAACATGGCTGTTCATGGGCGGGTGGATCCTCTCGGACTGCAGGTGGGCCGGGTCGGTGCCTTCAGTATGTCTGGACGGGGCGGGGAAGTCCCGTCATTGCGGCCCACGGGTCCTGCCTGCCGCCACGGACCGGGTCTTGAACGGCTGGAAGATGCGCTGCGGCGGTCCTACGCTGTTGGCATGGGTAACTTTCGATTGTTGCGCGCCTACGAACCCGCCGACGGCGGCTACCGGGTCCTGGTGGACAGGCTCTGGCCCCGCGGGCTGGGCAAGGAGCGGGCGGCGCTCGATGACTGGGCCAAGGACGCGGCACCCTCAACCGGGCTACGCGTCGCCTTCAGCCGCAAGGCCGAGCGGTTCACCGAGTTCACCGACCACTACCGCCACGAGTTGGAGGCCGGGGCCGCCGCCGAGGGTGCCCACCGCCTGCTGGGGATCGCCCGCAAGCACGAGGACGTGGTGCTGCTCTACGCCGCCCGCGACACCGTGCACAACCACGCGGTGGTGCTCCTGGACTTCCTGCGCGAGGCCCAACAGGGGACCGTGGACGCCCCGGGCGACGGGGCCTGAGGCGTTTGTCCCCCCACCCCCCGGTGCCACGAAGCGACATCGCTGTTGGGGCCGGGCCACCGTGCTGGATAGGCTTTGCTCATGTCATCACAGAATCAAGTCACCCAACATGCAGCCGTCGTCACCGGGGCCTCCAGCGGGATCGGCGAGGCAACCGTCCGCGCCCTCGCTGCCGCCGGATGGAAGGTGTTCGCCGTGGCCCGCCGCGCGGAGCGGCTTGCGGCGCTCGCCGAGGAAACCGGCGCGGTGCCCGTTCCCGCCGACGTGACCAACGACGCCCAGGTCGCCGGCCTGCTGGAAGCCGTGGAGGCCGGCGGCGGCATTGACACGCTGATCAACATCGCCGGCGGCGCCCGCGGCGCCGACTACCTGGCCGAGGCGAAGAACGAGGACTGGGACTTCATGCTCCAGACCAATGTCATGGGCACCATGAAGGTCACCCGCGCGTTCCTGCCGATGCTCCGCGCCCACGGCGAGGGCACCGTGCTCAACCTGACCTCGACCGCCGGAATGGTCAGTTACGAGGGCGGCTCCGGCTACAACGCCGCCAAGGCCGCCCAGCGCGCGCTGACCCAGGCGCTGCGCCTGGAGGAAGTCGAGCACAATGTGCGCGTCATCGAGGTGCTGCCGGGCCTGGTGCACACCGAGGAGTTCGCCTTGCGCCGGATGGGCGGGGACCGCGAGCTGGCCCAAAAGCCCTACGCCGGGGTGGCCAAGCCGTTGCTGGCGGAGGACATCGCCGACATCGTCGCCTATGCCGTCAACGCCCCGCACCATGTGAACCTCGACGAGATCGTCGTCCGCCCGGTGGCGCAGGCAGCAGCCCACAAGCTGATCCGCGGCCAGGCGTGATCGGCCCCGCCGGCGGCCCCGGGCCGCGGCGGCTGCACATCGTGGCTTGTGCCCACGGCACCGACAACCCCGACGGGCGTCGGCTCATTAACGGCCTGCGCGGGGACTTGGCCGACGAGCTCGCGCTCCAGGGCATCGACGCTGTCGTCCACGAAGCCTACGTCGACGTGCAGGAACCCCGGCTCGAGGCGGTCCTGGCCGCACTGCCGCCCGGCGAGGACGCCATCGTGGCGCCCCTGCTGCTCTCCGAGGGCTTCCACAGCCGCGTTGACATCGCCGATGCGGCGGCCGCGCGCCCGCACACGGGCGTGAGCGCGCCGGTGGGCCCCGACCCGCGCCTGGCCGCGGTGCTGGCCCGCCGGCTGGCCGAGGCCGGGCACCAACCCGGGGACGCCGTGGTGCTTGCCGCGGCGGGCACCCGCATCGAGGCAGGACAGCGGCAGGCTGCGCGGATGGCGGAGCTGCTGGCCGCCGAACTGGGCCACCCGGTGGCCGTCGCCTTCGGCTCCGCCGCCACGCCGTCGGTGACCGAGGCGGTGGGCGCGGCACGGGCCGCGGGGGCGCCGCGGGTGGGCGTCGCCTCCTTCCTGCTGGCCCCCGGGTTCTTCCACGACCGACTGGCCGAAGCCGGCGCCGACTATGTGTCAACGGCGTTGCTCCCGGGCGTCACAATCGCGAAATGTGTCGCCGGAAGACTCGCTGAAGCCATCTCCGCGGGACCCGCCGACACCGAATAGGTCGCCGGGTTACGGCATGACGTTGCGGGTAGGAGGTCGTTGGTGGGCCCCCGCCGGCCCGCCCTAGTGTCGAAGCCATGACACAGGCAACCGACACCCAGGCAAGCACCCGGCCCGCCCGGCCGGCCCGCCCGGCGGCCAAGCCGCACGGACAGTGGAAGATCGACGGCACCACGCCGCTGAACGCCAACGAGGCGTTCAAGGCGGACGACAACGGGCTGAACGTGCGCGAGCGCATCGAAACCGTGTATGCCCGGGGCGGGTTTGATTCCATCGACCCCACCGACTTGCACGGCCGCTTCCGCTGGTGGGGCCTCTACACCCAGCGCAAGCCGGGCATCGATGGCGGGCGCACCGCCACCCTGGAGCCGCAGGAGCTCGAGGACCGCTACTTCATGCTCCGCGTCCGGATCGACGGCGGAACCGTTACCACTGCGCAGCTGCGCACCATCGGGGAGATCTCCCGCGACTTCGCCCGCGACACCGCCGACGTGACCGACCGGCAGAACATCCAGCTGCACTGGATCGACGTCGTGGACGTCCCGGAGATCTGGCGGCGGTTGGAGGCCGTGGGCCTGGACACCACCGAGGCCTGCGGGGACGTGCCGCGGGTCATCCTCGGCTCCCCGGTGGCGGGGATCGCGAAGGACGAGATCCTGGACCCGACCCCGGTGATCCGCGAGATCCGCGAACGCTTCATCGGCGACCCTGAACTGGCCAACCTGCCGCGCAAGTTCAAGACCGCCATCTCCGGGCACCCGTCCCAGGACGTGGTGCACGAGATCAACGACATCTCCCTCATCGCGGTCAACCACCCCGAGCACGGGCCGGGATATGACCTGTGGGTCGGCGGAGGCCTGTCCACCAACGCCCGGCTGGCCGAGCGGCTCGGCGCGTTTGTGCGCCCCGAAATCGCGGCCGAGGTGTGGCTGGGCGTGGTCTCGATCTTCCGCGACTACGGCTACCGGCGGCTGCGCAACAAGGCGCGGCTGAAGTTCCTGATGGCCGACTGGGGACCGGAAAAGTTCCGCAAGGTGCTCGAGGAGGAATACCTCGGCTACGCGCTGCCCGACGGGCAGGCACCGGACAAGCCGACCACCCCGGGGGACCACGTGGGCATCCACGAGCAGAAGGACGGGCGCTTCTTCATCGGAGCGAGTCCCAAGGCCGGCCGGCTCTCCGGGACGCTGCTGCTGGAGTTGGCGGACCTGCTGGAGCGCCACGGTTCGGCGCGGCTGCGCACCACCCCCCACCAGAAGCTGCTCGCTCTGGACATCCCCGCCGAATCGGTGAGGGCCGCAGCCGCTGAACTCGATGCGCTGGGCCTGGCCACGGCGCCGAGCATCTTCCGCCGCTCCGCGATCGCCTGCACCGGCATCGAATTCTGCAAGCTGGCGATCGTTGACACCAAGGACACCACCATCGCCGCGGTCGCCGAACTGGAGGAGCGTTTCGCGCAGAAGTCGGCCGTGCGGCTGCCGCCTTCGCTGAGCCTGCACGTGAACGGCTGCCCCAACTCCTGCGCCCGCATCCAGACCGCCGACATCGGCCTCAAGGGCCAGCTGCTTCCCGACGGGCACGGCGGGCAGACCCCGGGCTTCCAGGTCCACCTGGGCGGGGGACTGGCCTCCACCGAACGGGGAGAGGCCGGCCTGGGACGCACCGTGCGCGGGCTCAAGGTCACCGCCGATCAGCTGCCCGACTACATCGAGCGGGTGCTGGAAAATTATTCGGCCGGCTCCGAGATGGGCGAATCCTTCGCTGCGTGGTCGCACCGTGCCGCGGACGAGGACGTCGTATGAGCACCGACACCCACACCGTGGACCAACTCGCCGCCGACCGTGCCCTTGCCGAGTCAGGTGCCGCCGAACTGGGCTTCGACGCCTCGGCAACCGACGTCATCGCCTGGGTCAAGCGGAATTTCGACACCGCAGAGGTCGCCGTCGCCTGCTCCATGGCCGATGCCGTGCTGCCGTCGGTCGTCGCAGAGGCGCTGCCGGGTGTCGACGTGCTCTTCCTGGAAACGGGCTACCACTTCGCCGAAACCCACGCCACGCGCAACGAGGTTGCAGCTTCGCTGGACGTGCGGATCATCGACGTGCTCCCGGTGCGCACAGTGGAAGAGCAGGACGCCGAGCACGGGCCCCGGCTGCACGAGCGCGACCCTGCCGCCTGCTGCCGGATGCGCAAGATGGAGCCGCTGGCCAGGACCCTGGCCGGCTACCGGCTCTGGTTCACAGGGGTCCGGCGCGACGAGGCACCCACCCGCACCAACACGCCGTTGGTCACCTGGGACGAGGCCCACGGGCTGATCAAGGTCAACCCGCTGGCCGGATGGAGCTTCGACGAGCTGATTTCCCACGCCGCGGCCAACAGCGTGCCGGTGAACCTGCTGCTGTCCAACGGCTACCCGTCGATCGGATGCGCCCCCTGCACCCGGCCGGTGGCCGAGGGCGAGGACCCGCGCGCCGGCCGGTGGGCAGGGGTCGCCAAGACCGAATGCGGCATCCACCGGTGAGCCCGGCACCGCCTGCCCGTCCCGAACGCACCACCACACCCCTCCCACCGACGAAGGAGCAAGAGATGAGCACCACCGCGCGCACCGCAGCCCCCGAGCGACCACGCCCTGCCACCGCCACCGCACCCGAGATCGACGTGCTCGACGCCCTTGAGGCCGAATCCATCCACATCCTGCGCGAGGTCGCCGCCGAGTTCGAGCGTCCCGCGATGCTCTTTTCCGGGGGCAAGGACTCCGTGGTGATGCTGCACCTGGCCACCAAGGCCTTCTGGCCAGGGGCCGTCCCGTTCCCGGTGCTGCACGTGGACACCGGACACAACTTCGAGGAGGTCATCGCGTTCCGCGACAGCACCGTGGAGCAGCTGGGCCTGCGCCTGGTGGTCGCCAGCGTGCAGGACTACATCGACGACGGGCGGCTCACCGAACGTGCCGACGGAACCCGCAACCCGCTGCAAACCACGCCGCTGCTGGACGCCATAGCCGCCAACCGCTTCGACGTGCTCTTCGGCGGCGGGCGCCGCGACGAGGACAAGGCCCGGGCCAAGGAACGCATCCTGTCGCTGCGCGACGAGTTCGGCCAGTGGGACCCGCGCAACCAGCGCCCCGAGCTGTGGAACCTGTACAACGGACGCCACACCCCGGGTGCGCACGTGCGGGCCTTCCCGATCAGCAACTGGACCGAACTGGACATCTGGCGCTACATCGAACGCGAGAACATCGCGTTGCCGCCGCTCTACTACGCCCACGAGCGCGAGGTCTTCGAGCACTCGGGCATGTGGCGGGCCGTCGGGGAATTCAGCCGGCCGGGCGACGACGTGGCCGTGACGCGGCGCACCGTGCGCTACCGCACCGTGGGGGACATGTCCTGCACCGGGGCGGTGCTCTCCGAGGCGTTCACCACCGCGGAGGTCATCGCCGAAGTGGCCACCACCACCATCACCGAACGCGGCGCCACCCGCGCCGACGACCGCATCTCCGAGGCGGCCATGGAAGACCGCAAGAAGGACGGGTATTTCTAAGATGAGCACCACCAACCTGGACACCAGCACCCTGGACACCGCCGCTTTGGACACCCTCGCACCGGCACTTGGCCGGCGCGGGCTCTTCCGCTTCGCCACGGCAGGATCCGTCGACGACGGCAAGTCGACGCTCGTTGGCCGGCTGCTGCACGACGCCAAGGCGGTGCTCGCCGACACCCTCGAGGCACTGGCCCGCACCTCCGCGGAGACCGGCTTCGGCGGAGGTGACGGCACCCTGGACCTGGCCCTGCTCACCGACGGGCTGCGCGCCGAACGCGAACAGGGCATCACCATCGACGTGGCCTACCGCTACTTCAGCACCGGGGAGCGCTCCTTCGTGCTGGCCGACTGCCCCGGACACGTGCAGTACACCCGCAACACCGTCACCGGGGCCTCCACCGCCGACGCCGCGATCGTGCTCATCGACGCCCGCAAGGGAGTGCTCGAACAGACCCGCCGGCACCTGGGCGTCATCGGCCTGCTGCGCGTGCCCAACGTGGTCGTCGCGGTGAACAAGATCGACTTGATCGGATACGACGGCCAGCGCTTCGCCGACATCGCCGCCGACGTGGCGCGGGTCGCCGCCGGGCTCGGCCTGCGCCCCCCGCACACCCTGCCGGTCTCCGCCCTGGTAGGGGACAACGTGGTTGAACGCTCGGCGCACACCGGCTGGTACACCGGGCCCACGCTGCTGGGGCTGCTCGAAACCCTGCCCACGCGCGACGAGGCGGACACCGCTGCCGAGGCCTTCCGCTTCCCGGTCCAGCTGGTGCTCCGGCCGCAGGGCGCGCTGGCCCCGGGGCTGGATGCCGCCGCCTTCCGCGACTACCGCGCCTACGCCGGGGCGATCGCCGCCGGCTCCATCGCCGTGGGGGACCCGGTCACCATCGCCACCCCGGGGCAGCCTCGCCGGGAAACGACCGTCATCGGAATCGACGCCGCCGGACGGGACCTGGCCTCCGCCACCGCACCGGCCTCGGTGGCGCTGCGGCTGAAAGATGAGCTGGACATCGCCCGTGGAGACACCATCGCCGCTGCCGGGACCCTGCCGGACTCCTCGGCGGACCTGTTCGCCGAGCTGTGCTGGCTCGCGCCCGCACCGCTGCGCCCCGGCGCCACGGTGCTCATCAAGCACGGGACCGCGACGGTCCGCGCGAAGGTCACCGCCATCGAGGGACGGCTTGACCTGGAGGACTTCGGGCTCCTTCCCGCCGACGGGCTGGAACTGAACGACATCGGCTCCGTCGCGTTGCGGCTGGCTGCCGAACTGCCCACTGAGCCCTACGTGCGACACCACCGCACCGGGGCGTTCCTGGTCATCGACCCGCAGGACGGCAACACGCTCGCCGCCGGGCTCGTGGGCGAACGCCCCGCCGCCGGCTAACCCCGCCGCCGGCCAGTGCCAACCGCAACCCACACCCACAGAGAAGGACACCTCAGCCATGGAGAACATCCGGTACACCGCCGCCGGTCCGCACCGCGGGCCAGGACGGCGGGCGCTGCTCGCCGGCGGCACCGGGCTGCTGGGCCTGCTGGTGGTCGGGGCCGCGGCCACCACCACGGTGCCGCGGCCCGGGGCGGCCGGCAGCGTTCCCGCGGGGCCGGCCGGCGCCCTGCGGCTGGGGTTCTTCGCCAACCTGACGCACGCGCCGGCGCTGGTGGGCACCGCCAAGGGGTTCTTCGCCGCGCAGCTCGAGGGATCCGGAACGCAGCTGGCCACCAGCGTGTTCGGGGCCGGTCCGGCGGCCGTCGAGGCGCTGAATGCCGGGGCCATCGACGCCGCCTACCTGGGGCCGAACCCCGCCATCGCCGCCTTCGCCGCCAGCGGCGGGCAGGGGGTGCGCGTGCTGGCCGGGGCCGCAGCCGGAGGCGCACAACTGGTGGTCCGCGCATCGTTGGCCAACGCCGCGGCGCTGCGCGGCACGACCTTGGCCACCCCGCAGCTGGGAGGCACCCAGGACGTCGCGCTGCGGACCTGGCTCGCCACCCAGGGACTGGAAACCGACCTGGCCGGCGGGGACGTGGGCATCACCCCGACGGCCAACGCCCAGACCCTCGAACTGTTCCGCGCCGGAAAGATCGACGGGGCGTGGCTGCCCGAACCCTGGGCCTCCCGGCTGGTGCTGGAGGCCGGGGCGAAGGTGCTCGTCGACGAGGCCGAACTGTGGGACGGTGCCGACACCGGTGCGCCGGGGCTGTTCCCGACCACGGTGCTCGCGGTGTCCCCGGACTTCGCAACCCGCCACCCGGACACCGTCGACGCGTTGCTGCAAGGCCACCTGGCCGCCCTTGACTGGATCAACACCGCCAGGGAAACCGACGTGCTGGCCACCTTGAACGCCCGGATCGCCGAGACCGCCGGCGCCGCTTTGGCTCCCGCCGTGATCAAGCGCGCGCTGGGAAAACTCAGCTTCACCGCCGACCCGCTGGCAGGGGCCTACCCGCGCCTGCTGGGCAACGCTGTCGCAGCGGGCCTCGCCGAACCGGCGTCCCTGGACGGGCTCATCGACAGCACCCACCTGGCGCGGGCACGTGCCGCAACATCGACCGGGACGGAGGCGGGTGCATGAGCATCGTCATCGAGAACCTGTCCAAGGACTACGGCGCGGCCCCCGTGCTCTCCTCGATCACCACCACGATCGCCGACGGGGAGTTCGTGGCGATCCTCGGTGCCTCGGGGTGTGGGAAGTCCACGCTGCTGAACGTCATCGCCGGGCTTGAACCGCCCTCCGCCGGCTCCGTGAGCGTCCCGGCGGGAGGCGCGGCGTTCATGTTCCAGGACGCTGCCCTGCTGCCCTGGCTCACTGCCCGGGCCAACATCGAACTCGCCCTGGAGCTGCGCGGGGTGCCGCGCGCCGAGCGCCGGGAACGCGCGGGGGAGCTGCTGAGGCTGGTCCACCTGGGCGATGCCGGGGCCAAGCGCCCGCACGAGCTCTCCGGGGGCATGCGCCAGCGCGCCTCGCTGGCCCGCGCGCTGGGGCAGGACCGCCCGGTGCTGCTGATGGACGAACCGTTCGCCGCGCTCGATGCAATCACCCGGGACCTTTTGCACGAGGAACTTGAGCGGATCTGGCGCGCCCACCGGCGCACAGTGGTGTTCGTGACCCACAACGTCCGCGAGGCCGTGCGGCTGGGCCAGCGGGTCCTGCTGCTCTCCTCCCGGCCCGGACGGGTCGCCGCGCAATGGGAGATCCCCGAGCACGTCCGCACCGATCCGGCCGCGCAGGCCGCCCTGACCCGCGACATCACGCAGAGGCTACGCGAGGAGATCCGCCACCATGCCCACTAGCATCACTTCCGCCACTGCCATCGCCCGCGAACGCGCCGCTGCGCGCGCCGCGGAACCGGCACCGCCCGAGGACATCGACGGTCCGGGCGGCGCCGGTGGCCCGGGCGGCGCCGATGGTCCGGGCGGCGCCGACAGCCTCGGCGAAATCGAGGCCGGCCTGGACAGGTTGCAGGACTCCGCCGCCGCCTCGCGGCCCGCCGTCGGCCGGATCCTGCTGCCGCTGGGCACCCTCGCTGGCCTGCTAAGCCTGTGGCAGCTGGCTGCTTGGTTCGGCTCCCCGCGCACCGACCTCTTCCCCGGCCCGCTCGATGTGCTGGGCACCGCCGGGCAGCTCGCCGCCGACGGACGGCTGGCCGAGGCGGTGTTCACCTCGCTGCAGCGCGGGGTGCTCGGCTTCCTGCTGGCCCTGGCCATCGGGACGCCGCTGGGGCTGCTGCTCTCGGCCTCCTCGACTCTGCGCCGCGGCCTGGGCCCGCTGGTCTCCGGACTGCAGGTGCTGCCCAGTGTCGCCTGGGTGCCCGCCGCCATCATCTGGTTCGGGCTCACCGACGCCACCGTCTTCTTCGTGGTGCTGATGGGCGCCACCCCCTCGATCGTCAACGGGTTCCTCTCGGGCGTCGATACGGTCCCGCCGCAATACCGCCGGCTGGGCACCGTGCTGGGGGCCAGTCGCACCCAACAGCTGCTGCGGATCGTGCTGCCGGCTGCCCTGCCCGGCTACGTGGCCGGGCTCAAGCAGGGCTGGGCCTTTTCCTGGCGCTCGCTGATGGCCGCCGAGATCATCGCCGTCGGCGGGTCCATCGGCTTCGGCCTGGGTTCGCTGCTGCAACAGGGCCGCGACCTGTCGCAGATGGCCGTGGTCGTCGCCGCGATCCTGGCGATCCTGGCCGTCGGCATCGCCGTTGAGCTGCTGGTCTTCGCCCCGCTGGAGCGCCGCCTGCTGCGCCGCCGGGGCCTGGCTCCCGGAGCCGGGCGATGACCGGCCCGATGAGCCACCCGATGAAGCACCCGAACCAACCCGCCACCTTCAACCACCCCGAGGAGCCGAGCATGAACCCATCGACGATGAACCAGACAAGTGCACCCGGCGAGGCACCCATCCACCCGCTGGCCCTGCGCCTGGCCGGCAAGGACGTGCTCTGCGTCGGGGCCGGCGCCGTGGCCGAACGCCGTGTCAACCAGCTGCTCGAGGCCGGCGCCCGGGTCACCGTCATCGCCCCCGAGGCCACCGATTCGATCGCCGAGGCAGCGGCCGCCGGCACCCTCGCTTGGCTGCGCCGCGGCTACCGGACCGGGGACCTGGCGGGCATGTGGCTCGCCCACACCGCCACCGGGAACCCGGCGCTCGACGCACAGGTGGGGGCCGATGCCGAGGCCCAACGGACTTGGTGCGTCAACGCCTCGGACCACGTCGCCTCCAGCGCCTGGACCCCCGCCGTCACGCGGAGCCCGGAAGGGATAACCGTCGCGGTGACCGCCGGCGGGGACCCGCGCCGCGCCGCCGGGCTGCGCAACGCCATCGCGCTGGCCGCCGACACCGGATTGCTGCCGCTGCGCCGCCGCCGGGCCGGGACCGGCTCGGTGTCCCTGGTGGGCGGAGGCCCGGGGGACCCGGGGCTGATCACCGTCGCCGGGCGCCGGCTGCTGGCAGCCGCCGACGTGGTGGTTGCCGACCGGCTGGGCCCGCGCGCACTGCTGGAGGAGCTGGATCCGTCGGTGCGGATCATCGAGGTCGGCAAGGCCCCCGGGGACCACCTGGCCTCGCAGCAGGAGATCAACGCGGTGCTGGTGCGCGAGGCACGCGCCGGGAACCGGGTGGTGCGGCTCAAGGGCGGTGATCCGTTCGTCCTGGGCCGCGGCGGCGAGGAAGCGGCCCACTGCCGCGAAAACGGCGTCGAAGTTTCCGTTGTCCCAGGTGTCACCAGCGCCATCTCGGTGCCGGCCGCCGCCGGGATCCCGGTCACCCACCGCGGCGTGGCCACCGGATTTTCGATGGCCACCGGGCACGAGGAACTGTCCGAGCTGCCGGCCCGCGCCGACCACACCCTGGTCCTGCTGATGGGCGTGGCCCGGCTGGCCAGCAACACCGCGACCCTGCTGGGCCGCGGGCTGCCCGCCGACACACCCGTCGCCATCATCGAGCGCGGCTGGTGCCCCGACCAACGCATCACCATCGACCGGCTGGATTCCATCGCGGCCACCGCCGAAGGAATCGGGGTTGCAAACCCCGCGGTGATCGTCATCGGCGACGTGGTGCGGATCAGCCCGCACGCGGCCGGCCGGCTTGCCCCGGTCGCCAACACCCGGACTCGCGCCCGCCAACCGCAGCCCGTCGGCTAGGACCTTTCCCGCACACCCCCCAGAACACCAGCCCCCCATTGCCACTTAGGAGAACCAATGACCGAGAAGAACACGCCCGCGCCGGCCGCCGTCCCCGCGGCCTTCGCCGCACGCCCACTGCGCGTCGCCATCATCGGGGCCGGCCCGGCCGGCGTCTATGCCGCCGACATCCTCACCAAGGCGGAGCGCGACTTCGAGGTAGCCATCGACCTCTTCGACCGCTACCCGGCACCCTACGGGCTCATCCGCTACGGCGTCGCCCCCGACCACCCGCGCATCAAGGGCATCGTCAAGGCCCTGCACAAGGTGCTTGACCGCGGGGACATCCGCTTCTTCGGCAACGTCGACTACGGCACGGACCTGGACCTGGAGGAGCTGCGGGTGCATTACGACGCGGTCATCTTCGCCACCGGCGCCATCAACGACGCCGACCTGAACATCCCGGGCATCGAACTACAGGGCTCGCACGGGGCCGCGGACTTCGTCTCCTGGTTCGACGGGCACCCCGACGTGCCGCGCACATGGCCGCTCGCGGCCACCGAAATCGCGGTCATCGGCAACGGAAACGTGGCACTGGACGTCGCCCGGATGCTCTCCAAGCACGCGGAGGACCTTTTGGTCACCGAGATCCCGGACAACGTGTACGAGGGGTTGCGTGCCTCCCCGGTCACCGACGTGCACGTCTTCGGCCGCCGCGGCCCCGCCCAGGTCAAGTTCACCCCGCTGGAGCTGCGCGAGCTGAGCCACAGCCGCGACGTGGACATCGTGCTCTACCCCGAGGACTTCGAGTTCGACGAGGCCTCGGACGCGCTGATCAAGTCCAACAACCAGGTCAAGACCATGGTAGGCACCCTCACCAACTGGCTCATCGAGCAGGAAGAGCGCGAGGAACGCGGGGAGGCCGGGGAGCGCGCCAGCCGGAGGCTGCACCTGCACTTCCTGCATTCCCCCGTTGAGATCGCCGGGGCGGACGGCAAGGTCGAGGGCATCAGGTTCGAGCGCCAGGAGCTCGACGGGACCGGCCAGGCGCGGGGGACCGGCGAGCTCGTCGACTACCCGGTGCAGGCCGTTTACCGGGCCGTCGGCTACTTCGGATCCGCGCTGCAGGACGTCGAGTACGACGGACGCACCGGCACCATCCCCAACGACGGCGGCAAGGTCCTGGACGGCAGCGGCACCCAGGTGCCCGGGCTCTACGCGACCGGCTGGATCAAGCGCGGCCCGGTCGGGCTCATCGGCCACACCAAGGGCGACGCCGCAGAGACCATCGCCCACCTGCTGGCCGACCTCGCCGGGTTGCCGCTGGCCACGAACCCCGCCCCGGATGCCGTGACCGGCCTGCTGGATTCCAAGGGCGTCGAGTACACCAGCTGGGAAGGCTGGCTGGCATTGGATGCCCACGAACAGGCGCTCGGCGCGGCCGCCGCCCCGGCCCCCACCCGAGAGGGGCCGGTGCCGCGCGAACGCGTCAAGGTCGTCGAGCGCGCGCAAATGGCCGCGGTCTCGCGTACGGCTGACGAAGCGGCCCGCTCCCGCGCCTGAGGCGGACGAAACCCCGGCCTGGCGGGCGTGCGGTGCCACACCCACGCCGCCCGGCCGGGGTTTTGCGTTCCCAGGGCTGGGCGGCACTGGGGAACTTCCCGCCCGGAACCCAGGTCTTCGTCTTCCGCGGGGGAGCGGCAACGTGGTTCGGCACGCAATTGCTGGGCATGGCCATCACCATCTTCACGTTGGGGATCTGCTACCCGTTTGCGGTGGTGTTGGTGGAGCGCTGGCGGGCCAAGAACACCTTCCTGTTGGGCCGGCCGCTGCGGTTCGTTGGCACCGGGTGGGGAATCTTCGGGTTGTGGATCAAGTGGTTCCTGCTGATCCTCATCACCCTGGGCATCTATTCGTTCTGGGTGTACCCGCGACTGACCGCGTGGAAGATCGAAAACACCGTCTTGGACTAGCCTCCGGCGCACCTTGCCCGCGGGCAGTCTGCCGCTCCGGACGGCAGGCGGATCAGGCCGCCGCTCAGGCCGCTCGCTCGGCTTGGGCGGCGGGGTGGAAGATCCAATTGCGCCGCGGCAGCTGCAGCGGGTCCCGGGATTTGGGCAGGATCACGTGCGGGTGCCCGTCGATCATCTCGATCCGGAATTTACCGCTGTGGTACGCCTGGTGGCACATCGGGCAGAGCAAACAGCCTCGTGAGACATTGGTCAGCCCCCCTTGGTTCCATTCGTCGAGGTGGTGGGCCTCGCATCGGCCGATCCTCATGGTGCACCCAGGGTTGATGCATCCCTTGTCGCGCACGGCGATGGCCCGGCGCTGGGCGCGGTTGAAGTATCTTCGGCTGCGGCCGAGTTCCAGCGGAACCCCGTCACCGTTGAGGATGATCGGGGTGATCCCCGCGTTGCAGGCCAGGCGCCGGCAACTGGCCGCCGAGATGTCTTCGCCGCGGTCACTGACCCCCGCCGCCTCGAGCTGGCCCAGGAAGGTCTTCAGGTCGATGGTGACGTTCAGGGTGACGTTCGGTGCCAGCGGCATCTGCCCCTCCCCGACGCGCCCGTTCTCGGACCCGGGCTCGAGGGGGCTGGTGGCGATGCGCACCGAATCGAGGATGAGCTGGTGCAAGCGGCGGGCCCGCTGCCGGGTGAGCGCCTGTTCGACGGTTTCCCCGGGGCGCAATTCCATCCCCGGGTCCAGCTCCGGCGCCACACCGAGATCGGTGAATCCGGCAAGGGGACGTGCTTCCGGCGGTGTGCCGGGATCCACGGCCCAGTCGGGGATCGGCGGACCCGCCTCCTTCGTCGGCGCGGGAGCGGTGCCGGCCTTGGTCTTGGGGCTGTTGAGGATGTCCGCGGCGGTGGCCAGCAGTTCGTGGCCCTCGGCCGTGGTGATGACCTTGTACTCGTAGCCCTTGCGCGTATGGCCCAGGAAGTGCGCGCCGATGAACAGCTCCTCGATGTCTTCGCGACGGGCTGCGGCATCTGCGTCAAGGCGTTTGGCCTGGTCCTTGAGCAACTTCGCGGTGCCCTGGGCATTGCGGGTGCGGGCCGCTTCGGCCAGTTCCGCTTCCAGCCGCCGGGCCGTGGCCGCCCCGTCGCCGCCGGGTGCCAGGTCCGGGGCCAGGTGCTCGAACTTCTTGGCCAGCGTGGCCACGGCCTTGGGGTCGGCGGCGGCATCGGTGAGCACCCGGCCCAGCAGGGGGAACTTCGCGGGGACTTCCATGCCGTTGAACCCGGTGTGCGGCAGCAGGTTTTCGGCGCTTTGCACCCGGTGCTGCGCTTGGAAGTGCGTGAGATTCAGCCGGGCCGCCAGGAAGTCGGCGTCGTCGCGGTACAGCGGCGTGCGCCCGGGCTTGGCAGGAACATCGCCCGGCAGCGCGGGGCCGGTGGCGAAGGCGGCGGGGTCCGCCAGCAATCCGTTGAGCGTTGCCAGCGGCTCCTCGGCGATGGTGTGCACCTGGGCATCCCCGGCGCAGGATGCGGCCAGCAGCTGGCCGTACCCTGCCTGCCGGTAGAAGTCCTCGGCGAGCTTCACGAAGGCGGCGGCCCGGACCGGGGACGCACCGATGCCCGACGCCGCCTGGTCCAGGGCCAGGCGCAGCACCGGAACCAGCACCGCGAGCACGCGCAACGCCTCGCCCCGGGCACCGGCGGCGGTCGCCGGGCCTTCCAGGGTGTCGGTCGGGCCCGGCAGCGCCGCCTTGACGGCGTCCAGGACCTCCGCAACGAGTGTTGGCGTGTTGGTCATGGTCCCAGCATGGACCCCGCCGGGGCACCGTGGGGCGCAATGCGCGGATCTGTGGATAACGGTGGTCGGCGACCGGAACCGGAGGGATTGAGCGCCGGGAGCCCGGGCGCGCTAGACTGGTGGCACTACGACGTCGACCCGGCAATCACCGGCGAGTCCTTGGAAGAACGGTGAACGCCCGGCATGCCGGGGAGACACCTGGTAGAACCAAGCGGGTAAGCCCGTCACAGCAGTCAACGAGCGGCCAGGAACGGTCCGGGAACACCCCGGGGCGAACCGGGCAAGCGGGGTGGTACCGCGAGGTGGAGTGACCAATTGCTCCGCCATCGTCCCTGTGTTGGAGAACGCCTAAGCGCACACGCGCCTTCGATCACCAGGACTGCCGCAGATGACCAGCTACCCCAAGGCTTCGACCGACCCGCATGGCACAACGCCATCCTCTCCCCGCTTCCCGGAGATCGAGGAACGGGTCCTTTCCTACTGGAAGAACGATGAGACCTTCCAGGCCTCCATCGACGCCCGCGATGCCGGTGTCGACGGGGCCAACGAGTTCGTCTTCTACGACGGCCCGCCCTTCGCCAACGGCCTGCCGCACTATGGGCACCTGCTCACCGGGTACGTCAAGGACCTGGTCGCCCGCTACCAGACGCAGCGCGGCTCGCGCGTGGAGCGCCGCTTCGGCTGGGACACCCACGGGCTGCCGGCCGAGCTCGAGGCCATGAAGCAGCTGGGCATGAGCGACAAGGCGCAGATCGAGGCCATGGGCATCGACAAGTTCAACGACGCCTGCCGCAGCTCGGTGATGAAGTACGCCGGCGAGTGGCAGGACTACGTCACCCGCCAGGCACGCTGGGTCGACTTCGAGAACGACTACAAGACGCTGAACGTCGAGTACATGGAATCGGTCATCTGGGCCTTCAAGCAGCTTTCCGAGAAGGGCCTGACCTACAAGGGCTTCCGCGTGCTGCCGTATTGCTGGAAGGACGAGACCCCGCTGTCCAACCACGAGCTGCGCATGGACGACGACGTGTACAAGGACCGCCAGGACCAAACCGTCACCGTTTCCTTCCCGCTGCTCGCCGGCGACACGGAAATCTCCCGGGATCTCGCCGGAGTGCAGGCCCTGGCCTGGACCACCACCCCCTGGACGCTGCCGACCAACATGGCCCTGGCCGTGGGCCCCGACGTCGTCTACGTCGTGGTGCCCGCCGGCGAAAACGGCGTGAAGGCCTCGGCGGCAACCGGCAGCTTCCTGCTGGCCGAGGACCTGCTCGGCTCGTACGCCAAGGACCTGGGCTACGCGGACGCCGCCGCGGCAGCCGCCGCAATCACCGCCCGCCACTCCGGAAAGGACCTGGCCGGGATCAGGTACGCGCCGCTGTGGGACACGTTCGCCGACGCGGAGACCTGGGGCACGGCCAACGCCTGGCAGCTGCTGGTCGCCGACTACGTCACCACCACCGACGGCACCGGCATCGTCCACCAGGCCCCCGCCTACGGCGAGGAGGACCAGAAGATCTGCGAGTCCGCCGGCATCCCGGTGATCCTCTCCATCGACGAGGGCGCGAAGTTCCTGCCGGTGTTCAAGTCCGGCCCGCTGGCCGGCATCGTGGGCGTGCAGGTGTTCGAGGCCAACAAGGCCATCACCAACGTGCTCAAGGACGACGCGCGCCTGATAAAGCAGGCCTCCTACGTGCACTCCTACCCGCACTGCTGGCGCTGCCGCACCCCGCTGATCTACCGCGCCATCTCCTCCTGGTACGTCCAGGTCACCGCGGTGAAGGACCGGATGCTGGAGCTGAACCAGCAGATCAACTGGATCCCGGAGAACGTGAAGGACGGCCAGTTCGGCAAGTGGCTGGCCAACGCGCGGGACTGGTCGATCAGCCGCAACCGCTACTGGGGATCCCCGATCCCGGTGTGGGAATGCGACGGCGCCGAGTGCACCCACAGCGAGGTCCACGGCTCCCTGGAAGAGATCAAGGCGGCCTTCGGGCGCCTGCCGCTGAACAACGAGGGGCAGCCTGATTTGCACCGCCCGTTCATCGACGATCTGGTTCGCGAGCACGAGGGCTGCGCCGACAACGGCACGCTGCGCCGCGTGGAAGACGTGCTGGATGTCTGGTTCGACTCCGGGTCGATGCCCTACGCCCAGGCGCACTACCCGTTCGAGAACAAGGAGTGGTTCGACACCCACCACCCGGCGGACTTCATCGTCGAGTACATCGGGCAGACCCGCGGCTGGTTCTACACCATGCACGTGCTCTCCACCGCGCTCTTTGACCGTCCCGCCTACAAGAACGTGATCAGCCACGGCATCGTGCTGGGCAGCGACGGGCAGAAGATGTCCAAGTCGCTGAAGAACTACCCGGACGTCAACGAGGTGCTGGACCGCGACGGCTCCGACGCGATGCGCTGGTTCCTGATGGCCTCACCGATCCTGCGCGGCGGCAACCTGGTCGTCACCGAACAGGGCATCCGCGAGGGCGTGCGCCAGGTCCTGCTGCCGATGTGGAACGTCTGGCACTTCTTCTCCCTGTACACCAACGCGGCCAACGGCGGCGCGGGCTACGAGGCGAAGATCGCCCACAGCTCCGAGGATCCGCTGGATGCGTACATGCTCGCTGCCACCGGCGACCTGGTCCGCGAGGTCACCAAGTCGCTGGATGCCTACGACATCTCCGAGGCCGCCGAGCAGATCCGTCGCTACATGGACACGCTGACCAACTGGTACGTGCGCCGGTCCCGCCAGCGCTTCTTCGACGAGGACACCCGGGCCTTTGACACCCTGTACACCGCACTGGAGACCCTGACCCGCGTCGCGGCCCCGCTGCTGCCGCTGGCGGCCGAGGAAATCTGGCGCGGGCTCACCGGCGGGCGCTCGGTGCACCTGGCCGACTGGCCCGACGCGGAGCTGTTCGTCCGCAACGATGATCTGGTCGCCGCGATGGAGACCACCCGCAAGATCGCCTCGGTCGGCTCCTCGCTGCGCAAGGCCGCGAACCTGCGCGTGCGCCTGCCGCTGGCCGGCATGAGCGTCGCGGTGCCGGGCGCCGCCGCGCTCGAAGGCACCTTCGCCGGCATCATCAAGGACGAGCTGAACCTGCGCTCGCTCACGCTCATCGACGCCGCCGACGCCAACGCCGCCGAGTACGGCATCAGCCAGCGCCTGGTCGTCAACGCGCGCGCCGCGGGCCCGCGCCTGGGCAAGAACGTGCAGGTGGCCATCAAGGGCGCCAAGTCCGGGGACTGGTCGGTGGACGACGACGGAACCGTCACCGCCGGGGGACTGGGCCTGGAGGAACACGAGTACACGCTCGAAACCGTCGTGGAGGCCTCCGAAGGCGAAAACTCCATCGCCGCGGCCGTGCTGCCCGGCGGCGGCTTCCTGGTGCTCGACACGCAAGTCACCCCGGAACTCGCGGCGGAGGGAACGGCACGGGACATGATCCGCGCCATCCAGTCCGCCCGCAAGGACGCCGACCTGCTGGTCGGGGACCGCATCCGCACCGAGATCACCGCCGACGCCGCCACCGTGGCGGCGCTGCACGCCAACGCCGAGCTCATCAAGGGCGAAACGCTCAGCCTCGGGCTCGTCCTGGTGACCGCATCCGACGGGGAAGCCCCCGTGGTCAGCGTCGAAACCGTGGCCGCGGCCGAAGCCGCCGAGAACGAAATGGGACCCAACACATGAGCAACACCTTTGACAGGTTCTCCGTGGAGAGCGTGTACGCCGAGCTTTTGGCGCGCGCCCCGGAAAACAAGATCGAGCCGCGCATGGAGCCCATGCGCCGGGCCATGGAGATCCTGGGGGAGCCGAACAAGGCCTTCCCGATCATCCACGTCACCGGCACCAACGGGAAGACCTCCACGGCGCGGATGATCGAGTCCCTGCTGCGCGCCCACGACCTGCGCACCGGGCGCTACTCCTCCCCGCACCTTAATTCGGTCACCGAGCGCATCGCGATCGACGGCGAATCGGTGGACGATGCGACCTTCGTGCGGATCTGGGACGAGATCCGCCCCTACCTGCAGATCGTCGACGACGAGCTCACCGCCAAGGGCGAAAACCGGCTGACGTACTTCGAGGCCGTCACCATCCTGGGCTTCGCGATCTTCGCCGACACCCCGGTGGACGTGGCGATCATCGAGGTGGGCCTGGGCGGCATCACCGACGCCACCAACGTGGGCGACGGGCAGGTCTCCGTGGTGACCCCGATCTCACTTGACCACACCGACCTGCTGGGCGACACCGTCGAGCTGATCGCCACCGAGAAGGCGGGCATCATCAAGCCCGGCGGCTTCCTGGTCTCCTCCGCGCAACCGGCAGCCGCCGCCCAGGTGCTGCTGGAGAAGGCCCGCGAACTCGAAACGCCCTACCGCTTCGAGGGCGTGGAGTTCGGCGTCGAGCACCGCACGGTCGCCGTCGGCGGCCAGCAGCTGGACATCCAGGGCCTGGCCGGGCGCTACCCGGGCATCCTGCTGCCGCTGCACGGCGAGCACCAGGCGCAGAACGCCGCCGTCGCCCTGGCCGCGGTGGAGGCATTCATCGGGGGCGGGGAAACCGCGCTGAACCACGATTTGGTGATGGAGGGCTTCGGTGCCGCCACCAGCCCCGGGCGCCTGGAAGTCATCCGCAAGGCCCCGACCGTGCTGCTGGACGCCGGGCACAACCCCGACGGCATCCGCGCCTCCGCGGCCGCGGTGAAGGAGTCCTTCGGCTTCACCAAGCTGGTGCTGGTCATCGGGATCCTGGCCGAGAAGGACGCACCGGCCATGCTCGCGCAGCTGCGCGAGTCCTATCTGGACCTCACCGAGGACATCTGCATCACCCAGTCCAATTCCCCGCGCGCCATCCCCGCCGGGGAACTGGCGGGAATGGCGCTGGAGGCCGGGTTCAACGAGGAGGACCTCTTCGTCACCGAGCGCCTGGACGACGCCCTGGAATGGGCGGTGGGACGCTCCGAGGCCGGCGAGGACTTCGGCGGCGGCGTGCTGGTGACCGGGTCCATCACCTTGGTGGGCGAGGCCCGCATGCTGCTGGGAGGGGAGTAGGAACATGGCGAAAATGACCAAGGCGCAACGCGAATGGCGCCCGGGACAGCCCAAGAAGCCCCGCTCGACCCGTGTGATGTTCGCCTCCACCGTGCTGACGCTCGAGGCGTTCCTGGCGATCTTCGTCGCACTCACACTCTTCGGGCTCAAGCGCGCTGAATGGTCACCGGCACTGGTGCTCGGCGCCGGTGCCGCGGTCGCGCTGGTGTGCCTGCTCACCTGCGCGCTGCTCAAGAAACCGCTGGGATTCGCCATCGGCTGGGCGCTGCAGCTGCTGTTCATCTTTACCGGGTTCCTGCTGACTTCGATGTTCTTCATCGGGGCCGCGTTCGCCCTGACCTGGTGGTACGCAGTCACCAAGGGCAGGGCCATGGACCTGGAGACGGCCCGCCGCGCCCGCGAGCAGGCCGCCTGGGATGCGGCGCACCCGCAGGAAGGTCCCGGCGCGGAGCCGGCCCAACCGTAGAATCATTACCGACGACAACTTGCACCACCACGACAAAAGGAGCCGCACCCATGGCCATTGAACGCACCCTGATCCTCATCAAGCCCGACGGCGTCAAGCGCCAGCTGACCGGCCAGATCCTTTCCCGCATCGAGGCCAAGGGCTACGTGATCGCCGAGCTCAAGCAGGTGGCCGCAACCCGCGAACTGCTCGAGGCACACTACGAGGAGCACGTGGGCAAGCCGTTCTACGAGCCGCTGGTCGAGTTCATGCTCTCCGGCCCCTTGGTGGCGGTCATCGCCGAGGGCCACAACGTGATCCCCGGCTTCCGCTCGCTGGCCGGCACCACCGACCCGACCACCGCCGCCCCGGGCACCATCCGCGGCGACCTGGGCCGCGACTGGGGCCTGAAGGTCCAGCAGAACCTGGTCCACGGTTCGGACTCGGTCGAATCCGCCACCCGCGAAATCGGCATCTGGTTCTCCTAACCTCCGGACCACCCCCCAAGCCGCACGAAAGAGGGCCCGTCGTTTCCACGCGAGTGGAAACGACGGGCCCTCCCGTCTTGTCCTCGGCAGGTCGTGATCGGGTCTAGGCCGCCGGCCTGGCCCGGATCCTGCCCAGCAGCATGTCGATGCCCAAGGCCAATGCTGCCCCGATTGCGTAGGCCACCAGGTCCAGGGGCGCGAAGCCGGTGCCCAGCACCAGCCGGATTGGCCCGAAGACCCGCGCCAGATCCGCCGGAATTGCGGTGAGCTGCAGCAACTCAATGAGTACGCAGAGAACCAGGGCGATGGAGGCGTTGGACCAGCGGGCAGCCTGTGGGCGCAGTACCGTGAGCAGTACGTACACCAGCACCGCGTAGAGCACCCCGCCGGCGAGGTCTGCGGCCAGGCCGGTGCCGCCGAAACGCGAGGCCAGTCCCACGACAACGACCGGGAGCACCCAGGCCGCCGCCGCCAGCCGCCGGGTCCTGGCCCCTCGGTGTTCGCCGGTGTGCGTCCTAGGCGCCGACAAAGGCACCGGGGAAGCGCAGGACGACGGTTGCAGCGGTGATGAGAAGCAGCACGATGACAGCGACCCAGGTCCATTCGCCCGCCACGCGCCGCAGCGTCGAAGGAGCGGGAAGCACGCCGTGGGCGATGTTGCGCGCCGTGGTGTAGAGGAACATCGGGATCATCATCGCCCAGACGACCATGCAGTAAGGGCACAGGGCGTTGATCTCGTAGAGGGCCTGGGACCAGAGCCACACGATGAAGACCATTGCCAGGGTGACGCCCACCTGCACGCCGACCCAGTACCAGCGCGCGAAGCGCGCCCCGGCGAGCAATGCCATGCCGATGGTGATCACGATGCCAAAGCCCACGATGCCCAGGAAGGGATTGGGAAAGCCCAGCAGGGCTGCCTGGGTCGACTTCATGACGGTGCCGCAGGAAACCCACGGATTGAAGTCGCAGCTGGTCACGTAGTCGGGGTCCTTGTACAGGGCGATGCGCTCGAGCACCAGGATCCCCGAGGCGACCCAGGCGACCGCGCCGGTGAGCACCAGGAACAGGCCAAAGGGCCGTGCGCGGGCCATGCGCGGCACGGCGTCCGGTTCGCGTTGCGGTGCTGCTGCTTCGGACAAACTCATGGGGGTGCTCCCTCGTGGCGGTTCGTGTTTTCCCCGTTTGCCGCCACCCGGAAGGTGGCGTGGGCGCCCGGTCGGGCCGGTGTTCGCCGGCGGCCCTAGCTGAAGTCTAGTGGCCCCCGGCGGTGCCGTTCATGCCCCGCGCCGGGGTTGGCACAAGGGGCGGGGCAAAGCGCGGCAGCCCTCTTGCCGCGCCGAAACCCCTCGGCGGCGTGCTTCGGCGTGTCGATGTGAGACAATTGCAGTGGTTGTTCGTGGATCCACAGTCTGCTTTCAACCCAACGACAGGCTTTCAAGCCCGATTGCGATGCATCTGCTGCGAAGAGACCGCCTATACGAAGGTCTTCAGCGAATACCGCGATATGGTCGCCGCAACGTAAAGCGGCTTGCTTGGAAAAGCGCCGTTGGTCTTGCACGGATGCCGCGCCCCGCAACGGTGGGCGCACCCGGTCAAGGCAAATCCAAGGATTTCCGCTGGGACACGCGGCCACAAGGCCCGGTCCGGCGAACCAACCAGGGGAGACGCGCTATCTGTGGGAGCAGTCGACCCGCCGAGGAGCACTCTTTTAACATGGCATTGAATCGCGACGAATCAAAGGCAGCAATGGGCCAGGGGCCAAAGGGCCGCAGCCGTACCTCCCGCCCCCCGCGCGGCAACTTCAACGAACCGTCACCGCCGCCCCCGCGCCGGGCCATGACCCTGGCCGAGCTCAACGACGCAGCGGCCGCACCGACGCGCAAGGTGCGCGCCAACGTTTCCCCGCGCGCAACCACCGCACGCCGCGCCCCTGCCACCCGGAACGCCCCGGCCAAGGCCGCCACCGTTGAGTCGGTCGTTGCCGAGGCAACCGCCAAGGCGCAGATCCCGGCACCCGTGGCCGAGGCGGCCAAGGCTCCTGCACGCCGCGGCCCGCGCCGCGCAACCTCCGGGGTCACCTCCCCGGGAGCAGCCGCAACCGAGGCCCCGGCCGTCATCGAGGCACCTGCCGCGCAGGCCGCAGCCGAGGCCCAGACCGAATCCATAGGCGAGAAGACCGAGGCACCTGCCGCGGAGGAAACCGCACCCAAGGCAGCCGCCAAGCGCCCTGCCCGGGGACGCGGCCGCAAGGCAACCGCCCCGGCCTCGAACACCGAGGCCCCTGCCGCCGACGAAGCCCCCGAGGCCCCTGTCACCGAGGCCCCGGCCGAAGCACCGGCCGAAGCCACCGCGGAACAGGCCGAAGACGCCGAGCCCGCCAAGGCCACCCGTCGCCGCCCGGCCCGTGGTGGCCGCGGAGCCCGCGCCACCCAGGAGCCGGAAGCCGCCGATGCCGCCGCGGTCCAGGCCCCGGCCGCAGCCGAAGCCAAGATTGTCGAAGCCGATGAAGAGGAGTCAGCCGCCGCGGAAGCCGAGCCGGCGACCATCTCCGATCCGTTCGCCATCCCCGAATCCGCGCTCTCGCTGATCTTCCAGGCACCGAGCATCCCGGTTGCCGCCAAGGCAACCGACGAGGACGAGCTCGAGGAACCTTCCGGCCGCCGCACCCGCAACGAGGCAGCCCACGCCGATTCCGATGAGGAAAACGCGGACGGCTCAGGCGTGTCCTCCCGCCGTCGCCGTCGCCGTCGCCGCGGCGAGGCCGACCTGGAATTGGCCGGCGGCTCGGAGAGCGATCCGCCCAACACCGTCACCCGGGTCCGTGCCCCGCGCACCACCCTGGAACCGGTGGTCTCCAACAAGGTCACCGCCGTGCGCGGATCCACCCGCCTGGAGGCCAAGCGCCAGCGCCGCCGCGACTCCCGCGAGTCCGGCCGTCGCCGCCAGGTCATCACCGAGGCCGAGTTCCTGGCCCGCCGCGAATCCGTCGACCGCCAGATGGTCGTGCGCCAGCGCGAGGACCGCATCCAGATCGGCGTCCTCGAGGACGGCATCCTGGCCGAGCACTTCGTCTCCAAGACCCAGCAGGACTCCCTGATCGGCAACGTGTATGTCGGCAAGGTGCAGAACGTGCTGCCTTCCATGGAAGCCGCCTTCGTCGACATCGGACGCGGACGCAATGCCGTGCTCTACGCCGGCGAGGTCAATTGGGACGTCGCGGGCCTGGACGGCCAGCCGCGCCGCATCGAACACGCCCTGAAGTCAGGGGACACCGTCCTGGTGCAGGTCACCAAGGACCCGGTCGGCCACAAGGGCGCCCGCCTCACCAGCCAGATTTCCCTTCCGGGCCGCTACCTGGTCTACGTTCCGGGCGGCTCGATGACGGGCATCTCGCGCAAGCTTCCCGACGTGGAGCGCAACCGCCTGAAGAAGATCCTCAAGGACCACCTGCCGGAAAACGCTGGCGTCATCGTGCGCACCGCCGCCGAGGGCGCCTCCGAGGAAGAGTTGATGAACGACATCAACCGCCTGCGCGCCCAGTGGGAAGGCATCGAGGCCGCCTCGACGTCCACTAAGACACTGGCACCGGAACTGCTCTACGGGGAACCGGACCTGACCATCAAGGTCGTCCGCGACGTCTTCAACGAGGACTTCACCAAGCTGATCGTCTCCGGCGAGGAAGCCTGGGACACCATCGAGGCCTACGTGACCTACGTGGCCCCGGACCTGGTGTCGCGCCTGGAGAAGTGGGAATCCGACGAGGACATCTTCGGCGCCTTCCGCATGGACGAGCAGATCCACAAGGCCCTGGACCGCAAGGTCTTCCTGCCCTCGGGCGGTTCGCTGGTCATTGACCGCACCGAGGCCATGACGGTTGTCGACGTGAACACCGGCAAGTACACCGGCTCGGGCGGAAACCTCGAGGAAACCGTCACCAAGAACAACCTGGAGGCGGCCGAGGAGGTCGTTCGCCAGCTGCGCCTGCGCGACATCGGCGGCATCATCGTCATCGACTTCATCGACATGGTGCTCGAGTCCAACCGCGACCTGGTGCTCCGCCGCCTGGTCGAGTGCCTGGGCCGCGACCGCACCAAGCACCAGGTTGCCGAGGTCACCTCACTTGGCCTGGTGCAGATGACGCGCAAGCGCATGGGCACCGGACTGCTGGAGGTCTTCGGTGAGAACTGCGAGGCCTGTGCAGGCCGCGGCGTGATCACCCACGACGAGCCGGTCGAGCACCGCCGCTCCTTCAACTCGGCAGGTGAGCCGCAAAGTGCCGGCAGCCGCGCCGACCAGAAGCCCTCGCGGGCCGAACGCCGCCGCCGCAACCGCGGCCCGGAATCCGAGGCGCAGGCCGAGGACCAGGGTGCCGCAACCGCGCACGCCGAGACCAGGGAGCCTGAGGTCGACGAGGCCAAGGCAACTGCCACGCGCAACGCCTTTGCCACGATCGCCGCGGCCGCACATGCAGCCCACGAACACGACGATGCCGAGGCCGCCGAGAGCGGTGCCACGCTGACCGTGGCGGGGGAGTCGGTCACGGTTCCCGCTGCGCGCCGCAACCGCCGTGCAGCCTCCTCCGAGGCCGCTGCGCCGTCGCTGACGTTGGAGAACCTGGAAGCCGCGCTTCCCGACAACTCCCCGGCCGAGGCGCCCGCCGAGACCGAGGAGGGCGAGTCCGCGCAAACGCGTCCGGCACGCACCCGTACCCGCCGCAAGGCCCGTTCCAAGGCTCCCGAGTCGAACGCACCAGCCGCCGGCGAACAGCCGGAGGTTGCTGCCGCGCCGGTGATCTCGGGCGTGGCCGGGCAGGCGTCCGACGATGCGCCTTCCGAGGCGCCGTCGGCAACGGCAACCAAAAAGACTTCGGGCATCGAGCCGGTGGCGCGCGTCAAGCGCAGCCGCCGTGCAACGAGCCCGCAGGGTGGATCCGACACCGCAGTTTCTGTGGCATCGGACACGCTGGCGGCATCGGGTACCTCCCATGTCGCTTCGCTCGCTGACCCATCCAAGGCCCCACAGCCGCGAATCGCCGCCAATGCGCCGATTATGCTGGGTGTCGGGGTGCCGGTCAAAGAGTTGAAAGAGTAGGGATCTTGACGACTCGCGGGGCAGGCTGTATTTGCCCCTGCAGCGCTTTTTAGCGTAGTCTAGATCCTCGGTGCGAACGCCAGCTATCGGATTCTTCCGCTCGGCGTGCCAGCACAGCGCAATCCCCGGTTTCTTTTGGGGTAGTGATGCGCAGCAAGACAGATTGAACGTCGAGTAGAAGTGAGTACCCACGTGGTGTACGCAATTGTCCGCGCTGGCGGCCGCCAGGAAAAGGTTTCTGTTGGAGACCTCGTTACCCTTGACCGCCTGAAGGCTGCCCCAGGCGCCTCCATTGAATTGCCAGCCCTGTTGCTGGTTGACGGCGAGAAGGTAACTTCGGCAGTCGATGAGCTTGCCAAGGTCAAGGTGACCGCCGAGGTCATTGAGAACCTTCGCGGCCAGAAGATTGTCATCCAGAAGTTCAAGAACAAGACCGGTTACAAGAAGCGCCAGGGCTTCCGCTCTATGCTGACCAAGGTCAAGGTCACCTCGATCGCTTAATTGCGGTTGATTCCAAGAATTCTCATTACCTGAAGGTAGGCATTTTCAATGGCACATAAGAAGGGCGCGAGTTCCACTCGCAACGGTCGCGATTCCAACGCCCAGTACCTTGGCGTCAAGCGCTTCGGTGGTCAGGTCGTTTCGGCCGGCGAAATCATCGTTCGCCAGCGTGGCACCCACTTCCACCCGGGCGCCGGCGTGGGACGTGGCAAGGACGACACCCTGTTCGCACTTGAAGCCGGGGCTGTCGAATTCGGCACCCGTCGCGGCCGTAAAGTCGTGAACATCGTTACCGCTGGCTAATTAGCGCGTAACCGCATTCATTACACTGTAGAGGGTGGGCCGCACGGCTCACCCTCTATGTGTTTTTCCAAAACCCCCAGCGTTTTCCGCACCACGCCCCTCGGGCGGGCAGCGGAAGACGCCACCCCTTTTTTTGCTAGGAGCTTTCAACCGTGGCAGCCTTTATCGACCGAGTGGTCCTCCATGTCTCCGGTGGTTCCGGTGGGCACGGCTGTGTCTCCATCAAACGCGAAAAGTTCAAGCCCCTGGGCGGACCCGATGGCGGCAGCGGCGGCAACGGCGGTGACGTGATCCTGCGCGTTGACGCCCAGACCACCACCCTGCTGTCCTACCACCACTCGCCCCACCGCCACGCCGGCAACGGCGAAGGCGGCAAGGGCGACCTGCGCCCCGGCAAGAACGGCGAGACCTTGGTCCTGCCCGTGCCCGAGGGCACCGTGGTGAAGAACCGCGACGGTGACATCCTCGCCGACCTCATCGGTGACGGATCCGAATACATTGTTGCCTCCGGCGGCCTGGGCGGCCTGGGCAACGCAGGGCTCTCCAGCCAGCGCCGCAAGGCCCCCGGTTTCGCGTTGCTGGGCACCCCCGGCACCGCCGCCGAGGTCATCCTCGAACTCAAGTCCGTCGCCGACGTCGCCCTGGTGGGCTACCCCTCGGCCGGCAAGTCCTCGCTGATCGCCGCGCTCTCCGCCGCACGGCCCAAGATCGCCGACTACCCCTTCACCACCCTGGTCCCGAACCTTGGCGTGGTCCAGGCCGGGGAAGTCCGCTACACCGTGGCCGACGTGCCGGGCCTGATCCCGGGTGCCTCGCAGGGCCGCGGCCTGGGTCTTGAATTCCTGCGCCACGTCGAGCGTTGCGCCGCCCTGGTGCACGTGCTCGACTGCGGCGCCCTGGAAACGGACCGCGACCCGGTCGCAGACCTGGAGACCATCCAGGCCGAACTCGACGCATACGAGGTCGACTCCTCCTTTGCCGGGGCCGATGGCCAGATCATCCCGCTGAACGAGCGCCCGCGCCTGATCGCCCTGAACAAGGTCGACATGCCCGACGGACGCGACATGGCCGAATTCGTGCGCCCGGAACTGGAGAAGCGCGGCTACCGCGTCTTCGAGGTCTCGGCGATGAGCCGCGAGGGATTGCGCGACCTCTCCTTCGCCATGGCCGAACTCGTCACCGAGGCCCGCGCCAAGATCGAGGCCGCCCCGTTGCCCGTGCCCGTTGAGGTGTTGCGCCCGCGGGCCACCAAGGCCAGCAAGGCAGGGTTCGTCATCCGCAAGGAGGAGCGCAACCTCGAGCCGCTCTTCCGCGTGATCGGTGAAAAGCCCGAGCGCTGGATCATGCAGACCGACTTCCGCAACGACGAGGCCGTTGGCTACCTCGCCGACCGCCTGGCCAAGCTCGGCGTCGAAAACCAGCTCTACAAGCTCGGCGCCAAGCCCGGCGATGCCGTGGTGATTGGCTCCGAGGCCGACGCCGTGGTCTTCGACTGGGAGCCGACGATGGCCGCCGGCGCCGAGCTGCTGGGCTCGCGCCGCGGACAAGACGAGCGCCTCTCCGAGTTCGGTGCGCGTCCCTCCCGCGAGGAGAAGAAGGCACTGCACGAGCAGCGCAAGGGCGCCAAGGCGGCGGCCCGCGAGGACCTGGAAGCCGAGCGCAAGGCCGGAATCTGGACGGAGTCTGTCAACTACAAGCACCAGCTACCCAAGTCCGGGGAGTAAAACAGCACCGTGCGCGCCACAAACCATCCCTCGGGCATCACCCAGCGCCAGGACCTGCCGCGTGCCTCGCGCATCGTGGTCAAGGTCGGTTCCTCGTCCCTGACCACGCTGGCCGGGGGGATCTCCGAGGAAGCGTTAAGCTCCCTCGTCGACCGACTCGCGGCAGTCAACACCGCGGGAACCGAGCTGATCCTGGTGTCCTCCGGAGCCATCGCCGCCGGTCTGGCGCCCCTGGACCTGGGGCGCCGCCCACGCGACCTGGCCACCCAGCAGGCTGCCGCCTCGGTGGGCCAGGGGCTGCTCATGGCCAGATACACCCAGGCGTTTTCCGCCCACGGCGTCACTGTCGGCCAGGTGCTGCTCACTGCCGACGACCTGATCCGCCGCCAGCAGTACGCCAATGCGTTCCGGGCGCTGAACCGGCTGCTGGCGCTGGGCGTCGTGCCGATTGTCAACGAAAACGACACGGTCGCCACCCATGAGATCCGCTTCGGCGACAATGACAGGCTCGCCGCCCTGGTGGCGCACCTGGTCAAGGCCGACGCGCTGCTGCTGCTTTCCGACGTCGACGCCGTCTACGACGCGCCGCCGAACGCCGGGGGAGTGCGAGTGTCCCGGGTCGATCGCGCCGAGGACCTGGCGAGCTTGCGCATCGGATCCACCGGGGGAGCCGGGCTGGGCACCGGGGGCATGGCCACGAAGGTCGAGGCCGCCACCATGAGCGCCGAATCGGGCATCCCCGCCCTGGTGACCTCCACCGCGAACGCGGCGGCGGCATTGGCCGGGGCGGACGTGGGAACCTGGTTCTCCGCCCGCGGCGGTCGGCGCTCCACCCGGATGCTGTGGCTCGCGCACCTGGCCACCACCCAGGGACGGCTGCTGCTGGATCCCGGTGCCGTGCGTGCCGTCGCCTCCGGTGTCGCCTCGCTGCTTCCTGCAGGGATCACCGGGATCAACGGCTCCTTCGAGGCCGGGGACGCGGTGGAAATCACCGACGCCGCCGGACAGGTCATTGCCCGCGGACTGGTGAACTTCTCTTCGGCCGAATTGCCGCAGATGCTCGGCCGCTCCACCCGGGAACTCGGCGAGGACCTGGGCAGTCAATTCGAACGTGCGGTGGTGCACGTCGACGACCTCGTCGTTGTCTAGCCGATCCACCGCGAAAGCCGCCGCCCGCCACCATGCTTAACATGGGGGCGGGCTTCGTCGCATCCACCGTAGAATAGGTGATCATGAGCCAGAACATCGACGCATCGCAGAATCTTTCCTCCGTGGACGGGGCCGCCGCCGGCATCCAGGATGCACGGGTTGCCGTGGGCAAGCTGGCCGACCGCGCCCGCTCCGCATCGCGCGTGCTGGCCCGCGCCGACCGCAATTGGAAGGACCGGGCGCTGCTGGCCATTGCCGCATCGCTGGATACCCACCGCGCAGCCGTGATCAAGGCCAACGCCAAGGACATCGCCGCGGGACGGGCCAACGGGACCTCCGACGCGCTGCTGGACCGGCTCAAGCTCAGCGACCAGCGCGTGGACGCACTGATCGCCGCGCTCGAGGAACTGGCCGGGCTGCCGGATCCCGTGGGCACCGTGCTGCGCGGCCAGACCCTGCCCAACGGGCTGCGGCTGCGCCAGGTCCACGTCCCGATGGGCGTTATCGGCGCGATCTACGAGGCGCGCCCCAACGTCACCGTTGACATTGCCGGGCTCGCCCTGAAGAGCGGAAACGCAGTGCTGCTGCGCGGTGGCAGCGCAGCGGCGCACTCCAACGTGGCGCTGCTGGCCTTGATCCGCGACGCCCTGGAATCGGTCGGGCTGCCCGCCGACGCCGTGGCCTCGGTGGATGCCTGGGGCCGCGACGGCGCCGACGCCATGATGGGTGCCCGCGGCCAGATCGACGTGTTGATCCCGCGCGGCGGCCGCGAGCTGATCCAGCGCGTGGTCACCACCGCCAGCGTCCCGGTCATCGAGACCGGCGAGGGAAACGTGCACATCTACCTCGACGAATCGGCCGATGCCGCCATGGCCGTGCCGATCCTGCTCAACGCCAAGACCCAGCGCCCCTCGGTGTGCAACACCGTCGAGACACTGCTGCTCAATGCCAATGCCAAGGCGTCCGGCGAGGTCCTCGCCGCCCTGCACAAGGCCGGTGTGCGCCTGCACGTCGATGCGCGCGCCAAGGTGCTTGCCGGTTCGACCCCCACGATCGATGCGCAGGAGTCCGACTGGGACACCGAGTACATGGACCTGGACCTGGCCGTTGCCGTGGTCGATGACTTGGGTGGTGCCATCAAGCACATCCGCAGGCACAGCACCGGGCACACCGAGGCGATCCTGACCAACAATCTTTCCCACGCCGAGCGCTTCATTGCCGAGGTTGATTCGGCCGCGGTGATCGTCAACGCCTCCACCCGCTTCACCGACGGCGGGCAGCTGGGCCTGGGCGCCGAGGTCGGCATTTCCACGCAGAAGATGCATGCGCGCGGCCCCATGGGACTGCGCGAGCTCACCAC
The DNA here is from genome assembly GCF_025847175.2 of Paeniglutamicibacter sp. ZC-3. Lineage (NCBI taxonomy): Bacteria > Bacillati > Actinomycetota > Actinomycetes > Micrococcales > Micrococcaceae > Paeniglutamicibacter > Paeniglutamicibacter sp. ZC-3. The sequence continues at coordinate 173,735 of NZ_JAOYTG010000003.1, read as the reverse complement.
CACCAAGTGGATTGTGCAAGGCGATGGGCATGTTCGTTCGTAGCCGCGTGCCAAGGTGGGTACGATAGAGGCTAACGAGTCATAAAAGTTACAAGACAGTGCCGTGCACGCATGTGCGCGTCCGGCACGCAACAACCTGGAGAAACATGTTTACCCAGTCCCTGAATGCGGCCATTGCCGCTGCCGAAAGCACCGGTGGAGGCATGTCCACCGAAACGCAGGCCCTGATTGTCGGAGGCAGCATCTTCGTGATCTTCATGCTGCTGCTGTTGATCGCCATGTCGTACTCCAACGTCGCGAACCGCCACGACGTCAAGGCCGAGCCCGAGGACACGCACCGCACGCACGCCAACAAGCACGGCCATCACTAGCCGTCTCGAGGCCGAACGAACGGACCGCCCATTTCGCCTGGGCGTCATGGGCGGCACGTTCGATCCGATCCACCACGGCCACCTCGTGGCCGCCAGTGAAGTCGCAGCCGTCTTCGACCTTGACGAGGTCGTATTCGTTCCCACCGGGGAGCCCTGGCAGAAACTTGACCGCGACGTGGCTCCGGCCGAGCATCGCTACCTGATGACGGTGATCGCCACTGCGGCGAACCCCCGCTTCACGGTGAGCCGGGTGGACATCGACCGTCCCGGCCCCACGTACACGATCGACACGTTGCGGGACCTGCGCGCACAGCGTCCCGACGCGGAGTTGTTCTTCATCACCGGCGCGGACGCCATGGCCCAGATCCTAGGCTGGAAGGACGCCGAGGAGCTCTGGCAGCTGGCCCACTTCGTGGGGGTCACCAGGCCGGGCCACGAATTGCCGGTGCTGGACCGCAACGACGTCTCGTTGATGGAAGTGCCGGCCATGGCGATTTCCTCGACGGATTGCCGGGAACGGGTGCGGACCGGACATCCGGTGTGGTACCTGGTGCCCGACGGCGTGGTGCAGTACATCGCCAAGTACAAGTTGTACAACGACAAGAACAACGCAGTAAGCAACGGCCAGGACTAGAGACGGCCGGGAATGGACAAGATGAGCGACGAGACCGGGCCCGCGCTCAGCAGGCGAGCCCTGCGGGAGCAGCGACGTGCCGAGGCCGAAGCGAAGCTTGCCCAAGAGCAGGCGTCGGGCCAGCCGCCCGCGAGCCCTGCCGGCAAGACGGCGACCGCCCAGCCTTCCGCTCCCGCCTCCCCGGCGGCGACGACTCCTGCGCCTGCGCCGAAATCCCCTGCGCCGTCGGCCAAGGCTCCCGCCCCGGCGGCCAAGACCCCGGCACCTGCAGCGAAGACGCCTGTACCCAAGGCTCCCGCACCGGCCGTCAAGAGCCCTGCACCGGCCGCCAAGCCCGCGGCGAAACCGTCAAGTACGACACCGGCCGCCACCCCCGCACCTCAGCCGGTGCCGCAGCCCGAAGAACCCGTTCGCAGCCGCCGCGCCGCCGCCGGGGAAGTCGATGCCGTTTCGCAACGCACCGAACGAACATCCCTGCAGCGCGCCCGCGACCGCGAAGCCCTGCGCACCCGCCGCCGGCTGGAGCAGGAAGTCTCCGAGCTTTCCCCCAAGGATCCGTCGCCGGGCGACGATCCCGCGCCGTTGACCCGCAAGCAGATGCGCCTCCAGGCGCTCGGCACCGCCAAGGACACGGGTTCCGTCGCCAAACCGGGCACCGCGACCGGGGTTCCTGAATCCCGGCCCCAGGATGATGCCGCTTCCAAGCCCGCGGACGCCAAGCCGGCGGATGCCAAGCAAACGCCCGCCAAGCCTGCGGCGTCCGGGCCTGCAGCCGCCAAGCCTGCAGCCGCTACGAAGCCTCCGGTCAAGACACCCGCGAAGCCCGCCGCTGCAAAACCATCCGTTGGCCCCCCGGTTCCTTCTCCCGGAACGGCGCCGCAGATGAGTGTGGAGGACGCGCTTGCGCTTCGTCGGCGCTCCGGTGGGGCTGCCCCAAGCGAGCCGTTGCTGATCCAGCCCGAAGAGGACCTGGGCGAAGTGGACCTGGAGGTCCTGGCACAGCAGCGCGAACTTGCCGCCCGCGCTGCCATCATTTCCCGCCGCGCAGCAGAACGCCAGCGCATGCAGGAAGAAAACACCCAGCGTGCCGGCGCCCGCCGCTCGGACCCCTTCACCGGGGCGATGAACCACCTCCGCGAAGAGGACATCGAAAAGAAGCTGGTCAACACCGGCGTCTCGGGTCCGCTGACACGCGGCTACAACATTGCCATGACCGACCAGGGCACCATCGTCGAGGGCCGCCAGGCCCCCGCGGCCCCGGCCACAAAGACTCCGGCTTCAGCGCCCCACGCGCAGAAGCCGACGACCCCGGCAGCGAAAGCCCCGGCGGTCACACCTGCGCACAAGCCAAAGGCTGCTACTCCGGCCCAGGCAACGGCTCGCGACTCCACGTCGCCCGCCGCTTCACAAGCTGCCGCAGCAGCACCGGCACGGACGGCGGCGGCGAAGCCCGCTGCCTCCGCACCCGCCGGCCCCAAGGCCCCCGTGGCCCCGGGCGCCGGCAAGGCAGTGGAAGCACCCGATACCAAGGATGCCCCCGCCGAAAATGTTGGGCCTTCGCTGGCTCGCCCACCCGTGCGTGCCGTGCGCGCGCAGGGGCTTGAGCCACTGGATGTGCAGACCGCCGGAATGCGCCGTGCCAACAACATGTACTTGATGGTCATCGCGGCTTTGTCCGTTGGAGGCGCGGCACTCGTTGCCGGTCTCATCATGTTCCTGAACTCAAACTAGCGCCCACCGCGTCGCACCCAATTCTCAAGGAGAACCCCCATGAGCGCCCACGAACATTCCATCGACCTGGTGCAGACAGCTGCCCTTGCAGCAGCCGAGAAGCAGGCAGAAAACCTCGTCGCATTGGACGTTTCCGAACGCCTCGGCGTCACCGATGCATTCCTGATTGCCTCGGCTGCCTCAGAGCGGCAGGTGAATTCGATCGTCGACGAGATCGAAGACAAGCTCGCCGAGAAGTTCGAGATCCGTCCGGTTCGCCGCGAAGGCCGCGGCCAGGGCCGCTGGGTCCTGCTTGACTACTCGGATGTCGTCATCCACGTCCAGCACAACGAAGACCGCGTTTTCTATGCCCTGGAGCGCCTCTGGGGCGACTGCCCGGTCATTGAACTGCCGACCACCGGCGAACCTGCCACCGACATGTCGCACGTCGAAACGCTCCCGGATTCGCTCTAGGCCCCTCGATTTGCGCCACACGTTTTGTGTGGCCTATGATGGTTGAGTTGCCCGCAAAGGCGGCTCTCATTTGGGGGTATGGCGCAGTTGGTAGCGCGTCTGCATGGCATGCAGAAGGTCAGGGGTTCGAATCCCCTTACCTCCACCAAAATGTATGAATGAAAAGGTCTCCGGCTTCGGTCGGAGGCCTTTTCGTTTCCCTGAGGCCCAGGCGCGCCGCGGTTCCGGACCCGGAAGCGCGAAGGCGCTCCGCTCGTTGCGGGGCATGTTCGGAGAGGGGCTTCGTTTCCTGCCAGATGGTGCCGGGGAACTGGCATATGCTGACCTTTGTAAAACGATCAACAAGCCTTAGGCATTGTGAATGATGCTACAAGTCTGTAAGTTTGTGTCATGATTGTCATCACCATAGACCAGCGTAGGTCCCGCTCGGGGCCGGACAAGGTCGAATCCCTGCTGCGCCGACTGGACAGCGAGTACAACGCGGTGCGGGGATTCGAGAGAACCGCGGGCGATGAGCTGCAAGGAGTGCTCGACGACGGTGTCATGGCCGTTTCCTTGGCCCTGGCCGTTGCACACACGGGGGAGTGGAGCGTGGGAATCGGCGTGGGGTCGGTGCAGACCCCGCTGCCCCGGGAAACCCGGGCAGGACGAGGGCAGGCCTTTGAATATGCGCGGGATGCGGTTGAGCGGGCAAAGAATTCAAGTGGCGCCCTGGCGCTGTCGGGTCCCGGGCCGGAAGCGGAACGGATCGAGGCCGAACTGCAGCTCCTCGCGCTGGTTAATGCGCGACGAACCAAAACGTCGGCCGAGGCCGGCACACTGCTATCACAGGGCCTGACCCAGCAGCAGGTCGCTGCGCGCCTAGAGATCTCGCAGCAGGCCGTTTCGGCCCGTCTGGCTTCGGGGCTCTGGTATGAGACCGCCAGGCTCACCGATTTGGCGGGTCGGGCGCTGGCAGACTATTCGATGACGATGGAAGGCGGGCAGCGTTCATGAGCTGGATTGCCTGGGCCTTGCTGGTCAGTGTTATTCCGTTGGGCATACCTAGATACTTCGCGGATTCCGGCTTTCGCTGGCCGTTGAAGCAGTCGACGACCAGCTACCTGCTCGTGGCCGTGCTTGGCCTGGCAGGTCTTGCCGCTGCGATCGGCGACCACCTTCCCGCAGCATCCTCCATCCCCCATGAACTTGTGGTCGTGGCCAGTGTTGCGGCTGCAACCCTGGGTGGAGGGCCAGTCACCGAAACGGTCTTCCGGCTTGCGGCGTTCAAAAGGAAGGCAGGGGACGACGCTTCCGAAGAGGTGGAGCCGAGTCCGCTGCGCGGAGGCATGTGGATCGGGTTGCTGGAACGCGCGGCTATAGCCTCGACCCTGTGGGCCTCCTGGCCGGAGGGCCTGGCGGTCGTTCTGGCAGTGAAGGGATTGGGGCGATTTTCCGAGCTTAAGCAACACGCGGCCGCGGAGCAGTTCATTCTGGGAACCTTCGTCAGTGTTTTGTGGGCATGCGCGGCAGTTGGCGTGGGTCGGATCATCAGTCTCTAGGCCAGGGGCCGCGGGATGTACTGCTGCGTGGCGTATGCGGACAGACGGACGAGTTCTGCGGACGCATTAGAATGATGGGCATGAGTGACGTATTGCCATCGTGCCCGCAGTGTTCAAGCCCCTATACATACGAAATGGGCGCGCTGCTGGTTTGCCCCGAGTGCGCCCACGAATGGTCGGTCGAAGCTGACGCAGTGGACGAGCCGAAGGATGCTGTTATCAAGGATTCCGTCGGCAAGGTACTTTCCGACGGCGATACCGTCACCATCGTCAAGGACCTGAAGGTCAAGGGGCAAGCCCAGTCCATCAAGGTCGGCACCAAGGTGCGCAACATCCGTCTGGTCAACGGCGTCGACGGCCACGACATCGACTGCAAGGTCGATGGGTTCGGGCCCATGCAGCTCAAGTCATCCGTCGTAAAAAAGGTCTAATACGCCGCATTCAGCCATTAGCCTAGCGCCACCTCTCCCGTGATGGAGGGGTGGCGCTTTCCTTTGGACTGCAGTTGAACCTGGCGACCTGTCATGAAGCCGACATCGCTGAACCAATCGGAAGGTACGACGGCAATACCCCGAGGCGTCATGGTGCTCGCGAACTCTGCCGCAAATCAGGCCACTGGAGTTGCCGGTGCATATACACCTGTGGCGGCCAGGTCGGTAATCCCTAAAAGCATCCCCGTCTTGTTGGCCACGGAGTTGTGGACCGACTGGATCGCGGCGCCGCGTTCGCGGGCCAGACCATTGGGTGTGTCTGGATGAGGGGAATCCGTGAAAAGGCATAGAGCTCCAGTGACTGGAAGCGTATCGTAGCGACACAGCGACCAAGGCTTCAGGCAATGAGGAGACCGCCATGAAAAGCCAACGACAAAATCACTTCACCATCATCATTGGAGCTGGCCACTGCGGATTGGCCATGGCCCACGAACTGGCGGTGAAAGGCGAAGAATTCGTGGTGCTTGAAGCAGGGCAGACCCCGGGGAACAGCTGGAGTTCCCGGTGGGAATCTTTGGAATTGTTCACACCTGCGGAACATGACGGGTTGCCCGGCAAGAGGTTTCCGGCAGCACACGGAACATTTCCCACCGCCAGGGCCGTTTCCGAGTACTTGCGGACCTACGCCGCGTCCTTCCAGCTGCCGATCCAGACCTCGACAACAGCCCGCCGCTTGGAAGTGGGCCTCGGCGGCGTATTTCGTGTACGAACCGATAGGGGCTTGTTCGAGGCCGGCCGGGTGGTCGTGGCCACGGGGGTGCACCAGGTGCCCCGGATTCCTCCGCTGTCGACACAAATCTCTGCAGATGCAATGCAACTGCATTCCAGCGAATACCGGAACCCTGCCCAGATCCCGGATGGCCCCGTGGCAGTGGTTGGATTCGGGACCTCCGGTGCCCAGATCGCCTGCGAGCTGGCTCCTAGCCACCGGGTAACCATTTTCGGAAGACCCACATCCCACGTACCGGAAGCATTCATTCGATACGCCCCCGCGCTTTATTGGCTCCTGGTCCATAGACTGCTGACGCGATCGACTCCGGCCGGCCGAAAGGTCGCCCAGCGGATCCACCATCGAGGTGCGCCACTGATCCGGGTATCCACCCAGGACGTTGCAGCCGCAGGCGTGGCCGCTGTCGGGAGAATCGAAGCGGTCCGCGACGGGGTGATGCTGACCCAGGACGGGATCCCGGTCGAGGCGTCCACGATCATCTGGGCCACGGGATATCACCCGGACTATTCCTGGATCGACGGGCTCGGGACGGATGAGAACGGCTATCCATTCCACCGCCGGGGCGTCAGCACCGAGTTTGCCGGATTGGGTTTTCTCGGCATTCCCTTCCAGTATGGCCTGACCTCCGGCATCATCGGCGGGGCGGGTCGCGATGCGCGCCACCTGGCGCGTCGGTTGGATCCCGACCCTGCGGTTGCGAACAAAATGGGGTTCGTGCCAGATGCGGAAGGGACGGCGAACGGGTAAGGCCGGGAACTGGCGGGACATGCTATGTTGGCGTTGGTGCACTGGCCATCCGCATGATGCGCCCTGCCTTCGACGCTCCTCATCGTGAAAGACTTTCCCCCTCCATGACACAGCCGCTGAACTCCTCCAACCCTGCCGCCGTCCAGGCCAACTCCATCGACGATTTCAAGCAAAATCTTGCCTCTGTCAGATCCCGGATCGATGCCGCGGCGCGGAAGGCCGGGCGGGACCCCGCCTCGATCCGGTTGTTGCCGGTTAGCAAGACCGTGCCGGAGGACCGCCTTCGTCTGGCTATCGCGGCGGGAATGGACTTCCTGGGCGAAAACAAGGTCCAGGAGGTGGCTCGCAAGGCGGAGCTCCTGGCCGACATTCCGGGACTGAAGTTCTCCGTCATTGGAAGCCTGCAAACCAACAAGGCAAAATTCGTGGCGAAGTATGCAGACGAATTCCAGGCGCTCGACAACCTTCGCCAGGCCGAAGCCCTGCAGCGCCGGCTCGAAGTCGAGGACCGCCAGCTCGATGTCTTTGTCCAAGTCAATACGTCCGACGAGGAAAGCAAGTCGGGACTTGCGCCCGACGACGTTCGAGAATTCGTGAATCAGCTGCCCCGGTTTGACCGGCTCCACGTCAAGGGCCTGATGACGCTCGCATTGTTCAGTGACGACAGCGAAGCGGTTCGGGCATGTTTCGTGCGACTGCGGGAACTCCGGGACTCACTGCGCGAAAGCGCGCCCGCCGAAATGTCCATCGAGGAACTGTCCATGGGCATGAGTGGCGACTTTGAGCTGGCCATTGCCGAAGGTGCCACAGTGGTGCGTGTGGGGCAGGGAATCTTCGGCGCTCGGGCAATGCCCGTCGCCGGCTAGCTGCCCGAGCAGGCCGAACCTCTCAGGTTTCGGCGGGATCTGGTGGAACAATCCGCGGGAAATGTTTCGATCGCCGTGGCAACGGTCGGGAATTTGACTTGAATCAGGGCGGGTGGAGACGGAACCCCGGATTCGCCGGGAGCCCGACTGCGGTGGGCGGTTTATCTTTTGCCAGCACCCGGAACCAAGGTTCCAGTCATGCGCAACTCAACGCTGGATGCTGCACAGGTAGGCCTCCTGTGCTTTCCGCATCACTCGTCTCCGGGCCGCCGCGCGAATGGATGGCGGGGGTCGGGCGTCCATCAGGTTGGCCGCCGTCTGAGGGGCAAATTTTCGTCATGGGTGCGGCTCTCGACCCGATGCAGTCTTTGTGGGGGAGAGTGCGGCGTTTGGCGGCTCGATGTACCACCAGTAGTGCTAGCGTTCATGCTGTCGGGGCATATCTAGTGGTTTGGCGCCATGTACTCGACACGCCGTGCTGAACGACACGCCAGTTCTTTAATCTGTGGTTGATTGCTCCACAGGTTGTGGATAGATTTTCGATTTTACTGGATTCATGCGGTTTAACGGCCACTCTTTATCCACAAGGCTTGTGGACAGGCTTGAGGTCGAATGACAGGGGTGTAATACATCATGTTGGGGTCTAACGCCCCGACCCCTACTAGATGTAGTATTGAATTAGCTGGTGAGGCCTAGTGCGCGAACCTCCGGAAGACGGAGAAATGTACGAATCCCCGCCTCCTGAGGGCTCAGTCGCCGTCGGAGCAAAACGTTCGTATGTCTCTTCCCGCGGGGAATACGCATAGGGACCCAGCCACTTCACATACACAGATTTTTGCACGAGGGGATTTACGGATATGACCGTCACGGTTTACACGAAGCCAGCATGCGTACAGTGCAACGCAACCTACCGAGCTCTTGATAAGAAGGGCATCGTCTACCAGAGCGTTGACATTTCGCAGGATCCCGCTGCCCTGGAGCGCGTACGCGCCCTGGGCTACATGCAGGCACCGGTCGTCATCACCGATGCCGACCACTGGTCGGGCTTCCGACCGGACAAGATTGATGAGCTGGCCCAGGATTTGAGCTCCTCCGTGGCCTAACCAACCACCTCCAGCCTTACCGATTCCAGTGATTTCGAGGCGATCAAGATGCCTGCTTCATCGTTGGCCACACCGCCAATGCATGATCACGCCGTTCCGGCAGAGGTACTTACCAACAACAAATTGATCTATTTCTCCTCGGCCTCGGGTTATACCCACCGATTCGTGGAGAAACTCGATCTGGAATGCGCTCGCATTCCGTTGCTGAACCACGAACCGCACTTGGTGGCGGCTGAGCCGTATGTGCTACTGCTTCCCACCTATGGCGGTGAAAAGGGCGAAAGATCAATACCCCCGCAAGTCGTCAAGTTCCTCAACGATGAGCGCAACCGAAACCTATTACGAGGCGTAATTGGTGCCGGAAACACAAACTTTGGAACCACATATTGCTTGGCCGCAATCAAGATCGCAGCCAAATGCAACGTTCCGCTTCTATATAAATTTGAGCTCATGGGCACTCCAGAAGATGTGACCCGGGTTCGCGAAGGATTGGAAGTCTTTTGGACACGAAAGTCGCAGTACCTGAAATGAAGCAGGATTCTAAGGAATTGCCGGCCGCTTTTCAGGGCCTGGGTTATCACGAGCTGAACGCCATGCTGAACCTTTACGGGGCAGATGGGCGCATCCAGTTCGAGGCCGACCGTGCAGCGGCACGCCAGTACTTCCTGGAGCACGTGAACAACAACACCGTGTTCTTCCACGACCTGGACGAGAAGCTCGAATATCTGGTCAAGCACGAGTACTACGAGCGCGAGACGCTCGACCAGTACACGATGAACTTCATCCGCGACCTCTACCGCGGTGCCTACGCCAAGAAGTTCCGCTTCGAGACCTTCCTGGGTGCCTTCAAATTCTACACTTCGTACACGCTGAAGACCTTTGACGGCAAGCGTTACCTGGAGCGCTACGAGGACCGCGTGTGCATGGTTGCCCTGCACCTGGCCCGCGGCAACGAGGAAATGGCAGTCGCCCTGGTCAACGAGATCATCGAGGGACGCTTCCAGCCCGCCACCCCGACGTTCCTGAACGCTGGCAAGGCCCAGCGCGGCGAACTCGTCTCCTGCTTCCTGCTGCGCATTGAAGACAACATGGAGTCGATCTCCCGCGGCATCAACTCCTCGCTGCAGCTGTCCAAGCGCGGCGGCGGCGTTGCCCTCTCGCTGACCAACGTCCGCGAGCACGGCGCCCCGATCAAGCAGATCGAGAACCAGTCCTCCGGTGTCATCCCCGTGATGAAGCTCCTCGAAGACAGCTTCTCCTACGCCAACCAGCTGGGCGCACGCCAGGGTGCCGGTGCCGTGTATCTCAACGCGCACCACCCCGACATCCTGCGCTTCCTGGACACCAAGCGCGAAAACGCCGATGAGAAGATCCGCATCAAGACCCTCTCCCTGGGCGTCGTGGTTCCGGACATCACCTTCGACCTGGCCCGCAAGAACGAGGACATGTACCTCTTCTCGCCCTACGACGTCGAGCGCGTCTACGGCGTGCCGTTCAGCGACATCTTCGTCACCGAGAAGTACTACGAGATGGTCGACGATGCTCGAATAAAGAAGACCAAGATCAATGCACGCGAGTTCTTCCAGACCCTGGCGGAGATCCAGTTCGAGTCCGGCTACCCGTACATCATGTTCGAAGACACCGTAAACCGCGCCAACCCGATCAAGGGCAAGATCTCGATGAGCAACCTGTGCTCGGAGATCCTGCAGGTTTCGACTCCCTCGGAGTACAACGAAGACCTCGGCTACAAGACCGTGGGCAAGGACATCTCCTGCAACCTCGGCTCGATGAACATCGCCAAGGCCATGGACGGCAAGGACCTCGGGGCATCGATCGAGACCGCGATCCGCGCGCTGTCCGCAGTCTCGGACATGTCCTACATCAACTCGGTGCCCTCCATCGCCCAGGGCAACGCCAAGACCCACGCCATCGGCCTGGGCCAGATGAACCTGCACGGCTACCTGGCCCGCGAACGCGTCCACTACGGCTCCGAAGAGGGGTTGGACTTCACCAACATCTACTTCTACACCGTGGTGTTCCACGCGCTGCGTGCCTCGAACAAGCTCGCCATCGAAACCGGGGAGGCCTTCGACGGCTTCGCGGATTCGAAGTACGCCTCGGGCGAGTTCTTCGACAAGTACACCGAGCAGGAATGGGTCCCGGCCACCGAGCGTGTGCGCGAGCTCTTTGCCGGGATCGACATCCCGACGCAGGATGACTGGCGTGCGCTGAAGGCTTCCATCATGGAGCACGGCATCTACAACCAGAACCTGCAGGCCGTCCCGCCGACCGGCTCGATTTCCTACATCAACAACTCGACCTCCTCCATCCACCCGGTGGCGGCGAAGATCGAGATCCGCAAGGAAGGCAAGATCGGCCGCGTCTACTACCCGGCCCCTTACCTGGACAACGACAACCTGGAGTACTACCAGGACGCGTACGAAATCGGCTACGAGAAGATCATCGACACCTACGCGGTTGCCACGCAGCACGTGGACCAGGGCCTGTCCCTGACCCTGTTCTTCAAGGACACCGCCACCACGCGCGACATCAACAAGGCGCAGATCTACGCATGGAAGAAGGGCATCAAGACGCTCTACTACATCCGCCTGCGCCAGCTGGCACTCGAGGGAACCGAAGTCGATGGTTGCGTCAGCTGCATGCTCTAGTCGCAGCCGTTTCACCCCCGGTTGCCAGGTCGCGATAACCTGACAACCGAATGCGTACGACGGCGGGTTCACACCCGCCGTCGTACGCGCACCCGTTACAACCAAAAATTTAGCAAGAAGAGGGACGGAAATGACTGAGAAGCTGAAGCTGGCCAGCCACGTCGAAGCCATCAACTGGAACCGCATCCAGGACGACAAGGACGTCGAGGTGTGGAACCGACTGGTCAACAACTTCTGGCTGCCGGAGAAAATCCCGCTGTCCAACGACGTCCAGTCGTGGAACACGCTCACCGAGCCCGAGAAGCTGCTGACCATGCGCGTCTTCACCGGCCTGACCCTGCTGGACACCCTGCAGGGCACCGTCGGCGCCGTCTCGCTGATCCCCGATGCGCTCACCCCACACGAAGAGGCCGTGTACACCAACATTGCCTTCATGGAATCGGTGCACGCCAAGAGCTACTCCTCGATCTTCTCGACCCTGTGCTCGACCAAGGAAATCGACGACGCATTTCGCTGGTCCACCGAGAACGAGAATCTGCAGAAGAAGGCGCAGATCATCGAGAGCTACTACTACGGTGAAGATGCGCTGAAGCGCAAGATCGCCTCGACTCTGCTCGAGTCGTTCCTGTTCTACTCCGGCTTCTACCTGCCGATGTACTGGTCTTCCCGCGCCAAGCTGACAAACACCGCTGACCTGATCCGTTTGATCATCCGCGACGAGGCCGTGCACGGCTACTACATCGGCTACAAGTTCCAAAAGGGTCTTGAAGGCCTTTCCGAGGAGCGCAAGCAGGAGCTGAAGGACTACACCTTCGAGCTCATGTTCGAGCTGTACGAGAACGAGGTCCAGTACACCCACGACCTCTACGACGGTGTCGGCCTTGCCGAGGACGTTAAGAAGTTCCTGCACTACAACGCCAACAAGGCGCTGATGAACCTGGGCTACGAAGCCATGTTCCCGGCATCGGTCACCGATGTTAACCCGGCGATCCTTTCGGCACTGAGCCCGAACGCCGACGAGAACCACGACTTCTTCTCCGGATCGGGTTCCTCGTACGTGATCGGCAAGGCCGTAAACACCGAAGACGAGGACTGGGACTTCTAGGTCCCAGCCCAACCACATCGGCCCATGGGCGTCGGCGTCACCACAACGGTGAAGCCGGCGCCCTTGGTGATTTTCAAGTTAGGTGGCGAAAACCGCTGGCGTTCCTATTCGGACGCCAGCGGTTTTGTGGTTAACGATTCTAGAGTGAAGTGCGTCCCGCCCGGATACCCGTCATGCCAAGACGGGAGTTTCCCCCAAGGCTTCGAACCGTCTGGAGATCAGAATGAAAGGTCCGCCCTCGGGATCGGGATCGACCGGGACGTGGCAGCGTCAAGGTGAAAATTCTGGGACCGTGCACTTGGAGGCATGCCAGCTGCGCTCCATGCAACACTCCTTCACGAAGAGCCCCGGTTTTGAGAACGCGCCCCAAGTCACCTATCTTTGACTAAAGTAAGCCTTACCTAAGTTCGAGAGTGCCCTTGTGAACATGACGCCTGACCCCGCCGGCCCCGGCAACCACACCTCCGGCAATGCCCCAGGCGCAGGCACTTACCGCGATGCGTGGGGGATCCCGCATCTGCGTGCCGATTCCGCAGACCAGCTGGCGCGCCTGCAGGGCTTGAACGCCGCCACGGACCGTTCATGGCAGATCGAACTGGAACGCTGGCGCTCCGAGGGACGCACCGCCGAAATGCTGGGTGCCGACGGCCTGCCGTGGGACCGTTTCTCCCGGCAGTGCAGGCTTGACGACACCGCGCGCCGCTGCTTCGAGGCCCTCGACGTCGACACTCAGCGCTGGTGCACCAGCTTCGTAGACGGCATCAACCAGGCGCTCGAGGCCGGGGTGCGCGGAGGACCGGAATTCGAGGAGTCCGGCACCGCTCCGGCACGGTGGAACCTCTGGACCCCTTTGGGGGTGTTCCTTGTCCAGCACATCCTCTTCTCCACGTTCCCGAACAAGCTCTTCCGCGCCCATGTCGCCCGTACCCTCGGCCCCGAGGCCGTCGCCCTGTTCAGCATCGAGGCCCCGGTGTTCTCCGGTAGCAATGCCTGGGCCGCCCATGGGTCGGCCACCGCGGGCGCATCCCCGCTGATAGCCGGAGACCCGCACCGCCTGCTGGAACTGCCCGGCGTCTACCAGCAAGTTCACCTTTCCTGTCCGGAGTTCGACGCAGTCGGCTTCGCCTTCCCCGGTGTTCCTGGCCTGCCGCACTTCGGCCACACCGGCCACACCGCCTGGGGCATCACCAACGCCATGGCCGATTACCAGGACCTCTTCGAAGAAGAGCTGCGCCGCAGTGAAGACGGCGGCATCCAGGCGCGCGGCCCGCGGGGCTGGGAATCCGCCGTCGCGGGCATCGAAACGATCCTGGTCCGAGGCGGCAATCCCGAGGCCGTGGAAGTTATCGAGACCGCTCGCGGTCCGGTCATCGCCGGAGGGCGAGATGGTGGCGCGTTGAGCCTGCGGATGCCTGCCCGGGCCGAGGGGCGGTTGGGTTTCGACGCGCTGCTGCCGTTGCTGCACAGCCGCCGCGTCGCCGACGTGGAGACGGCTCTGCAGCGCTGGGTGGAGCCGGTCAATAGCGTTCTCGCCGCGGACACCGAGGGGACAGTCCGGCATTTCCTCGCCGGGTTGGTGCCGCAGCGGAACCAAGAAAACCGGCGCGTGCCGGTGCCGGCGGCCTCGACCGAACATGCCTGGGACGGCAGCTATGTGCAGCTGCCGAGGACCGGGGTGGAATGTTTCGCGGTGAGCGCCAACGACCGCGAAGCGGGAGGCGGGGATTCTGTCGGGATGGAATTCGCCCCCGCCCACCGCGCCCGGCGGATCCGCGAACTCCTGGAAGACCCAGATGCCGCACCCCTCACCGTGGACGCCATGCAGGCCATTCATTCGGACACGCTGCTCGGCTCGCTGCCCGCCTTCCGTGCCCTGCTGGAATCGCTCGATGCCGGTGTATTGCCGCCCGCCGCCGCCCGGCTCCGCTCCCGCATCCTCGAATGGGACGGCCACATGTCCGCGGACAGCGCCGATGCCGGGGCGTTCGCCGCGTGGCGTTCGGCCCTGGTCCACGGGATTGCGCGGCATCCTGCCCTGGAGCCCTTGGCCGGAGCACACGGGTATGCGCCGCTGTTCGGGCCATGGCTTTCCGTGGAGTCCCGGGTGGGCTTCGCCGTTGAGACCCTGTTGCTTCGCGGCTCGGAGCTGGGGATCGATCCTGCGGTGGAGGCTGCCGCTGCACTGGCCGAGGCCTCGGCCGGATCGGAGCAAAACTGGGGCGAGCGACACACGCTCCTTGCCGTGCATGAGCTCCCCGGCCGACTCGCGGCCGGCGTCCCGACCGCGGCCCTCTCCGGGGACAGCGGCTGCGTGCTCTCCACCGAGTCCCTGCCCGGTGTCGAGGACCGCAGCTTCCGCGGCCCGGTGGCCCGCTACGTCTGGGACCTCGCGGACCGCGCCAATTCCCGCTGGGTCGTCCCCTTCGGCGCGGCCGGCAACACGGGAAGCCCCCATTTTTCCGACCAACTGCCGCTCTGGGCGGCCGGCGACCTCGTTCCAGTCATCACGGACTGGAACCTGCTGGTCAAAGACGCCTCACGTGCTACGGAACCCCCATCCGGAAGGACCCCATGAACACCACCTCCGCAACGGCCCAGGACTTCGGCCTTCGCACCGCCCTCTACACCGAGGACCTCGAATCCGGGGGGACGGTGCGGATCGTGCCGCTGTCCCCGGAGGGCGACCTCGACCTCATCCACGGCTGGGTCATCCAGGACCGTGCCCGATTCTGGGGCATGACCAAGTACTCCCGCAGCGACGTCCTGGAGGTCTACCAGTTCCTCGAGTCGCTTCAGACGCACCACGCGTTCCTAGTGCTGTTCAATGGCGAACCGGTGGCCCTCTTCCAGACCTACGAACCCCTGCATGATCCCGTGGGCGAGGCCTACCCGGCCCGGGTCGAGGACATCGGGATGCACCTGCTGCTGGCACCGGCCACCCGTCCCGTCCCGAATTTCACGCCTCGGCTGGTCACCTCGTTGATCAACTTCATGTTCGCCGACCCAGCCATCGACCGGATCGTGGTGGAACCCGATGCCCGGAATGACAAGGCAATGCGCCGGCTGGAGGCCACGTGCTTCGAGCTCGGGCCCAAGATCCAGCTGGAGGAGAAGGAAGCGCAGTTGGCCTTCCTGACCCGGGGGCGCTTCGAGCGCACGGAAACGTTGCGTACGCGCTAGGACTTGACCCGTGGCTGATGCGGATGCGGCGTTCACAGTGTCGCTGGTCGCCGGGTTGATTGGCGGAGCGGATGTCTTGATGCCACGGCCGCACGCAGTGGGCTCTTCGCTACCTGTTGCGTGCTTTCGGGGCTCGGCCCTGCGCCCGGGGAACCGCGGAAGTGAAATCTTCTCCATGAGTCAATTCGGGTTTCCCCTATTTCGCGAGCACTTTTGATGAGTCTCGCCGACCCCTTGAACTCCGTTGGGACCGGGCCTAGCATTGCTGGCACGGGCACCGGCGGAGCACCCGATGGTCGCGGTGCCGGTGAGGCCCGAACACGAAATGGCCGTCCTCGGGAGAGGGGACCGGCAGAGGGCTACGTCGGTTGGATCGGGGAGAACGTCATGGGCGAGACTACGGCCGAGGCGTCGTCGGCGGAGCTGATGGTGGATCTGATCATTTCCTTGGACGGGTATGCCTCGGCCGAGGGGTGGCCCGGCTGGTGGGGCCTGGAAGCGCCGGAATACCTCGCCTGGCTCGAGCGGGAAGGGCAGAAGCAGTACACCTACCTCCTCGGCGCAAACACCTACCGGTTGATGTCTGCCATGTCGGCTGAGGCGGCGGCCGCGGATTCCAATTTTTCCGAGACCGAGGCAGCCAGTCTGACGGGCCTTGCCGACGTGGCCAAAGTCGTCTTCTCTTCGTCCCTGCGGGCACCCCTGAGCTGGCCGAATTCGAGGCTGGTGAGCGCAGATGCGGTCGAGGCCGTGGCCGAGATGAAGCGGAGCGGGAACGGACCGATGAGCACCCTCGGGAGCCTCAGCCTGAGCCGGTCGCTACTGGCCGCGGGACTCGTGGACCGCTTCCGGGTAGTCGTTTTCCCTGTGATCACGGGCAGGACCGGGAAGGAACGCATCTACGACGGGTATCCTGACGTGGCACTCGAAATGGTGGACAGCAGAACCTTCGACGGACGGCTTCAGCTGCTCGAATACGTCCCCACCGTGCTCAGCGGCCCGCCTGGCACCGCACCGAAATGATCCCATATTAGTGCGTTTGCCTTTCAGCGGACGTGGGCCGGCAGGGCAGCCCCATCTGCCGGGCGTGCTAGGAAACCGCAGGGGGTCTTCCGTGTTGGCCTGGCCCGAACATGCATGCGTTCGCCCTGCGGGCCAAAGAGGCTGAGGAACTCCACGCCCTGTCCGTCCGCCAGCCCAAACCAGTGCGGGGTATGAGTATCGAATTCCGCCGCCTCGCCGGCGGGGAGTACCAAGTCGTGGTCCCCGAGCCGCAACCTGAGGTTCCCCTTCAGGACGTAGAGCCATTCGTAGCCCTCGTGGGTCGCCAGCGGCGGGTCTGCAACGGTTTTGCCGGCCGGGATCACGTGCTTGAATGCCTGGAGTCCGCCGCCGGCCCCGCGGCTCAACGGCAGGATGGTCATGCCGTGGCGGACAATGGGCTTGATATGGATGCGCGGATCCCCGGTCGCCGGAGCTCCCACGAGGTCGTCCAGGGGCACACCGTGGGCGCGCGCCAGCGGCAAGAGCTGTTCCAGGGTGGGCCGGCGCTGGCCGGATTCGAGCCGGGACAGGGTGCTGACCGAAATACCGGTCTGCGCCGAGAGCTCCTGGAGGGTCTGGTTGCTGCCGTTCCGCAGGCTGCGCAGCCGGGGTCCCACTTGCGCGAGGGTGCTGTCCATGTCTTGTTCCATGGTCCTATTTTGCCACATCGGCAAAAATGATTGCCAGAAGTTGGGAGATGGGTCCATGCTGGGTGGTGCACCGGATTTCCCCGGTGAAAACACGATCCAGGGAGCATGAACCATGAACACGACGCCGGATACATTCGACGTGGCCATCATCGGCGGGGGAGCGGCGGGACTGGCCGCAGCCCAGGCGCTGGGACGTTCGCGCCGCAGCATCGTCGTCATCGATGCCGGGGAACCTCGCAACGCCCCGGCCGAGGGCGTGCACAACTTCCTCACGCGCGACGGACTGCCGCCGCGCGAGCTGCTCGCCCTCGGTCGGAAAGAGGCGGAGGGCTACGGTGTCCGGTTCCGCGATGCCCGCGCTTCGGCGACCAGGCGGAACGCCGACGGGTTCGGGATCGAGTTGGACGACGGGACCATGCTCGCCGTCCGCAAGATCATCCTCGCCTCCGGAGTCAGCGACACGCTTCCGGCAGTCGAGGGATTGGAGGCGTCCTGGGGCAAGAACGCGTTGCACTGCCCCTATTGCCACGGCTGGGAAGTGAGGGACCAGGACATTGCCGTGTTGGACAGCCCCTTCGCCGTCCACCAGGCCCTGATGTTCAGGCAGTTGAGTGATCGCGTCACCTTGTTCACCGCTCCAAGACGGGAATTCGATCCGGTTGAGCGGGAGAAGCTGGAGGCACGGGGCATCGGCGTCGTGCCGCAGGAAATCATCGCCGTACGCGGCAACGACAACCACCTGACCCACGTGGTTTTCCGGGACGGTGGTGAGCGCGCCGTCGATGCCCTGGTTGTCATGCCGCACTTTGCGGCGGGGGTCGAGGTGCTCTCCGGCGTTGGCCTGGAGGCGACGGCACACCCGTCGGGCATCGGCACGTACGTTGCCACCGACGAAATGGGCAAGACGGAAATCCCGGGCCTGTGGGCGGCGGGGAACACCCGTGACCCCATGGCCCAGGTGATGATGGCGGCCGCAGACGGGCTGCGCGTGGGCGCCATGGTCAACGCCGACCTCATCCAGGAAGAGACCGACGCGGCGGTGGCCGCCCTGCGCGCCGGTGCGGTTGCCGCGGTCGGGCAACGTAGCTAGCCAAAAAGAGCGGCGGCCCTCCACCACCTGTTCGGCTGCCGATGCTTCCCGAAGTCCACCTGCTCGATGCCTTCGGGTATCAAGGGATGGGGGTCAAACAATGCGAGCCAGGGCTCCCAGCAGGTCCTTGGCCCGGCGGTCCTGGTCTTCGGCGAGCATTTCGTTGGTCAAGAACGAGAATCCTATGTTCTTTCCCGGCCAGGCCCCATGCAATCCGCCACCGGCACCGGAATGCCCGAAGGCCGGGGCTACCGGGCCGTAGGTTCCGAGGGGATCGGCCAACTCATAGCCGAGCCCGAAGCGCAGTGGCCGGTCATTGACTGCGTCCACGCCCTCGGACCAGGTCGCCGTGGAGGACGCGAGGGCCCCGGCGGACAACAACGGTGAATGTGGCGTGGCCAGTTGGGAATAGAGGGATGCCATCGCATCGGCGGTGCCAATGCCACCGCCGGAGGCCATCTCCGCTCGCCTCATTTCCACGGAATTGAACGGATCGCCGGTTCCGGTGAGGGAGCCCGCGTACATCCGATCCACGATCTTCCGCCGTTCCGGATCCTGCAGGAACGTGGAGATCGCATAGTTCTCCGACCGGAAAATGGTGGCCAGTCGCCCGTCCAGTGATTCGGGTAGACCCAAGTGAATGTCCAGGTCAAGCGGCACCGCGAGCAATTCCCCAACCAGTTCACCCGGGGTTTTTCCCGTAACGCGGAAGAACAGCTCGGCCGCCAGGTACCCGTAGGTCAGTGCGTGGTAAGCGACCTTGGTGCCGGGTTCCCACAAGGGCGACTGGGCCGCCAAGACCGCTGCAACGGCCCGGTTGTCGTATCTCAGGCTATCGTCGGGGTCCGGGTCGACATAGACGAGGCCAACGGTGTGGCTGAGCACTTGGGCGACGGTGACATCCTGCTTTCCGGCCCCCGCGAATTCGGGCCAGTACGAGGCGACGGTGGCTTCCGGGTCCAGGACGCGCCGATCAATCAGGATCGCGGCAATGGTGGCCATCAGGCCCTTGGTGCCGGAAAACAAGACTGCCATGGTTGATTCCGACCACGCCCGACGCGTTCCGGTGCCCGAAGCGGGGGCGGCTCCATTCTTGACCGTGGTGCCTCCGTAGAACCGGGCCAGGGGCTTGCCCTCGCGGTACACGCAAAAGGCCATGCCACCCTCGGCGGCTGCCAGGTGCCGGGCGAAGACTCCGGACAGCATCTCGAAGCCGGGTAGGGGCAGCCCGTCATTGTGGCTGGTCAGGGACATTTCAAGTGACATGTTCAGGTTCTTCCCTACTTGAAGGCCGGGACGTTGGCGAGCAGTTCCTGCGTGTAATGGTGCTGCGGGTTGTTGAGCACTTCCTCGGTGGTCCCCATGTCCACGATCTTGCCCTTTTGCAAGACGGCGAGGCGCTGGGAGATGTGCCGGGCCAGGGCGATGTTGTGCGTGACAAAAAGCATCGACATGTTGTGGTCGGTCTGCAGCGTGCGCAGCAGATCCAGGATCGAGGCTTGCACCGAGACGTCCAGGGCACTGGTGATCTCGTCGCAGACCAGCAGCGAGGGGGCATTGACCAGGGCACGGGCAATCGCCGCGCGCTGGCGTTCACCGCCGCTGAGGTCGCCGGGACGGCGTTCCATGTAGCGTTCGCCGAGCTTTACCTGGTCCAGGGCTTCCAGGACCAAGGCGCGGCGCTTGCGCTTGTCGTTGATTCCCGACATCTGCAAGGGGACACCCACCGACTCGGCAATGGTTCGACGCGGGTTCAGTGATGAGAATGGCGACTGGAAGATGTATTGGATCCGCCGCCGGTCCTCGGATGACCGCATCCGCGTGCCGGTGGCCAGCCTCTCGCCGAAAAGCTCGATCGAGCCGGTATAGGCATCATTGAGCCCGGCCACGCAGCGCGAGAGGGTGGTCTTGCCGGACCCCGACTCGCCCAGCAGCATCATCGACTCTCCCTCCAGCAACTGGAAGTCGATCCCGTCCAGGACCGCGTGTTTGCCGTATGACAGGGCCAGGTCGCTCAGTTGCAGCAGCGGGCGGGCAGCCACCGCAACGGAAGCCGGCCGTGGCAGGATGCCGGGCAAGGACTTGGCGTCATCGACGAGCTGGGTGGAGCCGGTGGTGTCCGGCACGCCGAGGGGGCCGGCGACGACCAATGGCTGTTCTCCGGTGATTGCTTCCACCTGGCCCACCCGGCGTCTGCCGGCGAGATCGGGAACCGCGGCGAGCAGCCTGCGCGTGTAGCCGTGTCGCGGGGCGAAGAGGACCTGGTCGGTCGCACCGTGCTCCACGATGTCGCCCTGGAGCATGACGGCGACCTCGTCGGCGATCTCTGCGACCACGGCCAGGTCGTGTGTGATGTAGAGCCCGGCGACCTGGTGCCGTTCGGCCAATTCGCCGATTGTTTGCAGCACTATGGCCTGGGTCGTGACGTCCAGGCCGGTGGTCGGCTCGTCGAGCACGATCACCGACGGCCGGCAGGCGAAGGCCATCGCAATTCCCACGCGTTGCTGCTGTCCTCCGGATAGCTGGTGGGGGTAGCGCCGCTGGTAGGCGGGGTCATTGGCCAGGCCCACCTCGGCCAGCACTTCCCCAACCCGCGACCGGCGTTCGGAATCGGTGGCGCCGACTTGGTGCACGCGCAAGGTCTCGGCAATCTGCTCGCCGATGCGCATGGACGGGTTCAGCGACAGCGACGGGTCCTGCGGGACGTAGGAGATGACCTTGCCGCGCAGGCGCCGCAATTGGGCGTCGGGCAGATCCAGGATGTTTCCGTGGTCCCCGCTGCCCAGGCGCACCGTGCCGGTGCCCTTGGACAGCCCTTGGCGGAAATGCCCCATGCATGCGAGCCCGGCGGTTGTCTTGCCCGAGCCGGATTCACCGACCAGGGCCAGGATGCGGCCAGGCGCCAGGGTGAAGCTGACCCCGTGCAGGATTTCCTCTCCGGCATCCGTTTGCACCCTCAGGTCGGTGGCGCACAGCGCACTCGCCGCGATGTCGTTCTCAACAATCGTGGTCATTGTCATTTCCCCGCATTCATGTTGGCCGAGGCCCGCGCGAGCGAGTCGGTCAGGAGGTTTGTGCCCACGGTCAGCACTGCGATGGCCGCAACTGGCAGCAGCACGCCCCAGGGTTGGACGACCAGGGCGATCCGACTCTCGTTGATCATCAGGCCCCAGTCCGCGGTGGGCGGCTGCATGCCAAGCCCGAGGAAGGACAGCGCGGCGACAAAGCCGATCGAGTAGGTCATGCGCAGCCCGAGTTCGACCATCAACGGGCCGGTGATATTGGGCAGGACCTCGGTGAGCAGGATCTTCCACTTCGGCACTGCGTACATTTCACTGGCACGGATGTAGTCCTCGGTGATCACCGATGCGGTGGCCGAACGGGTGACCCGGGCAATGCGCGGGGCGTGGGTGATCCCGATGACCACCACGAGAACCCAGCCCTGCGGGCCGAGCACGGTGATGGCCAGCAGCGCGAAGACCAGCTGCGGCAGGGCCAGCAGCACGTCGTTGCCGCGCATGATCAGCGCATCGACCCGTCCGCGGGAGTAGGCCGCGGCCATTCCCACGGCGACTCCGATGACCATGCCCAGCGCCGTGGCAAGCGCCGAGTAAGCGATCAATCGCAGTCCGCCGTCCAGGAAGCGCGAGAGCACATCCCGGCCCAGGTTGTCGGTGCCGAACAGTCCCACGGGGGTGAACGGGCGTCCCGTGAATTCGGTGCTGGTATGGCCGGTCAGCCAGGGCAGCAGCAGCGGCCCGGCCAGGGCGACCAGCAACACGGCCACCGTCAGCACCAGGCCGACCTTGGCCTGGCGCTGGCGCATCATCCGGGCCAGCAGCCGAGGGGGACGGGAGGGTGACACTTTTGCTTCAATGACATCATCGACGGTGCTCATGCGGCCTTCTCCGTGCGTAGTTTCGGATTCGTGAGGATTCCCACCAGATCGGCCAGCAGGTTCACCACGATGTAGGCCGCGGCGATCAGGATGGACAGCGCCTGCACCACCTGAACGTCGCGGTTGGTCACCGCGTCCACCAGCGCCTGGCCGATGCCGGGGTACCTGAAGAGGAATTCGATCACGACCACGCCGCCGGCCATCCAGGCCAGCTGGATGGCGATGACCTGGGCGACGGGGGCCAATGCGTGGGGCACCGCGTGCCGCAGCACCACCTGGTGCTCGGGCACACCCTTGAGCCGCGCCATCTCCACGAACCCGGAATCCAGCACCTCGAGCATCGTGGCGCGCATCATCCGGACAATGTACGGGGTCACCACCAGCGCGAGCGTAATCGTGGGCAGGACCAGTTGGACCGGGTGGTTCCACACGGCCTCACCGGGCGGGGCCATGGTCACCGAGGGGAGGATCTTGAACACGGTGGTCGAGAACAACGCCACCAGCCCGATGCCGATCACGAATTCGGGGAGGGAAGCCAACACCAGCGAAACACCGGTGCTGGCGTTGTCGAAGGCCCGTCCACGCTTCAGGGCGGAGAACGTGCCAACGACGATGCCGACCGGAATGGAAATCAGTGCGGCAAGGCCCATGAGCACCAGCGAGGATTCGATGCGGTCGGACAGCAGGGCGGTCACGGGGCCGCCGGTGGCGGCCGAGTATCCGAGGTTGCCCGTGAGCAGGCCGCCGAGCCAGGTGAAGTAGCGCACCCACACCGGGTCGTTGAGGCTCATTTGCTCACGGAGCGCGGCCAGCCGTTCGGGCGTGGCCTGCTGGCCCAGGATTGCCTGGGCGGGGTCGCCGGGCAGCAGCAGGGTGGCCACGAACACCAGCAAGGAGACGATGAAGAGGATGGCCAGGCTGACCATCAGTCGTTTGGCGATCATGCGGGCGATCATTTGGCGACCCCGATCCAAGCGCGGCGGAATTCGAAGCCCGACAAGGCCAGGCCGGTCTTGTTTGGAATCAGCCCCGCCACGTATTTCTGGTAGGCGTCCGCCTGGTTGGGGTGGCCCCAGATGATGTATCCGCCGCGCTCGTACTCGATCTGCTGCGCCTTGGTGATCAGCGCGTTGCGCTTGGTTTCGTCGACTTCGGTGGTGGCGGATTCGATCAACTCCAGGAACTCCGGGTCGTCCCAATGGGTTTCATTGAACGGGCTGGTCGGCAGTGAACTGTTGTTGACCTGGGGCAGGAAGTTGCGCGTGTACCAGAAGTCCTGGGCGAACGTCCACGAAAGGTAATCGTCACCAAAGAACGTCGTGGTGTCCACGCGGCGGATCCTGACGCGGATCCCCGCCGCCTTGGCCTGTTGGGCGAATACCTGGGCCGCTTCGACGGCGCCGGCCTGGATTGGTGCGGTGACCAATTCGATGTCCAGCCCGTTGGGGAAGCCGGCCTCGGCAAGCAGTGCCTTGGCCTTGCCAATGTCCTGGGTGCGTTGGGGGAGATGCGTCGCGTAGCCCGGATCGAAAGGCGCGTAGAGGTCGTTGCCCAGGGAGCCGTTGCCGCTGAGGACCTGTTCGATCATCTGTTGCCGGTCCACCGCGAGGCGGAATGCCTGACGGACCCGGACGTCGTCGAACGGGGCCTTGTCGGTGCGCATCGTGAAGGGCATCCAAGCGCCGGTTTCGGAGTTCAGGATACTGATGCGGGGATCTGCGGAGATGACTTCCAGCAGGGCCAGCGGGATCTGGCCGATGGCATCGACCTGGGTGGACAGCAAGGCGTTGAGCATCGCGTCGTCGTCCGAGAAGTTCAGGATGGTCAGCTCATCCAGGTACGGTTCGTGTTCCCGCCAGTACGCATCGTTGCGTACGAACACCGACCGGAGTCCGGGATCGAAGCTGGAGGCCTTGAACGGCCCGGTGCCAATCGGGTGCTGCACATCGAAGTCCTCCGGGACGATGCCCAGCGCATATTGCCCCAGTGAGTCGTCGAAGGTGGCGGTGGGCGTGTTGAGCCTGAATTCGACCGTCAGGTCGTCGATGACCTTGACCTCGTCGAGGATTTTCAGGGCGGCGGCCCCGCTCTTGGGGTCATCGGGGTTGGTGACCCGGGCAAAGGTGGCGGCGACATCCTTGGCGGTGACAGGGCGTCCATCGTGGAACTTCACTCCGGGCCGCAATTCGACGGTCCACACCAGGGCCGTGGCATCGGGGACGGCACTGAGGGCCAGCAACGGCTTGAGCTCGAAGTTCTCGTCGCGGTAAAGCAGCGATTCGTACAGGTTGACCACGCGGGCGATATCCGTGGTGCTGACCGGGGAATGGGGGTCGAGGGTGTCCGCGGCCCCGCCGCCTGCCAGGCCCACCCGCAGGGAACCCCCGCGGACCGGCTCGCCGGTGGGCGCGTTTTGCAACGCAACGCCGGAGGAACCACAGGCGGTGAGCAGCAAGCCCAGCCCCAGGGCCATGCCGCCGCCCAGGACTGCGCGGCGGCTGGGAGCGGTGCCCGGCGTTCGTTTGGATGGTGATTCGTGGGAATTCAAGACGTACTCGATTCTCGTGAAGGGCGCGAAGGATTCATGCAGTGATGGATCGGCCACTCCAATCGGGGGTCCTGTGCTCATGGGCGGCGATATGGGCCAGGACGTCGGCCGGGAAGGGCGTCGTGGCGCCGGTGCCCTGGTCAACGTGGAGTCCCAGTATTTCCTCCGTGGCGATGAGCTCCGACCCTCGGCGCATTTCGTGGGCAAGGTGCAGCTTCTTGGGCCCGGCGGCGACAATGCAGGTGGTGATTTCCAGCTCCTCGGCGAGGGAAGCCTCCCGCAGGTAGCGCACATGCGCCTCAACCGTGTACAGGGAGCATGCGCTGGAGCGGCGGTAGCCCTCGTCCAGGCCCAATGCGTTCATCACCGAGGTGGTCGCGTCACCGAATGCCAGTACATAGAAGGCCTCGGACATGTGGCCGTTGTAGTCGATCCACTCGGCCGGCACTGTGCAACGATACGGATCAAGACTCACTTCGCCTGCACCCCCTGCGGATTCCGGATGGTCTCCACCACCTGGCGAACGGCAATGATCGCCGCATCGCGCTGGGCTATCAGTTCGCCGAAGGAGCGCCCCGCGGCCTCGTCGTCACACCCGTCAATGACATCCTGGCGCAACGTGGCGGTTAGTTCGGGCGCGTCCAGGCGCGTCCAGGGGGACTTGAGCGACGGGCCGAAATGGTCAAGCATGTGTGCCATGCCTCCCTCGCCTCCGGCCAGGTGGAAGGTGAGCATGGGTCCTTGCAGCGGCCACCGCAGTCCGGGGCCGTCGGTGATTGCCAGGTCGATCTGCTCGACGGTGGCCTCGCCGTTGTCGACCATGTGAAGGGCCTCGCGCCACAGGGCTTCCTGCAGCCGGTTGGCGATGAATCCGGGAACTTCGCGATCCATGGTGATCACCGACTTTCCGATGAATTCGTACCAGCCCGAGGCCCAGTTCGTGGCCTGCGGGTCCGTTTGCAGACCTCCCACGACCTCGACCAGGGGGATCAAATAGGGGGGATTGAACGGGTGGCCAACGACAAGGCGGGACGGGTCCTCCGCCTTCTGCGCCATCTCGGTCATCCCGTATCCGGACGTTGAGGAACCAATGACCACCTCGGGGGAAACGGCCTCGGCGATCCGTGCCAGCAGGTCCTGCTTCAGCTCCAGGTTCTCCGGCGCGCTCTCCTGGACGAACCCGACTCCGCGAACAGCGTCTTTCAAGTCGGCGTGGACGGTGAAGTTGTCCTTGGAAGCGCTCTCGGCAAGACCGAGCGCGGTCAACGCCGGCCAGGCCGCGTCGATGAGTCTGCGCAGCTTGGCTTCGGCATCCGGGGAGGGGTCCCACGCTCGGACGCTCAGGCCGCGGGACAGGAAGTAGGCGGCCCAGCCGCCGCCGATGGTGCCCACGCCAACGCAGGCAACACTCGAGATGTCTTCGAACTTGGGGTACGTGACCATGCTTAGGCCGCCTTATCGAGCTTGAGGATTTCACGGGCTTCGTCCGGGGTGGCCACCGAGTGGCCCATCGATTCAACGATCGTGATGGCGCGTTCGGTCAACTGAGCGTTGGTGGCCTTGACCCCCCTAGACAGGTACAGGTTGTCTTCCAGGCCCACACGCACGTGGCCGCCGAGCAGCACCGATTGCGCGACCCACGGCATCTGGTTGCGGCCAATGGCAAACGAGGTCCACTGGGCGCCATCGGGCAGCATGTTCACCATGGCCTGCAGCAGGCCGGGATTGGTCGGTGCCCCGTAAGGGATGCCCATGCAGATCTGGTAGAGCGGCGGGGGAGCAATGAGGCCCTCCTCGACCATGACGTTGGCAAACCACAGGTTGCCGGTGTCAAAGATTTCCATTTCCGGCTTTACCCCGAGGTCCCGGATCCGTGCGGCGCCTTCGCGCAACATGTCGGGGGTGCTGACATAGAGCTGGGAGCCTTCGCCGAAGTTCAGCGAACCGCAGTCGATGGTGCAGATTTCGGGGCGCAGTTCCTCGACGTGGGCCAGACGCTCGAGCCCGGAGACCAGGTCGGTGCCCGGCATGTGCACGGTGGGGTTGGCAGGATCAATGAAGAGGTCCCCGCCCATTCCTGCGGTGAGGTTGATTACCGGGTCCACGTCCGAGGCCTTCACCTGGCGCACGACTTCCCTGTACAGGGCCACGTCGCGGGAACCTTGGCCCGTTGCGATGTCCCGAACGTGGATGTGCACTACTGAGGCCCCGGCCCGGGCGGCGGCGATGGCGTCGGCAGCGATCTGGTCCGGGGAAACCGGAACGTGCTCGCTCCGTGATGTCGTGTCTCCGGCCCCCGTGAGGGCACAGGTGACGATGACTTTACGACTCATGATGTCGCTCCTTGCTGTTGGATGATGGTGCGGTCAATAAAACCGCAAATATTTGCGAACATTTGACTTGGAGTCAGGTTTCCTGTCAGGACCTGGATTCCCATTCCGTCGAACATGGCGGTCAGCTCGGCGGTTAGGGTGCCGGCATCGACGGTCACAAAGTGTCCAGTTTTTTGTCCGGCGGAGATGATGTCATGCACAGTCGAGGTCCAGCGCCGGTAGCCGGGGGAATGGGTGTCGAGCCCTCCCTCGCTAACGGCGAGCTTGGTCCAGGTCTGCAACCAGATGGACCACTCGGCGCGACCTTCGGCGCCGAGGGGAAGCTGGAGCTCGACAAGGCGCTTGAGCTGGGCCACCGGATCGGTGATCGGCTGCAACCCGGCGACCTGTCGGTCGTAGGCGAGTTTTACCGAATAGTGCAGGGTTTCGGCAAACAAGGCCTGCTTTGACGGGAAGTAGTAATGCACCGTTGGCGTGCTGACACCGACATCCTTGGCAATGTCTGCGATGCGTACCGCTGCATAGCCTTGCTCGGAAAACAGCCACCAGGCACGTTCAATGATGCTTCGACGGCGTTGGGCATGCTTTTCGTCTTCCCGGTGACGCTTCGGAAGGATGTCTGCCGGTGGTGCCGCGGAGGGTGTCTGCGCCGCATCCGAACCGGTGATAAGCCAATTGGCTGTAACGCCGGTCACGGTTGCCAGCAGGACGATTTCCTCGCTGGTGAATTTCCTGGTGCCGCTGAGTGACTTGGACAGCTTGGACTCTTCGAATCCCGTCCGGCGTGCGATCTTGCGCTGCGGCAGGCCGGTGTTGCGGATGGCCTCGCGGATGCGCTCGGCTATCCCCGAGGGGATGTTCTCTGGTTCGGGCATGGTGCAACCCTAGGCCCATGTTTGCGATTAACGCAAGGGTTCTGACTCAAGGTCAGTAAATGTTGCGGTGGGGCCCTTCGGTGCCGGAGCGGGAACCTATGGCGGATCGGCCTGGATGACTGCTCTAGCCGGAGTGGGTTCGCAAATGGGGCACCAGCAACTCGGTAACCATCGGCCAGATTCGGACGGCGCATATCGGGACGGCAAAAAGACATGCCTGCCATGGAGCGCGAATTGTTCAGGCCGTACACCGCGATGCGAAGACGGGCGGCTTCGCACCGGCCCAGGGGAATCGGCAAGCCTGTCCGGCCTTGGGGCTGCGCCGATGTTCCGACCTCTCTTACGTATTTCTAGAAGAGCTGGCGCCAGTTGGTCGCCGCGAGGTCCAGCAGCTCGTCGCCCTTTCCCGACATCACGGTGCGGACGGCGTAGAGCGCAAAGCCCTTTGCCTGCTCGGCGGTGACGGCCGGTGGCATCGAGAGTTCCTGCCGATCAGTCACCACGTCGATGAGGGCGGGTCCGTCGTGGGCCAGGGCCTCGCGCAGGACATCCGGCAGGTCCTTGGATTTTTCCACCCGGAACCCGCGGATGCCCATGGCCGTGGCGACGTCGGCAAAGTTGGGGTTGGACAGGTCGGTGGCGAAGGTGACGAACCCGGCGGCCTTCATCTCCAGTTCCACGAAATTCAGCGAGGAGTTGTTGAAGACAACGATCTTCACCGGCAGCTTCGACTGGACCAAGGTGAGCAGGTCGCCCATGAGCATGGCCAGTCCGCCGTCGCCCGAGAGCGTCACGACCTGGCGCTGCGGATGGGAGGCCTGGACTCCGATGGCCTGCGGGATGGAGTTGGCCATGGTGCCATGGCTGAAGGATCCCAGCAGCCGGCGCCGTCCGTTCATGGTGAGGTAGCGGGCCGCCCAGACCACCGGGGATCCGACATCGGCCAGGAAGACCGCGTCGTCGTCCGCCAGCTCGTCCAGCGTGCGGGCCACGTACTGCGGGTGGATCTTCGCGCCCCGGCGCGAGGGGGTGGCCAGGTCGTCAAGCTTCTCGCGGGTCTTGCGGTAGTGCTTCTGCGCGTCGGCCAGGTGCGTGGTGTCGGTCTTGCGCTGAAGCAGCGGTGCCAGCACCTCCAGGGTGTCGGCCACGGTGCCGACCAGCCCCGCATCGATCGGGGTGCGCCGGCCCAGCTGTTCCCCGCGCACGTCGACCTGGATGATCTTCGCGTCCCGCGGGTAGAACTGCTGGTAGGGGAAGTCGGTGCCCAGCAGCAGGATGGTGTCGGCGGCGTCCATGGCCCGATACCCGGAGGCGAAGCCGAGCAGGCCGGTCATCCCGACGTCGTAGGGGTTGTCGTACTCGATGTGCTCCTTGCCGCGCAGCGCGTGCACCACCGGGGCGCCCAGCAGACCTGCGATCTCCATGACCCGTGCGTGCGCACCGGCCACCCCGGCACCCGCGAGGATGGTGACCCGCTTGGCTGCGTTCAACAGCTCCGCGGCCCGGGCCAGGTCCTCGGCGTGGGGCAGGACGGCGGAGCGGCTGGCGTTGAGCACCGAGACGCGCGTGCCCACGGCCTCGGCCAGGGCAACGTCCCCGGGGATGACCAGCACCGCGACCCCGCGCCGTTCGATCGCGGTGCGCATGGCGATTTCCAGCAGCCGCGGCATCTGCTCCGGGGCCGAGACCGTCTCGCAGAACACGCTGGCCTCACGGAAGAGCTCGGCCGGGTGGGTCTCCTGGAAGTAGTTGCTGCCGATCTCGGACGTGGGGATGTGCGCCGCGATGGCCAGCACCGGGACGCGGTTGCGGTTGGCGTCGTAGAGCCCGTTGATCAAATGCAGGTTTCCCGGGCCACAGCTTCCGGCGCACACCGTGAGGTTGCCTGTCATCTGAGCCTCGGCACCGGCGGCGAATGCGGCGGTCTCCTCGTGCCGCACCGGAAGCCAGGCGATGGACCCGTCCTTGCGCATGGCATCGGTGAGGCCGTTGAGCGAGTCGCCCGCCACCCCGTAGATCCTTTTGACTCCGTTGGCCTTGAGGGTTGCGATCATGGTTTCGGCGACAGTGGGCATCGGTATCTCTTCCTGGCGGGTCGGGACGATTGTTCCCCACCCTACGCCGGGGCCTCGCGGCCCGCCAAGGATCTTTACTGGTCACCGGGTGGTTCCGCGGCCGAATTGTGGCCCGGGTCGCATTGCTCGCTAAGCTGGGTCCCGGATACACGGTGGCAGGGTTGCCACGGGAACAAGGGACGAGAGACGCATGACGCAAACGGCGGCCGAACAGAATCTTCCGGAACTCGCGGTGGGGGATTTCTACTACCTTCCCACCGGCGTGGGCACCTACCGATCCACGGTGCACGCCCAGGGCGCCTGGAACCCGCACGAGCAGCACATGGCACCGGCCACCGGGGTGCTGGTGCACGCCCTGGAGCTTTTCGCCCCGCGGCCAGAGATGCGCATGGCCCGGGTGTCCCTGGACATCCACGGCATCATCCACGGCGGGGAATTCGAAATCACCACGCGGATGATCCGCCCCGGCCGCACCATCGAACTCATCGAGGCGGAGATGGTGTCGCAGGGGCGCACCTGCATCGTCGCCCGCGGCTGGCGCCTGAGAACCCTGGACAGCTCCGCGGTGGCCGCCACCGAGGACGCCGGCGTCATCCACCCCGAGGAACTTGCGACCTTTGAGGGCATGTCGCCCTGGCCCGGCGGGTACATCGAGGGCCTGGAATTCCGCGGCGCCGACGGCCACCGCCCGGGCAAGGGGGTCGTGTGGATGCGCAACAACTTCGAAATGGTGGCAGGCACGCACACCTCCGACCTGGTCAGGCTCCTTGGCATGGTGGATACCGCCAACGGCGTGGCCCCGCGGGTGGAGCCGGGGCCCGAGTCCTGGACGTTCCCGAATGTGGACCTGCAGATCCACATGCACCGCGGGCCCGCGGGGCAGTGGCTCGGCATCGAGGCCCAGCAGACCTACGGAACCGACGGCATCGGGCTAACCAGCGCGGTGCTGCACGATGTGCATGGACCGTTCGGGCGCAGCGAGCAGATCCTCACGGTGCGTCCTGCCCCGGCGGGATCCTAGCCCCCGGAACCATTCGGCCGGAGGAACCCGCGAGGGACTGCTCGGCCCTGGTGAATGCCGATTCGAGTTCGATCACTGCCCGCCGGTAGTCAACCCGAACTCCATCGACCGCGCCGTTGGGTTGGCGGCCGCGCAGGCGTTCGGCCTGCGCCAGGGCCTTGGCCAATGCCGCAGTCTCCGGGACCTCGACATCGTTCATCCCCGGGCTTGCAATGGCCGCGGCCGGGTCCAGTTCGTAGCGGCTCCACTGCCTGAGAACCTGGTCATGCCGCGACTCGAAGGCCGAGTGCTCGGCAAGCAGCCGGGAACCGGTCTGCACGGCCGTCCGCTGCATGGCTTCGTGCACCAGGAAGCGGTGGGTGGCAAGGCAGGCGCCGCAGGCAGCAACCAACACCGCCACGCCGGCCAAGGGGTTCACCAGCGCGGCACCCAGTGCCAACGGTGCCAGCACGCAGAAACCGCAGAAGCCGTACCAAAACCGGGCGTCGGGATCCTGTTCCAGTGATGGGCCGGAAACCATGAGCCAAGCCGTGGCCATGCCCAAGAGCATGGCCAACAAGCCAAGTATCGGGGACAACACGCTCCACCTCCGGATCCTGGGCCCGATGCCGCAAAAATCCGGACCTCATGCTCCATTCCAACCCGTTCCGAAACGGAGGTCAAGGGGTTGTCGAAGAACCTGCTCAGGAGGTGATGGAGGCCAGAGTTTCCTTGAGCGCCTTTTTCTTCACGGGTTCAAAACCGGCGGCCAGGTGCCTGGCCCGGATGTCCCGATCGGCACGGAACAGCGCGTAGCCGCGCTTGAGCAGGAACGGCAGCGGCTTGCGCCGCTCCCGCACATCGCGCACGAGCCGTCGGATCGCGGTGCCCAGGGCCGAGACCTCGATGTAGTAAGCCCGCACCGGAACCCCCAGGCGCTGCAGCGGGGCCAGGATCTCGGAAACGAAGATTCCCTCGGCGACCAGCGGGCCGCCGCTGAGCTCGATCCGGCGCATCGAGTCGTAGCTTGAGGTGCTGATCGCATAGTTCGGGACCTCTGTTGCGCCGCTTTCGAGCAAGTCCACCAGGGCGTCAACGGCCAGGGCGCAGTTCCACGTTCCGGCGTGGTCCCAGTCGATTTCGCCGTAGCCGGTCTGCGGCAGCGGGGTCTCGGGGGTGTGCTCGGAGATCTCGCGGTAGAAGTTGTCGAGTTCCACATGGGGTCGGCCGAAGCGGTGGGCCAGGTAGGACTTTCCGGATCCGGAGGCCCCTCCCAGCAAGATCAGGGGGGAAAGTTGTATCGGCACGACATCCATTATTCACTGCCGCGCATCCGGACCTAGAATCGTCCCCATGAGTCTTTGGAATCCCGATGCCGACCACCCGCTGCACGTGCGGATCGAGGATGCCTCGGGGGACCCGGAGGCCGACCTGGGGGCCGGGATCGAGTTGCTGGGTGCGGTGCGCAACGGGGAGGCGCCGGCGACGCTGCGCATCTACCGGCCCGATCCGACCCTGGCCTTCGGGCAACGCGACGTGCGCCTGGCCGGCTACCCGCTTGCGGTGGCGCGGTCGCTGGAACACGGCTTTGCCCCGGTGGTGCGCAAGGCCGGTGGTCGGGCAGCGGCCTACCACCGCGGCACGGTGATCGTGGACCATGTAGAACCGGCCGACGAGGCCATGATGGGGCACCAGCACCGCTTCAAGGCGTTGGGCGCGCTCTATGCCGACGCCCTGCGCCGCGGAGGCATCGATGCACGGGTGGGGGAGATCGCCGGGGAGTACTGCGCCGGGGAGTTCAGCGTCCACGGTATGCCGGGGACGGCCTCCCGGACGCGGAACGCGGTGAAGCTGGTGGGCACCGCGCAACGCGTGGTGTCCGGGGCGTGGCTGTTTTCCAGCGTCTTCGTGATTGCGGATTCGACGCCCATTCGCGCGCTGCTGGACGACGTGTACCGGGCCATGGGCATCCCGATGGATCCTGCCACGGTAGGCGCCGCCGATGACCTGCTGCCCGGCTACACGACCGAGGCGTTCATTGACGACCTGCTGGCGGAATACGCGCAGCACGCGGAGTTGGCCGGGGCGTAGTCCCGGGATTCAGCGAGATCGCCTGCCCATGGCCAGGCCCGCACAAAATGCGGCGGCGCAGGCGGCCAGGGCGACAAGCAGCCAGCCGGTGATTTGCTGCGGGCCGAGAAATACCATGCCGGGGGCGAAGGCGCCTTCGCTCAGGGGTGCGTAGGCGAACCAGCCGAATTCGGCCACCTGCCCGCTGCCCGCGACCAGAGTCGCGATGCCCGCAACCAGGGCGAGCAGCGCAACCACAGCAGTGATTCTCCGCAGCGTATTTCCTTGATTGCCCCGAGGACCTTGACCCAACTCCGATGTATCGCCCATGCGCTTCAGTATGCCCTGTCCAATCATCAAAGGCCACGTGGGAGCCCCTATTGTTGCGGATTTAGCTGTCGGATTGGAAAGTGATCGACCGGGTCAGAAGTGTGGCCTGTAACATGCTACTGTGTGTGAGGACACAAACTTACCCCCTATTCGAAAGGTGCTGCCCATGGGTGTGTTGGCACTCGGCGTTTTTATCGCAGTCACAGTACTCATCAACGTTGTGTTGAAACGACGTATCTCCGAAGCCCTGATTGTTGCGCTGATCGCCTGCGCCCTGGTTGGCGGCGCAAGTGCGCCAAAGTTGCTCTACGAAGCCGTCGCCGAAGGCTTTCGGTCCGAGGTTACCTTTGCCGGTCTGGCATTCGTCTTCATGGGCGTCATCGTTGCCTCCACGGGATTGATCGAACGGCTGATCCACATCCTGAACTCCATGTTCGGGCGCGTCCGCGGCGGATCGGCCTACGTCTCGACGCTGGGTTCGGCTGCCATTGGGTTGGTGGCCGGTTCCACCGCCGGCAACACCGCCACCGTGGGATCGGTGACGATCCCCTGGATGAAGGAAAACGGGTGGTCTTCCACGCGCAGTGCCACTCTCGTGGCGGGCAACTCGGGTTTGGGTGTGGCGCTGCCTCCCAACAGCACGATGTTCATTCTGTTGGCCATGCCTGCTGCCGTGGGTGTTGCCACCGGACAGGTTTACGTTGCCTTGGCGGTTGCCGGTGCCTATTGCGTGCTGTACCGCATGGTGTTGGTCTTCTTTTGGACGCGCAAGGACAACATCCCGCTCCCCGATACGACGGATTTGGCCCCGCTGCGCACCGCGCTGCACGAGGGCTGGCGTTCGCTGCTGATCTTCGTTGGCATCGCGGTTCCGGTGGCCGTGACTTTCGGTCCGCTCTACAACTTTCTCGCCACCGAGGACGTAATTGGCAAGTTCAACATGTCCGCGATCTCCATCATCGTGTGGGTGCCGATCCTCATCTCGATGATTGCGCTGATCGAGGGGCGGAAGCGGCTCTTTGCCGACAAGGCCGCGTTCGGGAAGCTGCTGAACAAGGAGATTCCACAATTTGCCACCGTCGGCGTCTCGCTGTTTGCCGCCCTGAGTGCATCCAACATCATGGAAGCGCTCGGTGTGGGTCCCCAGCTCAGCGAATTCCTCGGCGGGCTGACCTTGCCCAAGGCGGCCATTGTGGCGATCGTCTGCATCATGGCCGTAGTTGTTGCCACGCCGCTGTCCTCGACCGCGAGCGCCGCGGCCATCGGAGCACCTGCCGTGATGGCGCTGACCTCCGTGGGCGTGCACCCCCTGGTCGCCATTATTACCGTGTTGATCTGTACCTCAACAGAGGGGGCCTCACCACCCGTAGGAGCGCCGATTTACTTGGCTGCCGGCTTGGCCGAGGCCAATCCCACCAGGATGTTCATGCCGCTTATTACCTATTTCGTGATCCCCATCGTGGTGATTGCCTGGCTGTTGGGCATGGGCTGGTTGCCCATCCCGTTCTAAGACGAAGGAGAAACAATGAAAGTCATCAAGGTTCTGTTCTTGCTGTTTCTTGCCGCATTCATGCTCGGCGGCCTCATGTTGGTTACCGGGCAGGTTGTAGGGGTGTTGACGCTCAATGGTGCACTCGTTGGTGGCAGCAAGGATGCCCTGTCTGGGGTCACATTTGCCGCCGCAACGGCCGCGGGCCTCTGCGCGTTCGTGCTGCAGTACTCCAAGTCAATGGTGGACGAGGAGGATTAGTAGTCCTGCGTCAGGTCCGTCCATAGCTGGTCGGGATCCACGTCAAGGCCTTGCGCGGCGATGGCCTGAGCAACGAGAAGCCGCCCGGTCCGTGTGAGGTGATCCCGCATGGCCGTGGCGGCCTTTGCGCTTTGGCCCGCCTTGACGGCCTCGATGATGGGGGAGTGCTCTTCGACGATGTCGGTCAGGGTGCGCTGTTTGCCTGCCGTTGAGACGCCAAGCAGGCGTGTTGCCACGCGAAGGCGGTTGACGATGTCGCGTCCGCGGTTCGACCGCGCCGCGCCCAGGATCAGGTCGTGCAATTCCTGGTCGAAGGCGAAGAATTCGTCCTCGGCGTCGGCCGCCGCGGCGGCTCGCATCTTTTTCTCCAGTTCCACCAGTGCCTCGGTGAGTTCCGGGGTGCAGGAAGTCGCTGCGCGTGAGGCCGCGGGCACCTCCAGGGCAAGGCGCAGTGAGAAGATCTCCGCCACGTCGTACGGGCTGGTGGGGATGATGCGGAAACCGCGGTTGCGCGCGAATTCGACCAGGCCAGCCTCCTCGAGGCGCAGCAGTCCGTCGCGGACGGGAGAGCGCGATATGCCCAAGCGGTCGGCGATTTGATACACGCTATACAGCTTTCCCGTTTCGAGTTCGCCGGAAATCACCGCGGCACGCACGAAATCCATGACCTGCTCGGTCAATGTCGCCCCGCGCTGCGGCAATGGGGATGATGCAGGACTAGTCATGTCCTGATTCTCTCACCCATTTCGATGACTCGGTGGGTCATTTCGCCCACGGCATCTTTCATTCGCCTGTAACATGTTACTCTGGTTTCAATTGCCCTACGAGAGGTCCTTCTCATGGAATCCCTGCCCCTTGAATCGGTGCCGACACCGGCGAGCGCCGAGCTGCGATCCCGGCTGCGCACCGACATGACCACGCGCGCCGCCTATGTCTCAGACGCCTCGATCTTTCGGCGTGTGCCCGCCGCGGTGCTTGAAGTGCGCAGCGAGGCCGACGTCGCCGAGGCCCTGGGCTACGCCGCGGAGGAGGGTCTGAGCGTCACCATGCGTGGCGGCGGGACCTCGGTGGCGGGCAACGCCATCGGCGAGGGCCTGATCCTCGACACCTCGCGCCACTTCAATAAGATCCTGGAAATCGACCCGGTTGCCCGAACCGCGCGCATCCAGCCAGGGGTGATCTGCGATGCCCTGCGCGATGCGGCAGCCGAATTCGGATTGACCTACGGACCGGACCCCTCCACGCACAGCCGCTGCACGGTGGCCGGCATGGTGGCGAACAACGCCTGCGGGTCGCACTCGCTGGCCTGGGGTACGGCGGCGGACAACGTCGAGTCGGTCAAAGTCATGCGGGCCGACGGCTCCACCGTCACCCTCGGATCAACCGGCTGCGATGACCACGGGCTCAATGTCGAGCTGAAGAAGCTGCGGGATGCGAACCTGGCCGTGTTGCGCACCGAATTGGGACGCTTCCCCCGTCAGGTCTCCGGCTACGGTCTGCACTACCTCTTGCCGGAAAACGGGTTCAACACCGCCCGCGCCTTCGCCGGCACGGAGGGCACCTGCGGCATCATCACCGAGCTCACCGTGAAGCTGGTGGAAAAACCCAAGGCCACCGCACTGGCAGTGCTCGCCTTTGAAACCGTTTTTGATGCGGCCGCCGCGGCCGCCACCATGC
Source organism: Paeniglutamicibacter sp. ZC-3 (assembly GCF_025847175.2). Taxonomy (NCBI): domain Bacteria; kingdom Bacillati; phylum Actinomycetota; class Actinomycetes; order Micrococcales; family Micrococcaceae; genus Paeniglutamicibacter; species Paeniglutamicibacter sp. ZC-3. The sequence continues at coordinate 136,774 of NZ_JAOYTG010000003.1, read as the reverse complement.
GCCGTCCGGGTATCACCACGGCGGAGGGCATGGGCGGGGACCTGCTGGACGCACTGCGTTCGCGCCCCGGCCAGGAGTTTGCCGGCTCCGAGCTTCCGGGCATGGGCGGACCTTACGGATCGATCGAGCGCGCCGGGGGTTGGCTTTTTTGCGAAACCGCGGGGGACACACCGGAGGCCGCTTGTGCCATCGCCGAGGCGCTGGCTGCCGAATACCTGGCCGCGGATAAAACCGCCGCGATCGACGCGGTGGTCGTCACCGAGCATGCCTCGGTCCGGGCCCTGTGGCGCATCCGCGAGGCGTCCGCCGGCATCGTGACCCGGCTCCCCGACGGTGGGGAGGCTTGGCCCTCTTGGGAGGACTCGGCAGTTCCGCCCGAGCATCTTGCCGACTACCTGCGAGACCTCTACGAGCTGATGTCCGAGCACGGCCTGCGCGGCATCCCCTTTGGGCATTTCGGCGAGGGATGCGTGCACGTGCGCATCTCCTTCACCCTGGGGACCGAGGAAGGCGTTGCGGTCTTCCGTTCGTTCATGGAGGCGGCGGCCGAGACGGTCGCCCGCTACGGCGGATCGCTTTCCGGCGAACACGGGGACGGCCGCGCCCGCTCCGAACTGCTGGACCGGATGTACAGCCCCGAGGCCATGGACGCGTTCAAAGGCTTCAAGAAGATCTTCGACCCGACCGGCCTGTTCAACCCCGGGGTGCTCATCGACCCGGAGAAGATCGATGACAGGCTGCGCCCGGGACCCGGGCAGCGCAAGCACGAACTGCTGCCGGTCCACGTCCTCTCCCGCGATCGCGGCTCGCTGGTCAACGGCGTGAACCGCTGCGTCGGGGTGGGACTGTGCCGCTCGGACGAGGGGGCTATGTGCCCCTCCTTCCAGGGAACCGGCGACGAGGTGCACTCGACCCGGGGCCGGGCGCGGGTGCTCTCGGAGATGTTCCGCGGCGAATCCCTGCCCTCGGCCTACAAATCCGAGGAGGTCAAGGAGGCGCTGGATCTGTGCCTGTCCTGCAAAGCCTGTGCCTCCGAATGCCCGGTCAACGTGGACATGGCCACGTACAAGAGCGAATTTTTGCACCGCTTCTACGAGAAGCGGCTGCGTCCCATGGCCCACTACACCATGGGCTGGCTGCCGGTCCTCACCAGGGTCCTGCACCTGGTTCCGGGGGCGGCCGGTGCCACCAACGCCCTGTTGCGGCTGGGGCCGGTCGAACACCTGGTCAAGAAGCTCGGCGGGATCGAACCGACACGCAAGATGATCTCCTTCGCCCCCGAATCCCTGCAGGCCTGGTACCGGAAACGCGGCCACGCCCCTGCGGGCACGGGCAAGACCGTGGTGCTCTGGCCGGACTCCTTCAACAACCACCTCGACACCGGCCCCGGCAAGGCGGCCGTCGAGGTGCTCGAGGCACTCGGATACACGGTCATCATCCCCGACGGATTCGTCTGCTGCGGACTCACCTGGCACTCCACCGGGCAACTGGATGCGGCCCGCAAGGTCATCCGGTACACCCTGAAGGTCATGGAGCCGCTGCTCGAGGCCGGCTACCCGGTCATCGGGCTCGAGCCCTCCTGCACCGTGATGCTCGGACACGAAATCACCGAACTCGTCCCGGACGATCCGCGCGCAGCCGCCCTGGCCGCCGCGGTGGTGCCCTTCGGCGAACTGGTCGCCCGGCACGTGCCCGCCGACCGTAAACCCAGTGCGGCCTGGCCCTTCGGCACGCTGGACGTCGGCGCCGTTTCGCAAGTGCACTGCCACGAACGTTCCCAGGGCGACCATTCGCCCTCGGCCAAGGTGCTCGCCTCCGTGGGCATTGACGAGCGCGAGATCGAAACCGGTTGCTGCGGGTTGGCGGGCAACTGGGGCTTCGAGCCCGGGCATGCCGAGCTCTCCCGCACGCTCGGCGAGCGCGAGCTCTTCCCCGCGATCCGGGGGCGGGCCAGGGGCGATTTGGTGCTGGCAGACGGCTTCTCCTGCAGAACCCAGATTTCCGAGGGGACCGACGCCTCGGGCCTGCACTTGGCCCAGGTGCTTGCCGCAGCACGCCTGGATCCCGCGCGAACCTAACTGCCGGACAACCGGCCCGGGAACCCCCAAAGGCCGCACGCACACGCCTTGTGCATCGATGCGCATTGCGTGGCGGGAGAGACCGGGCAATACTCGGCCTAGTGCACCGCGCATTGCCCGACCCCCGGAGGTAGACGACATGGCCGAAAAGCCGGCACCCACCCCCTATCCGTCATTGGTCACCGGACTGGCGGGCAAGCGCGTCCTGGTGACGGGAGGTGCCGGGGGACTCGGCGCGGCCATGGCCCGCACGCTGGCGGCCCAGGGGGCGCACGTAGTCGTGGCCGACCGCGACGGGGCCGCGGCCGATGCGCTGGCGCAGGAGGTAGGCGGGGAGAGCTGGGAGGTGGACTTTCTTGACACCGCCGCGCTCGAGTCGTTGAAGCTGGAGGTGGACGTGCTCGTGAACAACGCCGGGGTGCAAACCATCAGCCGCGTCCAGGACTTTGAGCCAGCAGCTTTCCGCCGGATCCTCACCCTGATGCTCGAGGTCCCGTTCCTGCTCACCCGTGCCGCGCTGCCGCATATGTACTCGCAGGGGAACGGGCGCATCATCAACATTTCTTCCATCCACGGACTGCGCGCCTCCGAATTCAAGTCGGCCTACGTTGCGGCCAAGCACGGCCTGGAAGGGTTTTCCAAGGCCGCCGCCAGGGAAGGCGGGCCGCACGGGGTGACCAGCAATTGCGTGAACCCGGGCTACGTGCGCACCGCAATGGTCGAAGGCCAGATCAGGGACCAAGCATCCACCCACGGCATCGCTGAGGGCGCGGTGCTGGAACAGGTTATGCTCACCAAAAACGCCATCAAGCGCCTGGTCGAGCCGCACGAGGTCGCCTCGCTCGTCGCATTCCTGGCCTCCGAGCAGGCGGCGATGGTCACCGGGGCCTCCTACGTGCTCGATGGCGGGTGGAACGCCTGATGCGCGCCGCGATCCTGCGCGAGCTGCCGGGGGCCGGGAGCTATGCCGAAAGCCGGCCGCTGGCCATCGAGGAACTTGCCACACCCGGGCCGCGGGCCGGGGAGGTGGGCGTGGACATCATCTACTCCTCGCTGTGCCACTCGGACCTCTCGGTCATCAACGGGTCTCGGCCCCGCCCGCTGCCCATGGCACTGGGCCACGAGGCGGTCGGACGCATCGCTTCCCTGGGCCCGGGAGTGGACCACCTCGACGTCGGCACCAAGGTCGTGCTGGTCTTCGTGCCCGGCTGCGGCACCTGCCGTGCCTGTGCCGCCGGACGCCCCGCCTTGTGCCACCGGGCAGCGGTGAGCAACACCGCCGGGGACCTGCTGCACGGAGAGGCGCTGCTGCGCGGGCCCGGCGGCGAGCGGATCAACCACCACCTGGGCGTCTCCGCCTTTGCGGACCACGCGGTGGTGGCGGTCGAATCCGTGGTGCCAGTGCCGGAGGATGTCCCCGATGAGGTGGCTGCCATGTTCGGCTGCGCGGTGCTCACTGGCATCGGGGCCATCAGGCACACCGCGCGGCTTGAAGCGGGCCAGTCGGTGATTGTTTACGGGCTGGGCGCCGTGGGGCTGGCTGCGATCATGGGCGCGGTGCTTGTCGGTGCGGGAAGCATCATTGCCATCGACCCGAACACGGCCAAGCATGACCTGGCACTTGCCGCCGGGGCCACCGCCGTGGGGACACCGGAACAGGCCCGGGCACTCGTTTCCGCGGCCACAGGGGACGGGGTCGACGTGGCGATCGAGGCGTCGGGCTCGGCCCGGGTGATCGGCGAGGCTCTTCAGGTGCTGACCCGCGGCGGGGCGGTCATCTGTGTGGGGCTTCCTCATCCGGAGGCCGAGCTCACGGTGCCGGCGCTGACGTTCGCCGGGGCGGGCAAGCGCCTGCTGGGTTCCTACATGGGCGATGCCAAGCCAGCCGAGGACATTGCCTACTTTGTCAAAGCGTGGCGCGAAGGCAGGCTCCCGGTGGAATTGCTACACAGCGACACCCGACCGTTGGAGGAAATCAACCAAGCCCTGGACGCACTGGCCGAGGGCCGGGTTATCCGCCGCCTGCTCAAGCCCTGAACGGGTCGTGCGCCGCCTTAGGCCCGGGGTCGGAGGCGGCTGCGCTGGCCAACCGGGAATCTGCGGTACCGGCCGGCGTCTTGTTCAGCGACACGCCATGGCGGGCTGGGTGACAGGCATGGTTCCGGTTTAGTTGTTGTCGCCCAACTCTCCACCTCGGCCTGAACGGCCGTGGATGACTTTCCCGAAGGACAAGTCGCGGAGCGGACGCGGCGGATGCCCAACAGCTGGTCGACCAAGGTGGTCAGCAGTCAAGCGCGGTAAGCATTAGAGGGTTCCAGCCGGTATCCTGGACCAGGTTGCGGGCCTTTGCCGTCAATGCTCAGAAATCACCACCCGGATACACTCCTTCAGGCAAGGTGAAGCATGCAGAGCCAGATGCAATACGAATTGCATTCGGGTCATCCCTGACGATGATGTAGGACGCTGCGGTGTGTGGAGAGCGTAGCTGCACCCGATAATTTCCAGTGATGCTGAGATCTGTTTCGATGGTGAAGCGGCTGTCCTGGTACTGCGCTTCAATCGCCTTGACGAGAGGCTCTGGTTCTGTCCCCTTGCTCAGAGTGACGGTTGTCGCCCCATTCCAATTATGTTGTGTCTCGCTGCAGCTGAATAAAGTACCGGTTTTCCCCTGGTCGATCTTCACCACTTTGTCTTCGGGAATCAGCCGGGCGATCTCCAGTTCCAGGTCTTGTGTCTGGGCCTTGGCCTCCTGCCACGTCAACCCGTTCCCCACAGGTGCGCCCTCTTTCGTTGTCGTCGATTTGGACGGTTCACCAAACTGATCACTGGGTGCGCACCCAGTGATACCAACCAGCACCAGCACCGCACCGACGGTCAGTCGCAACGGATTCATTTCTTCACCAGCTTTTCCATCTCCCTGAGTACTTTCTTATTGCCTTGGCGGTTAGAAGCGATAAGCGTGTGATTGTCCAACGAGTCGCCTTCGCCGAAAGGCCTCGTGTAGCAATGGCTCGCAAAAGCCTCATGGGGTACTTGGTACTTTAGCGTGGGCGAGGCGTCGCTACGGCACCGGTTAAAGGTCTGTGGGAGCCACGCACACACGCGACTCCCACAGGAAACAACAGATCAAACCCGACTTAGTTCCCGCGCTTGATCCATTCGTCCAGGTTCGGTGCCTCGGCGCCGATGGTGGTGGCATCCCCGTGCCCGGTGTTCACCACGGTGGTGGCCGGCAGGGCGAGCAAGCGTTCGCGGATCGAGTCGATGATCGTTTCGAAGCTCGAGTAGCTGCGCCCGGTGGCACCGGGTCCGCCGTTGAACAGCGTGTCGCCGGAGAACAGGGTTCCCAGCGACTCGGCGTAGAAGCAGGTCGATCCGGGGGAGTGCCCGGGGGTGTGCAGCGCCACCAGGGTGGTCCCGGCGACCTCGAAGGTGTCGCCGTCCTTGATTTCCGCGTCCGCGGTGGTGCCCGGGAAAATCGCTTCCCAAAGCATCGTGTCGGCGGGGTTCAGGTGGATCGGTGCCTCGACCAGGTCGGCGAACGCACGGGCATAGCGGATGTGGTCGTCGTGCCCGTGGGTCAGCAACACGGCCTTGACCGCGCGGTTGCCGACGGCCTGCTTGATCTTGGACGGCTCGTGGGCGGGGTCGATGACGAAGACCTCGTTCTCGTCCCCGATGATCCACACGTTGTTGTCCACGTCCCAGGTTCCCCCGTCCAGGCTGAAGGTACCGGAGGTGACCAGGTTTTCAATCTGCGCGCTCATTAGAGTTCCACCACCGAACGCAGGACCTTGCCTTCGTGCATCTTGGTGAAGGCTGCCTCGACGTCGTCCAGCTTGATGCGTTCGGTGACAAACGCGTCCAGGTCCAGGCGGCCGAGCTTGTACTGCTCGACCAGCATCGGGAAGTCGCGGGACGGCAGGCAGTCGCCGTACCAGGACGACTTCAGCGACCCGCCGTGGCCAAAGACATCCAGCAGCGGCAGTTCCAGCTTCATCTCCGGGTTCGGCACACCCACCAGCACCACGCGGCCGGCGAGGTCGCGGGCGTAGAACGCCTGCTTGTAGGTTTCCGGGCGGCCCACCGCATCGATGACCACGTCGGCGCCGAAGCCGCCGGTGGCGGCCTTGATGCCCTCGACGGCGTCATTGGTCTTGGAGTTCACGGTGTGCGTGGCTCCCATGTTCTTGGCCATGGCCAGCTTGTCGTCATCCAGGTCCACCGCCACGATGGTGGTGGCCCCGGCCAGCTTCGCCCCGGCGATCGCGGCAATGCCGACGCCGCCGCAACCGATGACCGCGACGGACTCGCCGCGCTTGACCTCGCCGGTGTTCATGGCGGCCCCGATGCCGGCCATGACGCCGCAGCCCAGCAGGCCCACGGCGGCGGCGTCGACGTCCTCATCGACCTTGGTGCACTGGCCCGCGGCGACCAGGGTCTTCTCGGCGAAGGATCCGATGCCCAGGGCCGGCGAGAGCTCGGTGCCGTCCTCCAGGGTCATCTTCTGGGTGGCGTTGGCGGTGTTGAAGCAGTACTGCGGGGTGCCCTTGGCACAGGCGCGGCACTGCCCGCAGACAGCACGCCAGTTCAGGATGACCCGATCGCCAACCGCGACGTTGCTGACGTTCTCGCCGATCTGGCTGACCACCGCGGTGGATTCGTGGCCCAGCAGGTACGGGTAGTCGTTGCCGATCCCGCCGAGCTTGTAGTGCAGGTCGGTGTGGCAAACACCGGCGGTCAGTACGTCGACGACGACCTCGCCGGGCCCCGGGTCGGGAACGATGATGGTCACCGTCTCAACGGGAGCATCCTTGGCGCGGACGATAACGGCCTGGACTTTTTGTGACATGTCACTCCAATTCTTGCGGACGGTCGCGCGCATGCGCGACAAAAAAATGCTTAACGCGGAAGGGGTGCCTCCTGCCTTTCGGCAAGTGGCACCCCTCCATCCAAGCACAGCCCGACTAGACGCGCTCGAGCACTTCCTCTATCCGCGGATTTGTTGCGGCGGTTCCGTCGGGGAATATCAAGGTCGGCACGGTCTGGTTGCCGCCGTTGAAGGCCTCCACCAGCTCGGCGGTCCCCTCCACTTCCTCGATATTTACCTCGGTGTAGCCGATCCCCTTGGCATCCATGAGGCGCTTGAGGTTGCGGCAATAGCCGCACCACGAGGTGGTGAACATCGTGACGGCGCCGGCTTCGGGAATGTACGGGGCAAGTTTTTCATTTTCGCTCATACCCCACGTAACCGAGGACGTGAGAGTCTTATTCCATGTGCGGACGATTTGTGATGGCCAAGGCAATTGGCGACCTGGTGGCCGAAGCGGAAGCCGAGGCGGATGCGAACCTGGAACTGCGGCAATCCTGGAACGTGGCCCCGACCACCGACGTGCCGATCGTGCTCGAGCGGCTCGTCGAGGGGGCGGTGCGCCGGCAGGTGCATGTGGCCAAGTGGGGTCTGGTGCCGGGGTGGGCGAAGGACCCCGCCGTGGGAGTGCGCGCCTTCAATGCCCGTAGCGAGACCGTGATCGAGAAACCGACCTTCCGGTCCGCGGTGGCCTCCAGGCGTTGCGCGGTGCCGGCCGAGGGCTATTACGAATGGCTGGCCGGGGACAGCCCCAAGGCCAAGAAGCGCCCGTTCTATGTGCATCCTGCCGACGACTCGCTGATCTTTTTTGCCGGGCTCTATGAATGGTGGAAGGACCCGTCCAAGGACGACGGGGACCCGGAGCGGTGGCTGCTCTCGACCACGATCCTCACCGCTCCCTCCCCGGAGGCGGACTCGGAGTTGCCGGTCCTGCAGGAATTGCACGGTCTGCACGACAGGTTGCCCATCCCGCTGGCCAAGGATTCGCTGGCCGAATGGCTGGATCCGGAAAACAAGAACGCCGCCGAGCTCGTGGAGATGGTGCGCTCCGGGGCCGCGACGGTGGCCTCGGGCTGGGAGCTGCGCGAGGTCGATCCGGCGGTGGGCAACGTGCGCAACGACGGCCCCGAACTTATCGAGACGCACTCGGGACTTTTCTAGACTTCAGCTTCCGTGGTGACCGGCGGGTGACGCTGAAGTTTTCGCAGACGGTGGACGGTGCGGACCGTCTTGATCTCCGACTTCCACTCCGACTCCGTAAGCGGGACGCGCAGCGGCTTTGCTGCAGGCCACTTGATCCTCTCTCGCGCGATATCGAGCCTCCAAGTGATGATCCAAGCCACCACGATTGCCGTACACCGGGTTATCAGGACAGCTGGAAACGTCGGTTCCACTCCAAAAAAGTCCAGAAGTCCGCTTGCCCCAAAGAAAACGGCAACAGCCAAGCCCACAGTGAAACCAGTGGCAAGCCGCGAATATCCCCGGACCCGTCGCCGCGCCATCTCCAGAAGATCCTGTTTGTAACGGCCATCAAGCGTTGCGGCTTCGCTACGCAAGGTAAGGCACTTGTTGTTGGTTGAATCCAGTTCCGTTCGTGCGTCGGCAAGCTGCTTCGTGATTTCTTGAAGGTGGGCCAGGGAACTTGCTGCCTTTTGCTCAGCCTTGGCTTTCAATCCATTACTGAATTGCATATCGTGCGACTTGGATATTGCTGAAGCTGCCGCACTCGGTGCCACGAATGATGCCCGCGCCACCCGATCTGCCAGGAAGACATCGTCCTTGTGGCCAATGGCCGTAATAACGGGAACTTCGGAGGCGGCAATCAGTTCAGCGACAATTTCATCGTCAAACACCTGCAGCTCGGACCAATGTCCTCCTCCGCGCAGCAGAACGATCATTCCATAACGGTGTTCATGAGCTGAATGGATCAGCGAGCGCAAACGGTCCGGTGCCTTGTCCGTGCTCCACGTTATCGCTTGGTATGTGATTTTTGAGCGCTGGGAGTGGTGGCGCACCAGTTGGCGTTTGAAATCATTTGTCCCACGGGTATTCTCGGGAGCAATGACCATTACCCGTTCAAGATTGGCATGCGGGACGGGAACTCCGGAGGTCGAATCGATATGGACCAGATCGTGCTCGAGGTGAAGACGAGGATGGCCAGGATAGCGGTCCCTGAATCGTGTAAGCAGTTCCATCTGGTCGCGGTGGAACTGGCCGTTGCGTATTGAGGGTGAACTGATTTCGAGAGTTCGCAGTTGGAGGCGGTTGTTCCACATCCGAGTTTCGCCTCGTACTGTCAAGCCCATTCCGTCGGTCAACACCTTCTCGAGGGATGAACCGCCTTCGGTGAAGCCTTTGTCAATGCGTTTTTGTCCGTCGGGCCATATTCGACATGGAAGGAAGTGGACGCTCCCGGTGACTGCATCCTTGGTGACCAGATCGAAATTCCAGGAGGAGTCCGGCCACTGTCGTGCATCCTTGCATTCACCGGTGATCGAGTAAACCCTCCCCTTAATCGAATCTTGAATGAACTTGCTGAGGTCCCCCGCGGATATTGTTTCGGGCGGGAAATCAAGTGGATTGTTCATGTCCGGGCCCTCTCGCCGGTGGCTGCTGACGGATGCTGCGAGTGTATGGCAGAGGCTACCGAAGAGGGTGGACAGATAGCAGATTCGGCACTGCCAGAGGCCAAAGGATGGAACCGAAATGCGTAGCGGCATTGCAAGTCGATGCCGACCTGCAGGCATGTCATGCCCCACGGTTCAACCGAAGCGGAGGCACCCAGGGGAACATGAAATTGTCAGCGATATCACCTGTCGGACGGAAGTCAGCGACCGGCGGCCAAGGCCACCAGCGCACCGCGGCTTTGCACCCCGCCGGCCGAGGGTAACGCCCCGGCCGCTGGCGTGACGACGTCCGGGTCCTGCTACGCACCACTGCGTATGGCACACACCGGAAACGTGGTGAACACTGGGAGGTGTCGGCGCGAAGGGAACGCGCCACCAAACTCGGAGGAATCGGGCATGGAAATCAAGACTTGGGGGATCCGTGCCGCTTCGGTCGTCGGAGCCGTGGCACTGCTGACGGCCCCGGCGGCGCCGGCCCACGAAAGTTTCAAGGAGAGGTAGTCGTATCTGGCCTATGCGAAGCAGCTGCAAGAGAAGGGGGCGGTGGATCGCGTTGGATGATCCGGCGAACCGGTTCATCATCCCGAGGGTCGCCCCGAACTGCGTGGGCAAGGTAGATCTCGTCTCCTCCCTAAAACCGTGGATGGAAGAGGAAGGCATTTCGCACGTGCCCGTGATCTACAACAACTCCAACATCTCCCCGGCATGGTCGCCGGGAAAATCGTAGGCACCGTCGGGCTGCTGGGGGAGCAACCCGCATTCCTGGGCGCGGAGGACCGCCGACAGACGGTCCACCGCGCCCAGCTTTCTATATAGGTTCTCTTGGTGCTTGTGGATCGTGCGCGGTGATACACAGAGACGGGCAGCGATGCCATTTGCCGTGCGCCCCTGGGCAACCAGGGCCAGAACCAGCTGTTCGCGCGCGGTCAGCGGGTGCTCTGGTGCGGACACCGGGGCGGTCAACAACGACTCGAGCATGCGGATGTGTGCATCCAGGCCGCGAACAATCGGCTGGATGGACCGGGCAGACTCTTGGTCGCGCTCAAGGTAGGCGCCGTCACTGACAAATCCGTAGGTAGCTGATTCCGGCCCGACGGTGGCCAGCGGCAGTGAGAGCTGGTGGATGCTGAGACCTAGCCTGTCGATCATGGACGCCGCGAAATCTGAGACCGGCCAGCCTCGCTCCGCTGCCTGGCGAAGCGTCACCGGCGCGGGGTCGCCGGTGACGTTGTGGTAGGCGAACACCGGGTGGTCACTACCGGCCCGCTCCACCGCCAACGGCCAGTCCGAGGTGTCAAGCGCCGCGTACTGGCCGAAGATGGATGGCCCGCCGATTCCGCCGTTCATGGCCAACGGGGCACGGACCGCCGCGAAGGCACGGAACGAATCCAGCAGAGCCTCGTGCAATTGTTGACGGGCAATCCCCGGGTCGCTTTCCTGCAGGATCCCGGCGGCAGTATCGAGCCATCGGTCCCGCAACCGGTCGGAGCTCTCCATGCAGGCTTTCCTTTCCCCCAGTAAGCCGCGACGGAAGTACACGTTGGTGCTAGGTTACGCCCCTGTGCGCCCGGACGGGAGAGCCGGCGGGGAGCAGACGAGATGGACCGGGGAAACGAGGGGGACCATCGGAAGTGGAGGGGGCCGGACTTGAAGACACGCGCTGCGCCGCAAGGCACCGCCAGTGCGCTTCGCGGTTATGGTTCAAGAGTGCCTAGGTCTTGGTAAGCCAGCAGTTGAATTGGTGTTTGCAACCTTTGCCGGCACCCGAATGAAGGGACATCATGGAACTCAAGGACCTCCTGAAGGAATTGGATGCGGGCCGCACGATCACGGGGGACTCGCCGTTGCATGTACTGATGCACCGGGTCAGCCAGGAAGCGCTGCACATCACCGGTGAGCTCAACAGCGGCTACCGGGAGCCGGACCGCGTTCGGGAGCTGCTGGCGCAGCTGACCGGAAGTCCGGTTGACGAATCCGTGACGCTCTTTCCGCCCTTCAACGCCGACTTCGGGAAAAACATCACCCTCGGGAAGCGGATCTTCATCAATGCCGGGTGCAAGTTCCAGGACCAGGGCGGGGTGAGGATCGGGGATGACACCCTCATCGGGCACAACGTGGTCATCGCGACGCTGAACCACGACCTTGCACCGAGCCGACGCGCGGACATGATCCCGGCACCTGTCGTGATTGGCAGGAATGTGTGGATCGGATCCAACGCCACCATCCTGCCGGGGGTGCACATCGGGGATGATGCCGTGGTGGCCGCAGCCTCGGTCGTCACCAAGGACGTGCCAGCAGGAGCCGTTGTGGTGGGTTCCCCCGCACGGGTGGTGCGCTCGGTCACCGAGTAGGACCGCCCGGCTTCGGCGCGGTCGCCATGCCGTGCCGGGGTGGCGCTGATAATCTCGATCGCATGAAGCAGTACGAGCTCGAGGTGCTCACCGCACTGCGCCGCGCCAAGGACATGATCGACCGCGACTACGCGAAGCCCCTTGACGTCCCCACCATGGCGGCCAGGGCCATGATGTCCCCGGCGCACTTCTCCCGGCAGTTCAAGTCCGCCTACGGGCAGAGCCCTTACGCCTACCTGATGACCCGGCGCATCGAGCGTTCCATGGCGTTGCTCAGGTCCGGGATGAGCGTCACCGACGCCTGCATGGAGGTGGGGTGTACCTCTCTGGGATCCTTCAGCACCAGCTTCACCCAGATCACGGGCGAAAGTCCCAGTGGATACCGGAACCGGGAACATACCGCGGTGGAAGCCATGCCTGCCTGCATTGCCAAATCCGTGACCCGTCCCAAGAGCACCAGGATCCAGCGGTACTAGCAGCTTTCATCCCCCTTCCGGCGCCGGATGCTCGCGGATGGCCGCATGGACCGGCGCTCGCCGAGGGACACCGTGACCGGCCGCGCCCGGTAGGCAGTGGGGAGTCTTAAGCCATTCTTCGATATCGAGCAGGATCCAAGAAGCGCACCCGGGGGCTTGGTGCCTATCGTGGAGCCATGGATATTTCACTGCAATACTCACACATCACCGTCAACGACGTCGACGAAGCGATCCCGTTCTACCGCGACGGGCTGGGCCTGAAGGTGGAGAACGACGTGGCCTCGGGCGAGCACCGCTGGGTCACCCTGGCCTCGGACACCCAGCCGGGGCTCGGAATCGTGCTCTCGGACCCGCACGCGGGGCGATCGGAAGCCGACGGGGACACCATGCAGGAGCTCCTCACCAAGGGTGTGCTGCCGATGACTGTCTTCAGCACCAGCGACCTTGACGCGCTCTTCGAGCAGGTTCGCGCCACCGGGGCCGAGGTCCTCCAGGAACCCATTGACCAGCCGTGGGGCCCGAAGGACTGTGCGTTCAGGGACCCCTCGGGCAACATGATCCGCCTTTCCCAGCGCTAGGCAAGCTCCGTCTGAGAACCGCAACGGGCAGGGGCATCGTCGTGCTGACGATGCCCCTGCCCGTTGCCGTGGCCTGTGTGCCTACCGGATCGGCGGGTACGGCCCGATGGGTTCGGGTTCGGTCGGCGGGTAGGGGGGTTCCGGCGCTGGCGGATGTGGAACGGGGCCCGGGTCCGGCGGCGGCTCGTTCGGCGGACCCGGTGGAACGCCGTCGGGTTCGGCCGGTTTGACCGGGGGCTCGGGAGGCTGTGGGATTGTCATGGTCACTCACTTTCTTCCGATAGTGGAGGCAAGGCCAGTGTATGGCGAGCGCCGGTGCCGGCGTAACCCCCGGAACGGCATGTAGCATCACCGCGTCGCGGCCAATGCGCGGCGGCGATCGTGCAGCACCAGCACGAAGACCAGCCCCATCGGCACGCCAACCACGATGGCCGCTTCGCCGGCCAGGACGCGGCCGACAGGTGCTCGGGAGAGGGCCGTGCGTCGGCGCGGGTGTCGGGCAGGGTGCCGGAGAGGTTTTGGGCGATAAGGATCCCGGAGGCGAGCCATGTCGCCGCCATCGGCGGAAGGAACCTCAAGCGCGCCCGGACACGTCGAAGGCTATGGGACGGCCCGGTCGGCCTCCATTGCCCGGGGCTGGTTGCCGCCGTGTCGAGGCGGGCCCGATGCCGCGGCATGCGCAAGGTAGGTACGTTCCCGGTACCCGGTGGGGCTCACCCCGAACCGTCGCTTGAAGGCCGTGCTCAGGGCGAAAGGGCTGCCGTACCCGACCCTGGCGGCGATCTGCGTGGTGGTCAGCCGGGGGTCGGCGAGCAGCTCGCTGGCGAGCAGCATCCGCCAATTCGTCAGGTAGGTCATGGGTGGTTCGCCGACGCCGGCGCGAAACCGGCCGGCAAGGGTCGCTCGGGACACGTTCAGGCGCTGAGCGAGGGACTCAAGGTTCCAGGCCTCGGCGGGGAATTCGTGAAAAAATTCCAGTGCCCGGGCGATCAGCGGATCCGTGCCGCCGGCGAGCCAGCCACGTGCGGTGTCGGGATGGAGCGCCGCCCACGCGCGGATCGAATGCACCAGAAGCACATCGAGCAACCTGTCGATGGCGCTGCCTTGCCCCGGCGCGTCGCTGGTGATTTCACCTTCCAGGAAACCCAGCAGGGACGGACTGACGTGGCCGGCCGGAACGACGGCGATGCGGGGCAGTGCCGTCGTCACCGCCGCGCCGATTTCCGCGTCGGTTTCATAGGTGCCGATCAGCATCGTGGTCTGCCCGGCGGAGGCGTTGCCCCAGGTGCGTATCCCGTGGTTCATGCTCGTTTGGAGATCCCTTCCGGACGGGGAAGTGCACCGCTGGCCGGGATGGATGAGGACATCCGGGATGCGGGACGGATCATCCGACACCGTATAGGGGTCCGGGCCACGAACGATTGCCACATCACCCTGCCGCAATTCGAATCGTTCATTCCCGGCTTCCAGCCACGCATTGCCCGACATCATGGCGATGACAGTCAAGGGCGCCCTGTCCTGCACGTTGATGGACCAGTTCGGGGCCATGACCACGCGGAGGGCAAAGGCGCGGCGCGCCCGGGGGCCGTCGAGCAGGTGGGTGAGTGGATCCATGCGCCCACTCTAGACGATCGCGTATGGATCTCCGCTGTGGAACTATTCAAAGTGTGAACCGGGTGCCGTTGACTGGTGCCATGACCAATACAAATGTGCTTGTCCTCGGCGGTACCGGTCGCACCGGAAGCCGCATCGTTGGCCGCCTTCGCGACCGCGGCATCCCGACCCGTGTGGCCTCGCGGCAGGGTGGCAGTCCGTTCCGGTGGGACGACCGTTCAACCTGGGATGCCGCGCTGCGGGGGGCCTCGGCCGCCTATGTGTGCTATTCGCCGGACCTGGCCTTTCCCGGCGTGGCCGAAATGATCGGGGAATTCGCCGAGCGGGCACGGAGTCTGGAAGTGAATCGCCTGGTGCTGCTCTCGGGCCGCGGGGAGGAGGGGGCCCGCGCCAGCGAGAAGGCAGTCCAGGAAACGGCGGCGGAGTGGACGATCATCCGCTCTTCGTGGTTCGCCCAGAACTTCAGTGAACACTTCCTCCTCGGACCCACCCTGCGCGGACGGCTGGTGCTCCCCGCGGGGGATGTCCGTGAACCCTTCATCGACATCGATGACCTGGCCGAGATCGCGACCGCCGCGCTCGTCGAGGACGGTCATGCCGGGGTCCTCCATGAGGTGACCGGTCCGCGCCTGTTGTCCATGCACGATGTTGCGGCCGAGATCTCCGCTGCCGCGGGACGAAACATCGAATATGTGCCAAGCACGGCGGAAGAGTTCGTTGCCGACGTCGCCCGCGACGGAGTGCCGCACGATGATGCCCGGCCGCTGGCCGAACTCTTCGAGTCGATCCTCGACGGGCGCAACGCCTCCGTCACCGCAGATGCGGAATCTGCCCTGGGCCGGCCCGCGACGGACTTCGCCGACTATGCCCGCCGAACTGCTGCCATCGGAATCTGGAACCCACGCATCGAGTCGCGCGCATGAGCGGCACACTCATCACCGCGGTTACCGCCACGTCGGCCGTCTGCGCCGGGGTGGCGGGCGGGGTGTATTTCGCCTTCTCCGCAATCGTCATGCCCGCACTGCGTGCCCTTCCCGCCGACCACGGAGTTGCAGCGATGCGGCGCATCAACACCGGCGCGGTCCGGCTGCCCTTCATGACCGTCTTCTTTGGGGGCGCCGCCGCCTCGGCCGCGGTGGTGGTCGCGGAACTCGTCTCGGACGCGTCCGCCCCGGGAGCGGGACATCGCATGGCCGGTGCCGGACTGGCCCTTGCCGCCTTCGGCATCACCATCGTGCGCAACGTCCCGCTCAACAATGAACTTGCCCGAAACGTGCCCGAGGGCGTGGACGCCGCGGCACGATGGAGCGCATTCGACAGGGGGTGGAGCCCGGCCAACCATGTACGGGCAGCGGCCTCGCTAGCGGCAGTTGTCGTTTTCCTGGATTCCCTGGCAAGAACTGGATGACCAACCCCCGTGCCGTTATCCGCCGAAGGGTCCTGGGCCGTTTCGCACGGCCAATGCGGTGAAGCGCGGCGGCTGGCCCAGCGTCGCGCTCTGGCAGCGGCATTGGCGCCGTCCCGCACCAATGGTTGTTCCCGCGCATGGCTGCCGTGGTCCACCACGCAGGAGCGGGTACCACCGCGGCGGGTCTGCGCGCCGGTGCACCGACGGTCAGCGTGCCGATATACACGGACCAACCGTTCTGGGCCGCCAGGATCACATCCCTCGGCGCGGGCCCGCAACCGGTTCCCTACAAGGAGCTCACCACCGAACGCCTGGCTGCTGCCATCAGGCAGGCCACCGCGACGCCGGCGTATGCCGCACGCGCGCGCCACCTGGCGGCAGTGCTCGCATCGGAAGACGGAACCGCGCCAGTCGTGGCAGCACTACGGGCTGCCGGCAAACAGGGGTAGCTCCGCAGGACTCTTTTCCGTAGGTGTGGACGTAAAATGGGAGGGCCAGAATCCCATGAAGGATGGTTCCCATGTCACTTTCAAACAGCCCGTTGACCACCATGATTCCCGTCACCGATGCGGGGCGGGCGCGGAAATTCTACGAAGACTCGTTGGGTCTGCCTTTCCGGGAACAAGGTCCGGACGGCAACTTTGTTTTCGCGCTTGACGGCTCCGGATCGCTGGCCCTGTTCAGCGACCCCGAGGCGAAACCATCCCCGCACACCGCGGCAAGTTTCGAGGTCAAGGACATCCCCAAGGTCATTGACGAACTCGAGGGCCGCGGCGTGGTCTTCGAGGACTACGACTTGCCGGACCTGAAGACCACCGGCCACATCTGCGACCTGGGCTCGGAGAAGGCGGCCTGGTTCAAGGACCCCGACGGAAACATCCTCTGCCTGCACGAGAACACCGCATAGTCTTCACTTAGCTCCTGGCTCCTGGCTCCTGCCGTTGGCGAAGGGTGGCAGGTGCCAGGAACTGCTACGTCGCGCACTGGAAGCGAAGTTCGTGCCCGTCGGGATCCTTCACGTGGGACAGCACCCAGCCGATGGTCCCGGGGTGGACGCCGGGATGGAGTTCGCCCAGGGAGGTCAGCCGGTCGGCGAGTTCTTCCAGTGCCTTGCGGTTTGGCGCGCCGAAGGCAAAGTAGTCGAAACCCGCCACCGTGGACGCCCGCTCCGGGTCGAGCCACAGCCCAAGCGCCGGACCTCCCCGTGGATGACTCATCAGCAGCCCGGTGACGTTGCCGCCGTCGCGGAATTCCATGACTTGTTCGTAGCCCAGACGGCTCTCGTACCAAGTGCGGCTGCGTTCCAGATCCGTCACCGGAAGCTTCACGTGGTGGACTCCGTCAAGTTCGGGAACCTCGGGATTCATGGGCTTGACCTTTCGTCAGCGGACAATTCCACGATATGTCCGCAGGCGGCAAAAGCACAGGGTGCAGATGCGTATGCGGTTGCCTGCAAGGATGGCAGGATGTGGTTATTACCGGAAAGCTTCTTGGACGGTTTCGCATGAAGGGGGAAAACCATCAAAAAAAACATTCAGGGTGCCGTTGACGCGACCGAACAGGCCTCGAATTCCCGGGCCTTTGTAGCGGTCGCGAGAGCCGGTTTCGTGGTCAGTGGCATCTTGCACCTGCTGATCGGGGTCATCGCCATCCAGTTGGCCTTCGGGGAATCCGGGGAAGCCGACCAGGATGGGGCGCTTGCGCAGCTTGCCGCCCAGCCTGCAGGGTACGCCTTGCTCTGGATCGGCGCGTCCGCGTGCCTTGCATTGGGTTTGTGGGAAGCCAGCGGTGTGGTCTTTGGCTACCGGAACGCGCCGGCAAAAAAACGAATGGGCAAGAAGCTGGCTGCCGCCGGGCGGGGAGTCGTATTCCTTGCCTTGGCCGCGAGCTTTGCCTCCTTTGCCCTGGGCAACCGCAAGGACAGCGGTGAATCCACCAGTGATGCCTCGGCCCAGGTCATGCAGATGCCCGGCGGTCCGCTGCTCCTGATGGCCGTGGGCGCCGGCATTGCCATCACCGGAATCGTGTTTGTCGTCAGGGGCCTCATGAAGTCCTTCACCAAGCAGGTGGAGCTGCCCGCTTCAGGAACCTTGCGCAGGGTCACCGAGGTCGTGGGTGTTGTTGGCTACGTGGCGAAGGGCATTGCGCTTTTCCTGCTCGGGCTCTTGTTCATCGTGGCGACGTTGCAGGCGAACCCGGAGGAGTCCACGGGGCTGGATGGCGCGCTCAAGTCGGTGCGGGCGCAGCCCTTCGGGGTCTACGTGCTCGCCTTCATCGGGTTCGGGCTGGGATGCTATGGGATCTTCCTGATCTTCAAGTCGCGTTTGGCGAAGATGGACTGAGGCCTTGCCCCGGTTTGTCCGCGGGGACATGCCCTATCGGAAACCGATGCTGTGGAAACCCGGCGAAAGGCGATAGCGTGGGCCACATGAGTGCAGACACACCGAACGCTGAAAATGAAGAGTTTGAGAACAACCTGACACCCAACACCGACGAACGGATGGTGAGCGAGAAGCAGCTCTCCAAGTGGAAGAGTGAAGGCGGGGCGTTGCCGACCGACTTCGACCCGGACCGGACCGAGGGCGATTCCGAGCAGTAACCGCCGATTGCTTTTCCGGGGTGCAGGGCCAAGTGCCCTGCACCCCTTTTCTATAAGTGCCGCAGGTAGCGTCCGGGCATGTTCATGAAGGATCGCCAGTTGGCGACCAGATCGAGGCTTTCCCATTCGCCGGCACGCAATCCCCATGGGCCGACTTCATAAATGTCTGCTCCTGGCAGGGCCGCCAGCAGCGGCGAATGCGTGGACATGACGACCTGGGAATTTCCCTCGGCGATCAGGTCCTTCAGGATGCCCACCAAGGCCAGGGATCCGGAGAACGAGAGTGCCGACTCGGGCTCATCCATTACCCACAGGCCGCCCGCGCGAAACCTGTCCACCATGAGCTCGAGGAACGACTCGCCGTGGCTCATGGTGTGGAATTCCGGGTCCTTGCGCCGCATGGAGGGATTGTCTTCCAAATAGGTGTAAAGCCCGTGCATGGTTTCGGCGCGAAGAAAGTAGCCGCGCCGGCTCGCGCCGACGTTCCTGACCAGCTGCAGGTGCCGCTCCAGGCCCGATTCCGTGACCCGGGTACTGTGCTGTGCGCCGGTGGAGCCGCCCTCGGGCGAGAGTCCGTAGCCGAGGGCGACGGCCTCCACCAGGGTTGACTTTCCCGAGCCGTTTTCGCCCACGAATATGGTGGCCGGACCGAAGTCCAGACCCTGGTCGAGAAGCTGGCGCACCGGCGGGAGGGTGTGGGGCCATTGGTCGCGGGGCGCGGGGGAAAGCCCGTCTTCGGCGATGCGGCGGATCGGCAGGTTGGAGAGTCTCACGGGCGGCCGGAATTTTCAGCGGTGAGGGGGGTGCATCGGTGCCGGCTAGACACCGGTGACGGTTCCGTCGTCGTCGATGGCGAAGGACGGGTTGTGCACAAAGTCCCAGCGGAACCCGTCGGGGTCGGCCACGCAGGCGCTGGTGCCGCCCCACTCCCGGAGGGTCGGTGCGCCGATCGAGGTCGCGCCGGCGGCAAGTGCCCTGGCGTAGAGCTCGTTGACCTCCTCGACGCTTGCGCTGTTGTGCCCCACGGATAGCGGCGGGGCCAGCGGGCCGTGCCCGACTTCCCCGTATTCGCCGGGCATGGATTCGACGTTCCACAGTGCGAGCATCAGCCCGTACCCGGCCTGGACGAACAGGATCTCGCCGGGGATGTAGTTGATTTCGCGGAAGCCCAGGCCCGTGACGTAGAAGTCGCGTGAGCGCTGGACGTCGCGCACGCCAAGGGTGAGCGCAGTGATGGCCGGAGGCGTGTTTGAAGTCATGCTCCCCAGCATAGGCCCACGTGAGACCCGGGCAATAGGGCCCCGAAACAACAAATCGTCGTACATGCGTTCTAGTCTCCTCTTGTATAGAACAAAGTTTCTAATAAAATGGTTCAGTGCATGGGTGTGGCCCGCTGCCGCCGCCCACCTCTTCGGGGTGTGGCGGCAACGGGCACGTTTGTGCGAGGGGAAGGTGGCGAGCGAATGGGAATCTTTACCCAGTCGATCGAAGTTGACTGCACGCCGGCGGGGGTGCCGATTCGCCTGCGCTGGCAGGGTCGGGAATACAAGCTGGCGGCCGAGCCGGTGCGCTGGTTCGAGCGGCGCAAATGGTGGACCGAGGAATTGCGCGCCGAACGCGGACGCGGGCCGGGACTCGTGGACTATGAGGTCTGGCAATTGCAGGTCAAGCTCGCCGGCGTGGGGCCGCTGCGCACCTTTGAGGTTTCCCGGCAGGTTGAGACCGGCCGTTGGCGCATCATTCGCATGCCCGAGGCCTACCGGGAGAGCGCCTAGTGCGAAGGATCGGACCACAAGACCCCGCGCCGGTCACCGGGTTCGCGGCCGTGGACTCTGGTTGTTGGAGGGGCGAGGTGCAAGGCTAGGGAGCAGGCGCCTGGATGGCGGCCGCGAGGAACCTAACCACGGGAGTGCTCAGATGGAAGAAGTATTCGATGCGGCAATCATCGGCATGGGCCCCGGGGGCGAGGTCGTTGCCGATCGGCTGCTGACCGCCGGCAAGAAGGTCGTGGTCTTCGAATCCGAACTCATTGGCGGGGAATGCGCCTACTGGGCCTGCATTCCCTCCAAGACGATCCTGCGTGGACCTGAGGTGAACATCGAGGCCGACGGCGCCGCGGGTGCCTCCTCGAGCACCCTGGACTGGGAGAAGGCCAGGGACTACCGCGACTACATGGCTCGACACCTCGATGACAGCGCCCAAGCCGAGGGGTACTCCCGGCGCGGGGCAACGGTGGTGCGCGGGAAGGCCTCCATCTCGGGTCCCGGGCACGTGGTGGCCAACGGGGAACAATACCTGGCACACCACATCATCATCGCCACCGGGACCTCGCCCTCAATTCCCGACTTCCCCGGGATCGGCGACATCACCGCCTGGACCAACCGCGAGGTCTATACGCTCGACACGCTGCCCCACTCGGTGGCCATCGTGGGCGGAAGCGCAGTGGCCCTGGAAACGGCGTTCTTCCTGTCCGGATTCGGGGTAGAGGTCACCGTGCTGAATCGCAGCGCGCGGCTGCTGGGTCGCGAGGAGCCCGAGGTTTCCGCGCTCGCCGAAGGGTACCTGCGCGAGCGCGGGGTCAAGGTCATGGCCAACAGCTCCGTGGCCGTCGGGCGGCGCGGGGACGATGGAAGCAGCATCCTGGCGTTGCGCGAAGGCGGAGAGGTCGTGGCCGACGCCGTCATCTTCGCCACCGGGCGCACCCCGCGCACCGAGGGCCTGGATGTGGCCACGGCGGGGGCGACCCTCGATGGCCGCGGCAACGTGCGGGTTGACGAGCATTGCTGGGCGGCAGAGGGGCTCTGGGCCATCGGGGACGTCACCGGGATCATGCCCTTCACCCACGTGGCCAAGTACCAGGGGCGCATCGTCGCCGACTGCATCCTGGGCGGGGACCGAAACGCGAGCTATGACGGGATCCCGCGCGTGGTGTTCGCTGCCCCGGAAATCGCCGCCGTGGGCCTCACTCGCGAACAGGCCGAGGGGCGCGGGATCGACGCGGTGTCCATCCAGGTCAACCTGCCCGAGGCGATCGCCCGGCCGTGGACTTACGAACAAGACCCGCACGGGGACCTTGGCATCCTGGTGGATCGGCATCGCAGGGTCCTGGTCGGAGCCTGGGCCATTGCCCCGCAGGCCAGCGAATGGATCCACCAGGCGTCCATGGCCATCAGGGGCGAGACCCCGCTGAGGGTCCTGCGCGACGCGGTGCCGCAGTTCCCCAGCTATTCCGAGGCCTATCTGGTGGCCCTCGACAGGCTCGGGGCCGCCGAGGGGATCTAGCCCCGGGGCCGGGGTGGGCATTCTCACCGGAATAATCCCGCCACAGGTCAGTGGCGGGATCTGGTTGCCTGTCCACCGTGATTGCGCAGTGGGGTCGTTCCGGGACTTGAATCGAACACACGTTCTAATATGATGGTGTCATCCCTCCAGCGGGCGCGGTGCCCACCCGGACCCCAAGCCCAAACACAGCCAGGCCCCCTCTCGGGGCGCATGGAACAAAGGTGGAGGAGCGGGAACAGGCAAGGAGGGCACACCGGCATGGGCTTCACCCACCTGCACGTCGCCTCGGCCTTCAGCGCACACTACGGGGTTTCCTGGCCCGAGAACCTTGTCGCCGCGGCGCTCGCCGACGGGGCGGACGCCCTGGCCATCACCGACCGCGACGGACTCTACGGAAGCGTCAAGCACCTCAAGGCCTGTATCGAGCACGGAATCGACCCCATCCTCGGGGTGGACCTTGCCATCCTTGAACCCGCACCGCCCCGGGCCGCCCACGGCAAGCCCCTGCCCATGCGCACGGCCGGACGCATCGTCGCCCTGGCCAGGGGGCATGACAACGGCGCAGGGTACGCGGCACTCTGCCGCCTGGTCACCGCAGCACACCAAAAAGCCCCGGCGACGGCTGCGCCCCAGGGCCACATCGGCATCACCCGCGAGGAACTGGCCACCCATGCACTGGGCCCGCAGGGGGAGGTGCTGCTGACCATCCTGCTGGGGCCGGGCTCCGACATCGGCCTGGCCACCGGACACCGCCACTACTCCCAGGCGCGCACCGCCCTGCACACCTGGCGCAGCCTGCTGGGGCCCGAGGCACTGCGGGTGGAGATCACCACCCACCTGAACAACCCCGGGGACAGGCTCAGCACCGCACACGCCATCCGCATGCTGCGCTGCGCCGCCTCCGCTGACATCGCCCCCATCCTCACCAACGCCGTGCGTTACACGGACCCCGACGGGGCTGCAACCGCCGACGTCCTGGACTCCGCGCGGGCGCTGAGCTCCCTGGAAACCCTCAACGACATCCAACCCAACGGGCAGGGCTGGCTCAAGCCCGCCGGGCACATGCACCACCTCGCCACCGAAATCGCCCGCTACGCCTCCGACTCCACCCTGGCTGCCACCCTGCTGCGCAACACCGCCGCGCTCGCCGACTGGGCACGGATCGACCCGGTCCCCGACACCGGATGGGGAATCCCCGTGGTCCCCGAGGCACACATCATCGGCATCACCGCCGAACCCGACAGCGAACTCGCCGCCCGCGCGGAAGCCGGAATCACCCGGCTGCTCCCCGCCGATGCCAACGACCCCGCGCTGCGCCACCGACTCCAGGCCGAACTGTCCACCATCTCCGACCTCGGCTTCGCCCCCTACTTCCTCACCGTCGCGGAAGTCAGCTCCATGATCACCGGGATGGGGATACGCTCCGCCGCCCGCGGGTCCGGCGCCTCCTCACTGGTCAACTACCTCATCGGCATCAGCCAGGTGAACCCCCTGGCCCACGACCTGCTCTTCGAACGCTTCCTCTCCCGCGACCGCGCCACCCTGCCCGACATCGACATCGACGTCGAATCCGCCCAACGCCACAACATCTACCAAAAGATCTTCGACCGCTTCGGGCACCGACGCGTCAGCCTCATGAGCATGCAAAACGGCTACCGCGCCAGGGGGGCTGTACGCGACGCCGGCCAGGCCCTTGGCATGGAGGAGGAAGACATCGACGTGATCGCCAAGCAGCTCTGGCGCTTCTCCGCCTCGTCCTTCCGCGAAGCCCTGGAGGAAAAACCCGAACTCGCCCCCTTCGCCGACCGCCTCGGCACCGAAAAACAGCTCGACCTGCTCGTGGACCTCACCGAACGCCTCGACAGGCTGCCCCGCCACATCTCCATGCACCCCTGCGGCGTCATCCTCTCCGACGCGCACCTGCTCGAACGCACCCCCGTGGAACCCAGCGGGATCGGGCTGCCCATGAGCCAATTCGACAAGCACGACATGGACCCCATGGGCATGCTCAAGCTCGACGTGCTGGGGGTGCGCATGCAATCGGCCATCACCTACGCCCTGGAGGAAATCCAGCGCCTCCACCCCGACGCACAGGCAGTCGCCAAGGCGGGGGGACACCAGGGAGCCAAGCCCGGGGAAATCCCCGACTACATCCTGCCCAACGGCGCCATCGACCTCGCCCTGGTCCCACTGGACGACGAACCCACCTTCGAACTCATCCGCTCCACCCACACCCTGGGCTGCTTCCAGATCGAATCACCCGGACAGCGCGAACTCATCGGCAAGCTCGCGCCCAGGGAATTCAACGACATCATCATCGACATCTCCCTCTTCCGCCCCGGACCCATGAAATCCAACATGGTCAAGCCCTACCTGGAAAACCGCCACGGATTCGCACCCGAAAAATACCCCCACCCGGATTTGGCACCCGCGCTCGCCGAGACCCACGGGGTCACCGTCTTCCACGAACAGGTGCTGCGGATCTTCCACGTGATGACAGGCTGCGGGCTGGCCAAGGCCGATGTCTACCGCAGGCTGCTGGGCAACCCGAAGGCGGAGCCGGCGGTGGAGTCCCTCTTCCGCTCGCGGGCACTGGGGCGCGGCTATTCCCTGGAAGTCATCGACGAGGTCTGGCACACGCTGGCGGCCTTCGGGTCCTTCGGGTTCTGCAAGGCCCACGGGGCGGCCTTCGCCGTGCCCACCTACCACTCGGCCTGGCTCAAGGCCCACCACCCCGAGGCCTTCCTGGCCGGCATCTGGGAACACGACCCCGGCATGTACCCCAAGCGCCTGCTGGTGGCCGAGGCCCGGCGCATGGGCATCGAAATCCTGCCGCTGGACATCAACCGCTCCGCGCCCGGCTACAAGGTGGAAAGGCTCGACGGGCTGCTGCCTCCGGCGCAGCTGCCGGTGGTGCCGCGGGCCGTGGGGGCGGCGCCCCCGGGACGATTCGGCATCAGGATCTCCCTGCGCGGGATCCGCGGGGTCTCCGAACGCGAGGTTTCCCGGGTGGCGGCCGGACAGCCCTACGACTCGATCGCCGACGTGCGGGCCCGCTCCGGGCTCACCCGCACCTCGCTGAACCACTTTGCCGCGCTGGGCGCCTTCGATTCGCTGCAGGCCGATGTCGGGCGCGGGAACCGTGCCGACCTGGTTGAGCACCTGCGTGCCGGACCGGGAAAGGCCCTGCCGCAGCGCTACCGGCCGATTCCCGGGCAGCTTGCCCTGCCGCTGGGGGACGTGGAGCTTTCCAACATGGCGATCGGGGCGGCGCACACGCCCTTGGACGAGGTGGTGCGCACCGAGCTGGACCTGATGTCCATCGATGTCAGTGCGCACCTGATGGAATCCCACGCCCCGCTGCTGGACTCCCTGGGCGTCTCGCGCGCGCAGGACCTGCTGGGCATGCGCAACGGCACCGAGGTCCTGGTGGCCGGGGTGCGGGTGGCCACGCAGACCCCGCCGATGCGCGGCGGGCGACGGGTCGTGTTCATCTCGGTGGACGACGGCACCGGCTGCGTCGATGCAACGTTCTTCCACGAGGCCCAGCGGCGTTGCGGCCCGCTGCTCTTCTCCACCCGCCTGCTGCTGATCCACGGGCTCACCCGCCGCACCGGGCCTCGCGGCATCAGCCTGCAGGCGCTCGATGCCTGGGACCTGTCGGAAAAGGGCACGCTGCCGGCTTCGGGCTACCTGGCCGACCCCGCCAGGGCGCGCAACGAGGACTTCGGGTCCTCCGCCGCCGGGCCTGCCGTGAAGCACACCGGGATGTCGTTGGCCCAACGCATGGCCGCCGAGGACCTGGACACCCGCGGCTATCTGGGTGCCTGATTGCGCCGGGGTTATTGGCTAGCCGAGACGTTCCCCGTTGCGCAGGTGTTCGCGCAATCCAGGAATCGAGTACCTGACTTCGCCGCGTCCGGCCGGTTCGATCAGCCCGGCCTCAATGAGACGGGCGCGGTAGTTGGCGGCCAATTGCAGCGAGGCCTTCATGCGCTGGGCCACCGCGGCGGTGCTGGACGGGCCGTTGTCGCGGGACATCGCCCGGAGATAGTCCATGTCCCGGTCGGAGGCCTTGGAGATGGCCGGGCCGACAACCATGCGGATGTTTCGCTTCAGGGCCGCGGCAACTGCCTTGTCCGCTGATTCCCGGTCAACCGCGCCCCCACCCCGTTCGGCTTCCTTCCACAGGAAGTAGCCGATCAGCTGGATGAGGAATGGGTAGCCGAAGCTCGCCTCGGCCGCCTCTTCCAGGAACCCGTCGGGAAACCGGATCCCGGCCGCCGAGAATTGCCGCGCGTAGGAATCCCTGACATCCCGAACCTCGACGGAGTGCAGGTCGATCTTGTCGGCCCTGCGAAGGAAGGTCGCCACGCCTTCGTTGAGGATGTCGGAGATCGCAGCCGGCAGGCCGGCGCAAACGAAGCTGATGGGCAGCCCGTCCCGCACCCAGTGCTGGATGACGGCGGCCAGCTGCAGCAATTCACTGCGGTCGGCGTCCTGGATTTCATCCAGCGTGATCAACAGCCCGGTGCCATTTTCATCCAGGCGATGCAAGAGATTCGCCCCGAGATTGCGGAACTCGACCTGGCGCTCCCGGGGAAGCTGCGTGGTGACCCCGAAGCCGGCGGCCGAGAACGCAAGAATTTTCCTGGGTGGCGGGCCGTCACCCAATTCCTCATCGATGAGGAGTGCGGAGTCTGCGATCCTGGCCAGGAAGCCTGCGGTGGAAGTCTCGGAGATGACGGCCCAGCCCTGCTCCTGCGCCAGCCCCTGCGCCTCGTTGAGCATGACGGTCTTCCCCACGCCGCGGGCCCCGGTGATGATGCTCAGCAAACCCAGGACGCCGGATCGGATGCGCAGACCGTATTCGAACTCTTCCAAGGTGTCGTTTCGGTCAATCAGCTCCGGGGGAGTCCTGCCGAAGGTCGGCCGGAACGGGTTTTGCAAGCCTGGCATCGGATCTCCTGCCGGTGAAATGGTGTGAATTCTATTTATTCACACTTTACACATCTATTCACAACGCAGCCAGCCTGACCATACAACCGGGCAGCGAGGATCTGACCCAATGGGCCCGGTTGCGCGACGTTGCCATCGAGTGCTTCGCCGCGCACGGGTTCGGTGAATCCCGCAACCTCTTTACACGGGTTTCGTGGCGGCGTTAGCGTGTGCAGCATGGATTGGAAACTGGAGCTTGTGTTTGTCCCCGTGTCCGATGTGGACCGCGCCAAGGATTTTTACGTGAACAAGGTTGGGTTCAATGCCGACTACGACGAGCGGCCCACCGAGTCGATCCGCTTCGTCCAGCTGACCCCGCCGGGGTCGGCCTGCTCGATCACCATTGGCGAGGGACTGAACGATGCGGCGCCCGGGACCGCACCCAGCCTGCAGATGGTGGTCAGCGACATCCAGGTCGCCCACGACCAGCTCAAGGCCAACGGCGTGGATGTCAGCGACATCGACATCCAGCCGTGGGGGCATTTCGTTCACTTTGCCGATCCGGACGGGAACAAGTGGGCGGTGCAATACCTGCCGCAGCGGCCGAACGGATAGCCACTCAACCGGCAGCAAATTGCCGGTCAGGCCCTTGTTGCGGGTTCTTCGAGGGACGGAGCGGGAACTGCGGTTTCGCAGGAACGAGCCGCAGCAATAGGAAGGCCCCGATTCCTCACCAGGACGGTGAAGGCCGGGGCGATCCGTCAATTTCGCGTCCAACTTAGTGTCGGCCGGTAACCCGCTTGCTGGGCGGCAGGTCCCATTCGCCGTTGCCCATGCGCAGGACGGCCAGGCTCACCATGAAACTCGCCACGGTCGTCAAGCCCCAGCCTAGCGTCACGTCAAGCAGCCTGCTGGGAATCACCACTGCCGCAATGAAATGGAACGGTTGGGAGACCATCAGGGCAATGGCCGCCCACCATTTGATGATTCCGGCCCGCCCCAGCGCAATGCCAATCAGCACCATGCCCCCGATGTGTCCAATGAGCCAGATGATTCCTCCCACGGCCGCGAAAGTGCTGTCTTGGAGTGCGACACCGATCGCGGTAATGCTCGGTTGGCCGAAACCGCTGGCACCCAATTGCGAGACCAAGTAGTCCATGTTGACCGTGGTCGCACCCATGCTCCATCCAACAAACGTGAGCGCGCCGCCAATGGTGGCCAAGGCAGGTGATCCCCGCCTGGCCACATATGCGATCGCCACAACGCCAAACAGCAATGCCGGGGCGAAGAAGAGTCCGGACCACACCATGAAGTCCAACGTCGACCCATGGGCCAGGGACTGGGCCACCACCGACGCCGGGGCATCGGTGGTCCAGTACGGCATGATGGCTCGGATCACGAGGATTCCCAGCGGGCCGAGCGTAATGACCAGGGCGGCGGCGATCCGCCAAAAGGTGCGCATGTCCCGCGCCGCAGCCAGCGACGAAGACTCGGCGCGCACCTCGTTCATCCGTGTCATGGTCTTGCCTTCCTTGATAGGGGGCGGCGATGGGTTCGTCAGCCACAACCCCAGCATGGGCGGATGCGGCGCAGCACGAATCGTGGAGGGCACCTGAAAAACCTCGGTGCTGGCACGGAGGGCCCAACCATGGATCCGGGCTTATGCTGTGCCCATGGCATGGGCCCGCGCGGTTTCGATTGCAGTGCTTCCGCTGGCGGCGGTGTCGTTGTCGTTGGCGGCATGGGCGCTGACTTCCGGCGTGGATGCGCCCGCCGCACGTTGGCTGGGGCTCTGCATCTTCATGTCCCTGCCCGCGCTCGTCTTGGGGCACCTCATCACCCGTCGCCTGCCGCGCCAGGGCGTGGGCGCGCTCCTGGGTTGCGCAGGGCTGGTGATCCTCGCCGTGGGCTGCACCGACACCTATCTCGCAGCCGCGAAAGCATCCAGTGCCCTCCCGGTGAACGGCCTGTGGATCTCCTTGGCCCAGGGTGCCTGGATGCTGCTCTACCTGCCGTGGGCGCTGATGCTCCTGGTGTTTCCCTCTGGAATCCTGGGTGATCGGTCCGCCCGGCGACTGGCTGCCGGGCTTGCGGCAGTCGCGGCGGCCTTCGGGGTCTTGGCGGCATTGAGCCCCTCACCCTATGGAGATCCATTTCAGCAGCAGCACCGGGGGCTGGGTTCGGTGCCCGGTGCAGACATTGCCGCCGTCGCCCTGTTGCCGGGCTTTTTGGCCCTCCTGGTGCTCAGCGTCGTAGACCTAGGCAGGCGATTCAGGCGGGCCGATCCCGCCGAAAGAAACCAGATCCGCTGGCTGGCGCTGGCCGGGACCGGCATTCCCGCAACCCTGCTGCTGTGCTGGGCCGGCTACCTGGTGAACCGCAACGAATCCATCGTGATGCTCGGGCTGGCGGCCATGTACCTGTTCATCCCCGCTGCCATCGGCCTGGCGATTCTGCACGAGGACCTCTTTGACGCCGGGCGCGTGCTGGTCTCGGCGATGGGCGTGGGTGCGGTGCTCGGTGCCGTCGTGGCCTTGGCCGTGCTGCTGATGTGGTGGCCCGGGACTGGGTCCCGTCCGGCCATGGCACTGGTCGTGGCCGGCACCGCCGCGGGGACAGTGGTCCTGATGGCGCTGCGGCCACGCATCCAACGCCTGATCGGCCGCCTGGTCTACGCCGAGCACGAGCGCCTCGTCGAGACCCTGAAGGCGTTTGAAAACCGGGTCTTCACCAATGCGGCACGGCCTGCGGACCTCGAGGGGATCCTGCGCGCCGCCACCGCCGACCCCCAGCTGCGGATCGGCTATGCCCTCTCGTCCGGCGACGGTTTTTGCGATGCGAGCGGTTCCCGGCTTGGGGCGGACTCCGGGATACCCGTGGCCCTGTCCGGGAAGGTCTCCGGGATCCTCATTCCGGGTCCGGGGCGCGGCCGGGTGTTCAACGCCGAGGCCACCAGGGCGCTGGCGCTGATGCTGGAGATGGGGCGGCAGCAGGTTGAACTTTCCGGGGCGCTGGCCGAAGTTGATGCCAGCCGCACGCGCCTGCTCTTGGCCTCGCTCGGCGAACGCAAGCGCCTCGAGCGAGACCTGCACGACGGTGCGCAGCAACGGCTGGTTGCCCTGGGCATGGGACTTCGGCTGATGCAGCGGCGGCTGCCGGCCAACGGCCAGGAACTTGCCGCCCAGCTTGACGCCGCGGTCGCCGAACTGGCCACCGCGGTGGCCGAATTGCGGCAAATTGCCCACGGCATCAGGCCCAGCGCCCTGGACGAGGGGCTCGAGGCCGCACTTCGCCAACTCAGCGGCAGGTCCCCGACCCCCGTGTCGCTGCACATTGACGGGTACCTGGCCGACGTGCCGGAGGTTGTTGGCGCGACGGCCTACTTCGTGGCCGCGGAGGCGGTACACAATGCGAACAAGCATGCCGCGGCGCAGCGCATCACCGTGCGACTGGGGTCGGAGGGGCAGGCCATCAGGCTGTATGTCAGTGATGATGGCCGCGGCGGAGCCCGGAGCACCCCGGGTGGGGGACTTGCCGGGCTGGACGACAGGGTCAACGCGTTGGGCGGAAAATTGGTTGTCAGCAGCGAGAGCGGTTGCGGCACCACCATCGAGGCGGTGCTGCCATGCGGCTGGTGATTGCCGAGGACTCCGCGCTCTTTCGCCAGGGGCTTGCGAACCTGCTGGTGGATGCCGGGCACGAGGTGCTCGCGGCCGTCGGCGATGCCGAGGCGGCAGTGTTGCAAACAAGGGCCCTGGGACCCGACGTCTTGATCTGCGATGTGCGCATGCCGCCGGATCTCAGCGACGACGGCGCGCGCGCCGCCGTGGTGCTGCGCGGCGAGTTTCCCCGGCTTGGCATTGTGCTGCTGTCCCAGCGCATCGAAACCAAACACACTGCACGGTTGGTCCCCGGTGGATATTTTGCCTACCTGCTCAAGGACCGGGTGCTGGACGTGAATGAATTCCTGGACACCCTGCGCCGGGTGCGGGAGGGTGGAAGCGCCCTGGATCCGGAACTGGTTCTCGAACTCATCGGCGCGGCACGCACGAACCGCACCGTGGAATCCCTGACCCTGCGCGAGCGCGAGGTGCTGGCGCTGATGGCCGAGGGGCGCACCAACCTGGGCATTGCCCAGCGCCTGTGGCTGACCGAACGCACCGTGGAGACACATGTGGGCAACATCCTGGCCAAGCTCGAGCTGCCCGTGGCCGCGCAGGACCACCGCAGGGTCCTGGCGGTCATCGCCTACCTGCAGGCGCAGGGACGCACCTAGGGCTTGACCGGGTAGCGGGACGTGATCGCAACCCGGTTGAACATGTTGATCGCCGCGCTCAGCCAGGCGACCGCGGAGATCTGTTCGTCGGAAAGCACCGCCCTGGCCATGGTGTACACCCCATGCGGGACGTGGTCCACCGAGACCAAGGTGATGGACTCGCACAATGCCAAGGCCGCGCGTTCCACCGCCGTGAAGTATTCGGAGTCGGCCCACGCCGAGACCAAGGCCAGGCGGTCGGTGCTCTCGCCGAGTTTCAGGGCGTCGCGGGTATGCATGCGCAGGCAATAGGTGCAGCCATTGATTTGCGAGGCCCGCACCTTGAGCAGCTCGCGAAGCTTGGGATCGATTCCCGCGGCATCGGCGGAATCGCTGGCGGCCTTGTTCATGGCGAGCAGCGCCGCATACGCAGCAGGATCGGACTTGCTGAGATTAACCCTGGGTTCCATGACTAGATGCTAGCCCGGCTTGTCGACAAGTAGTAGAGGGGCTGAATGCCGGCCTCAGGAACCCGGCAGCCCGCGTTTGGACAGATGGGCCCGTATATTGGGCATCAACAGGTTCTCGCGATATTCGCCGATGCGCTGCATGAGACCCTCTGCCTCCGCAGTGACGTCGGCGGCGTTCCACGCTTGATCGTGTTTCCCGCGCCCACCGAATTTGAGCGCTCCCGCATCAACGAGCTTCTGGTTCCCCGAGTTGGCGGCGGTTTCGTTGGGATTCAGGCGCCGCGCGGTCGTTTCGACCGCGAGCAAGGGTTGGCCAGGGTTGAGGCCCTAACCTTGGCTGACTCCATTGGATAGCGGCTGTGTTGACCAAGGTTGGCTCCCCAACCCTGCCCCGCCCATGCATCGGGAGCGTGCCCGCGACTCGCACTGCCCTGCCAGGACACGATGACATGCACGGTTTTCGATTGGTTGGCACGCGCGGGCGTCGGTTAAGCTGGTGGTTGGCTGGCTGTGGCCACCGTACGCCACAAGCCATGAAGCCGAACCACGAAACGAGGAGCCGTAGTGCTTGAGCAAATCACACTGACCGTCGATGGGGAACAACGCGAGGTGAATGCCGGCACTACCGGGGCCGAGCTGTACTTTGACGACCGCGAGGTCGTAGTCATGCACGTCGATGGCGTGCTGCGCGATTTGGCCCGCCCGCTGGAGGCCGGAACCTCCGTCGAGCGTGTCACCATTGATTCCCCTGCCGGCCTTGAGGTCCTGCGCCACTCCACCGCGCACGTGATGGCCCAGGCCGTGCAGCAGCTGCGCCCCGATGCCAAGCTGGGCATCGGCCCGTACATCACCGACGGTTTCTACTTCGACTTCGACGTCGCCGAGCCGTTCACTCCCGAGGATTTGAAGACCCTCGAGAAGATGATGCTTAAGATCGTCAACCAGAACCAGAAGTTCGCCCGCCGCGTCGTCACCGAGGACGAGGCCCGCAAGGCCATGGCCAACGAGCCGTACAAGCTCGAGCTGCTGAACAAGGCCAACGAGGCCGATTCGGCCGGCGAGGGCGTCAACGTCGAGGTCGGCGCCGGCGAAATCACCATCTACGACAACGTCGACCGCAAGTCCGGCGACACCGTGTGGTGCGATTTGTGCCGCGGCCCGCACCTGCCCAACACCAAGCTGATCTCCAATGCCTTCGCGCTGACCCGCACCTCGGCCGCCTACTGGCTGGGCAACCAGGACAACCAGCAGCTGCAGCGCATCTACGGCACGGCCTGGCCGACCAAGGATGCCCTGAAGGCCTACCAGGAGCGCATCGCCGAGGCCGAGCGCCGCGACCACCGCAAGCTCGGCGTCGAGCTTGACCTCTTCTCCTTCCCGGACGAGCTGGGCTCGGGCCTGCCGGTGTTCCACCCGCGCGGCGGCATCATCCGCAAGGAAATGGAAGACTACTCCCGTGCACGCCACGTCGAGGCCGGCTACGAGTTCGTCTACACCCCGCACATCACCAAGGGCCACCTCTATGAGGTCTCCGGGCACCTGGACTGGTACCGCGACGGCATGTTCCCCCCGATGCACGTGGACGCCGAGCTCAACGAGGACGGCACGGTGCGCAAGCCCGGCCAGGACTACTACCTCAAGCCGATGAACTGCCCGATGCACAACCTGATCTTCCGCTCCCGCGGACGCTCCTACCGCGAACTGCCGCTGCGCCTGTTCGAATTCGGCTCGGTCTACCGCTATGAGAAGTCCGGCGTGGTCCACGGCCTGACCCGCGTGCGCGGCATGACCCAGGACGACGCGCACATCTACTGCACCAAGGAGCAGATGAAGGATGAGCTGACCGAAACGCTGAACTTCGTGCTGGGGCTGCTCAAGGACTACGGGCTGGACGACTTCTACCTGGAGCTCTCCACCAAGAACCCGGAAAAGTTCGTCGGCGACGACGCCATCTGGGACGAAGCCACCCGCACCCTCGCCGAGGTCGCCGAGGCCTCCGGCTTGGAATTGGTCCCGGATCCGGGAGGAGCGGCGTTCTACGGTCCGAAGATCTCCGTCCAGGCCAAGGACGCGCTTGGCCGCACCTGGCAGATGTCCACCATCCAGCTGGACTTCAACCTGCCCGAGCGCTTCGAGCTCGAATACCAGGCCGCCGACGGCACCCGCCAGCGCCCGGTGATGATCCACCGTGCGCTCTTCGGCTCGGTCGAACGCTTCATGGGCGTGCTCACCGAGCACTATGCCGGCGCCTTCCCGGCCTGGCTCTCCCCGGTCCAAGTCGTGGGCATCCCCGTGGCCGAGGCCTTCAACGAGTACATGTTCGATGTGATCGACAAGCTCAAGGCCGCGGGCATCCGGGCCGAGGCCGACATCTCCTCGGATCGTTTCCCGAAGAAGATCCGCACCGCGTCCAAGGACAAGATCCCGTTCGTGCTCATTGCCGGCGGCGAGGACGCGGAGGCAGGTGCGGTGTCCTTCCGTTTCCGCGACGGCAGCACTGACAACGGCGTGCCGGTGGACGAAGCTGTGGCCCGCATCGTCGCCGCGGTGAAGAACCGGGAAGCCTAGAACCCATGGGGGAGTCCACACGCGAACACGCCATCGAAGCACCGCGCGGTATTTCGCAGGAGGAACAGGACGCGGCCATCACCGACGATTTCGAGATCGCCGGGGTGCCCGATTCCTTCCAGCGCCTGTGGACTCCCTACCGGATGGCCTATATCAAGGCCGGCCAAAACCGGGACAAGGGCGAGGAGGCCTGCCCGTTCTGTGTTGGGCCGACCCGCAGCGACGAGGATGCGCTGATCCTGCACCGCGGGAAGACCGCGTACGTGATCCTGAACCTCTTCCCCTACAACCCGGGGCACCTGCTCATCTGCCCGTACCGGCACGTTCCGGACTACACGGACATCACCGAGGAGGAAACCGCGGAGATGGCGGCCCTGGCGCAAAAGTCCATGCGGGTGCTGCGCCACGTCTCCCGTCCCACTGGATTCAACCTGGGCATGAACCAGGGAGTCACCGGAGGAGCCGGCATCGCCGCACACCTGCACCAGCATGTCGTGCCGCGCTGGGCGGGGGACGGGAACTTCTTCCCGATCATCGCCCAGACCAAGGCGATCCCCGCCACCTTGAGCGACATCCGTGAGGACCTGGCCGCCGGTTGGCTTGAGATCGACTAAAGACGAATAGAAATCCATGAATGGACTGCCGTGCGTGTGCGCGGCGGTCCATTCAGTTAAGTCCCGGGCGCCCCTAAGTGGACTTGGTCTTGCGCTCGGCGGGATTCCTGTGCGCCGCCGACAAAACCCTATGATCCAGCGGAAAACGATGTTTTGCTGGTAGGCGGGCAGTCCGAAAAATATAGGGGACTTATCTACTGATATTCATTTGTGACGACATGACCGAGGTCTTTATTACGTCCCCGTCCTACGATGATTCGCATACTGCTCACCTTATTGAAAGGAAACCAAGGTGTCTGAAAACGAAGGCGTCTCGACCCCCGCAACTACCGTAGGTAGCGACCGCGTCAAGCGCGGCATGGCGGAAATGCTCAAGGGCGGCGTCATCATGGATGTTGTCACTGCCGAACAGGCCCGCATCGCCGAAGACGCAGGCGCCGTCGCCGTCATGGCCCTCGAGCGCGTCCCGGCCGACATCCGCGCCCAGGGTGGCGTTTCTCGCATGAGCGACCCGGACATGATCGACAGCATCATCGATGCCGTGTCGATCCCCGTCATGGCCAAGGCCCGCATCGGCCACTTCGTCGAGGCGCAGATCCTTCAGTCCCTGGGTGTCGACTACATCGACGAGTCCGAGGTCCTGTCCCCGGCCGACTACGAGCACCACATCGACAAGTGGCCGTTCAAGGTCCCGTTCGTCTGCGGCGCCACGAACCTCGGTGAGGCGCTGCGCCGCATCAACGAGGGTGCTGCCATGATCCGCTCCAAGGGCGAGGCAGGCACCGGCGACGTCTCCAACGCCACCGGGCACATGCGCAAGATCCGCGCCGAGATCGCCAAGCTGGCGGCCCTGCCCAAGGACGAGCTCTACGTGGCCGCCAAGGAACTGCAGGCACCGTACGAGCTGGTCAAGGAAATCGCGGCCACCGGCAAGCTGCCGGTCGTGCTCTTCACCGCCGGCGGCATCGCCACCCCGGCCGACGCAGCGATGATGATGCAGCTGGGCGCCGACGGCGTCTTCGTGGGCTCGGGCATCTTCAAGTCCGGCAACCCGGCACAGCGTGCAGCCGCCGTGGTCAAGGCCACCACCTTCTACAACGACCCGGACGAGTTGGCGAAGATCTCCCGCGGCCTGGGCGAGGCCATGGTCGGCATCAACGTCTCAGACATCCCGGCGCCGCACCGCCTGGCCGAGCGCGGCTGGTAACACCTGACGCTCACCTGTTGGTAGATCCGGTTTTGCCGGTGGTCGGGCCTGTCGAGACCTTTGTCTCGGCGGGCCCGACCACTTTCGCTTTTAAGTAAGGATTTCACCCCATGCACCGTTCACAGGCCTTCCTGCCTACCTCATCGCACCGCTGAAGTACGACGGCGAACTCGAGCCGAGTACTTTGATTCTTGGTGCGAAACGCTGCTGCTGCGAGGATGTCCGGTGTGACCGTTCTTGCTACCTCGGATGCCGGTGTGACCTTCTTTCACGGTTCCCGGGCGCTTCCGATTTGGGCCCGAATTTGGGCTCGAACCCGAATTGGATGACGCACTCCTTTGCTGCGTACGGTGGAGCCCACGCGGGCGCTATTGTTGAAAGCGCGAAATTCGTGGGTGGAGAAGTTATTGGGAGATGGACAGGAGTAGAGCCGTGGTGACAAGAGCGAAGATTCTGGGCAGAAAAATGAGGCTTCGGAAGACGTTCTTACTGAGCAGGACTTGATTCTCGGTAAGAAAGTCACGAAATATATGAGGACGATTTGCGTTGCCGCTTTTACGGTTTGCATGGCAGTGGCAGTTTTTGTCTTTATTAGCGTTCCACTGGATACTTCAGTCCCTTACGACGGGAAATACAACCGTGGTGGGGGTGGGGTTCCAATGCCTATCACGCTGGTTCTGTTCCCGATCGCTCTCATCCTTCTGTGGCGAACTGGGAAGAAACCGGACGCGCATCATATGGGCAAGGGCGCAAGGGTGGCTGCATATATTATTGGAACCATATTGGTAGGCGTATGTGTTTATTATCATTTCGTTTTTGCGGAAGGGATTCTCGTCGAGGGGGGATATCTCGCGGGGTGAAATGATTCGGGGGTCCGGACGTCGGTGGTTTGAACCCAAGTAACTCGGCTCACCCCAAGACCCTTCCTTGATGGCGTATCGCAGAATCAGGTCGATGCCCGGTTTACTTCAAGATGGTTTTTACGAAATGAGGGAAACGTGGTCAACCCTTCCAGACGCGGTGAGCGACCAAGTGTGAAGAGCAAGATAACGTTCTTCTCGATTTTGGGAATGATCGTACTTCTTGGACTATTAATTATAGTGGGATTGCCGGCATTATTCGCGTATGACCGGAATAATCTGGACTCTATAGTGTGCACTGTTTCCAGTGTCGAAGAAGAGGTCGGTCCTCGCACAGGAACTTCCATCCTAATCAACACACAAGAGTGTGGCCAACTTAGATTCTCGGACGGAGTGACATTCGAAAATTGGAAATCCGTGGCAGAGAATCTCGAGCCTGATAGCCGTTATGAGTTTCAAGTCGGGAAGATTTCCAAGGCGGCAATGTCAATTGCCGGATCAATTGGATGGAGCGTTTCGGTGTGGTCATTTCGGGAGCTGTAGCGAGGTGTGCATCGTGCACCATGAATCCGGGCGATAACCAAGAAATGAGACGACGAGAACACCCTGCAGAGAGGGGATGACCATCTGTACATTGACGGTACAGTTCCTGACGACTCGGTGCGTACGATGATTTTAAGATCACCAGCCGAAAAGGTTGAGGGCTACTTTTCGAAGCATAGAAGAGCCAGTTTGGTCCTGCCGGACGGTTGGTACGGGCGACCTTTCGATTCGCTCTTTTCACTAACGCTTGCTGAAGATACGGCAAATGGTCTGAGGATTGAGCTTGAAGGCGGGCGACAGCTGATTTTTCAAGGCGACTTGGATATTGTCAAGACGGGCTTTGAAAAGTTTCCTGCTTTGAAACTAGACAGGTATCGATCATTTTCCTGGTGGCCGCATGACGGAATCTCTGAGGAACGTAAATTCGGAAATTCGGGTCCGGTGTTTTTTGTTTCTTAACGCTTGAACGGATAGGTGGCAGCTTCGGTTCGGCCGCGACGGAAGGGTTCTCGGTTCTTCAAGACTCGATATTTATTGGGACCAACCGTTCATGGCACAATTGCGGATGCTGAGGTGGAAGGTCCGGTCATTTGGTATACGAATGCTATTCGCAAAATTGCTCGCGAGTGCCCCAGGCCTTGTTGTGAAGGCGCTTTCTTGCGGCAAGAAGGAGAGCGATTCCTTCGAGGCCTTTTCGCAGTTGCCGACGTGGTCCAATTAATCGGGCAGCCCCGTCGCCGCCGATGCTGAGGTAGGTTCTGTCTGGGGTGTTGTGGTGGTCAAGCCAGGTTGACTGGGACAGCTGTGCCGTCTGGGTTCGATGTGCGGGAGCACGCAAAGATACATTCGTTGGTCCAGGTGCAGTGCGGTCGATCGACTTTTCGGTTGGCCCACGAAGTACGGGTGGATGAACTCCTGCTCCATATTTCGGCCGCCGAGAATTTCGCGGATTCCTCTCAAGCGCGGGCAGGCGAAGGTGGTGTCAGTGATGAGCCGGAAGCGAGGGGGCTCCTCGAGAAACGAACGCGGGATTGCACCTTGCAAAGCTTAAACACCTGTGAAGGCGACGCCCGCTCCCAGACCCCGGTTTCTTCCGGATCAAAGGCCATCTTGCGGCAGCCCATCGGCGCATTGGCCTTGTCACCGAGCAGACGTCTCTGAGCCCCGCCGCAGCGGTACACGAAGAACGAACTTCGGGCCCATGTGTTGCGCCCGGAGCCGTTCTTCGTGTACCACTTGTCGAGGCTGGATGTCAGCGCAGCACGAGGTGCCGTCCGCGGCCGAGCAGGCGCATGCCGTTGGCCTCAAAGAACGGTGCCGAGCGCGGGGAAGCGGCGGCTATGAGTTCGATGCTTGATTCCTCGTCCAGCCCCAGCGGGTTGACCATGCCGCGGGCCAGCCCATTGAGCAGGGCCGATCCAATGCCAAGCCGGCGATGCGCAGGCGAGACAGCCAGTCCGTGGATGGCCAACTGGCCGCCGAATGCCTGCTGGGCAAAGGCGCGGCCCACCAGATCGCCCTCGAGGGTGCGTGCGGTGGCTTGCTCGACGCGGCGCAACGCCGGGTGTCCGGCGCTGAGGCCCGCGGTGGCCGGATCGCGCCACAGGTTGGCGACCTGGAGTTCCTTCGCATCGGGACCGACGGCCTCGGGGATGTCCGTTCCCAGGCGCACGCGCCCGTCCCAGGGCTCCTCGGGTCCCACCAGTTCCCCGGCATGCCAGGAAATCTGTGCGGCATCGGAGAAGCCGGCTGCCTCCAGCGGGCCCGAGGGTGCACCGGAATTGACCCAGGCATCCACCCGGCGTGCACCGAGGCGGGTTCCCTCGGCCAGACCCGGGCGCAACCCGGCTTCCTGGGCATGGGCGGGGAAAAGCAAAACCAGCCGCGCTCGGGCCGGCTGCCAGGCCCACGAGCATCCGTGGGTGGTGAAGAGCTTGCCGCCCGTGGCAATGGCTACCGCCTGGTGCCAGTGGGAGAGCGCCTCCTGGGCAAAACTAATGGTTGTCACGCTTTGATTTCCTTTGCCAGGCCGCGGCGAAGCAGCAACGGTTCGATCAGTGGCGGACGGCCGCGGAAGACCTCATAGGACTCCAGCGGGTCCCGCGTGTTGCCGCGCGAGAGCAGCTCTGTGCGGAACCTTTCCCCGTTTTCCCGCTTCGGCCCGCCGTTCTCGGTGAACCATTCACCCGTGTCGGCGTCGAGCACCTCGGACCAGATGTAGGAGTAGTACCCGGCCGAGTATCCGCCGTCGAAAATGTGCTTGAAGTACCCGGTGCGGTAGCGCGAAGGGACCAAGTCCGGGATCAGCCCGGCCTCGGTGAGTGCCCGCTGCTCGAATGCGAGCGGATCCGCGACGAGTGCGCCGTCCGTGAGCGAGTGCCAGGCCAGATCCAGGACGGCGGCGGAGAGGTACTCGGTGGTGGCAAAGCCCTCGCCCCACAGGGCAGCGGCCTCCAGCGCCTCGACCGTGCCGTCGGGCAGCGGGTCCCCGGTGCGGGTGTGCGCCGCATAGCCTGGCAGCACCTCGGCGTGCAGGGCCCACATCTCGTTGACCTGCGAGGGGTATTCGACGAAGTCCCGCGGGACGCTGGTGCCGGCCAGCGAGGGGTAGACGCCATTGGAAAAGAGCCCGTGCAGCGCGTGCCCGAACTCGTGGAAAAGCGTGTTGACCTCGTCCAGGCTCACCAGGGCAGGCTCGCCCGCTGCCGGCTTGGGAATGTTCAGGGTGTTGGTGACCGCCGGAAGCTCGCCCAACAGCGACGCCGATTCGCGGATGGAGTTCATCCACGCGCCGCCGGCCTTGGTGGATCGGGCGAAGTAGTCGCCCAGGAACAGGCCGAGTGTCGACCCGTCTTCGTTGAAGACCTCCCAGGTGCGCACGTCAGGGTGGTAAGTCGGCAAATCGAAGCGTTCGGCGAAGCCCAGCCCGTACAGCCGGGTGGCGGCGGCGAACACGCCGCGCTCGATCACCGCATCCAGCTCGAAGTATTCGCGCAGCGCCGCGGTGTCCAGGGCGTGGCGTTCGCGCGCCACTGCCGCCGAGTAATAGGCCCAGTCCCAGGGCATGATGGGGGAGCCGGAGATCTTTTCCAGCTCATTCGCCTCGCCGCGGGCGTTTGCCACTGCAGGGGGAATGAGTTCGGCAAGACGTGCGCGCACGGCGTCCAGGCCTGGGGCCGTGGCTTCTTGCAACACCACGTCGGCGTGCGTTTCATGGCCCAGCAGCCGGGCGCGGGTCGAGCGCAACGACGCCATCCGGGCGGCCAGCTCAAGGGTCCGGTTCTCGCCCTCCAGCCCGCGGTTCAGCGACGCCTCAAAAAGGCGGCGGCGGGAACCGGAACGCTCCAGCCGCTCCAGCAGGGGCTGCGAGGTGGGAAGCACCAGGGTCAGGAGGTATCCGTCGGGATGGCCGGCGGCACGGGCGGCATCCGCGGCCGAGGCCAACTGCCCCTCGCTGAGCCCCGCCAGTTCCGCGGCATCGGTGAAGTGCACGGCTGCCTCGTTCATGGCGCCCAGCAGCCTGCGCGAGTATTCGCTGGATAGGTCGGTGATCTCGCTGTTGAGGGCACGCAGCCGTGCCTTGCTGGCCTCGTCGAGTTCGGCGCCGGCGGCACGGAAGGTGCGCAGGGTCTCGGAGACCAGCCGGGCATCTTCGCCCGCCAGCCCGGCCGCATCCAAGGAGACCAGCCGGGCGAAAAGTTCCTCGTCCAGGTGGATGGCATCTTCGTGCGCCGAGACCAGCGCCTGAAGCTGGGGGTCTATCTCGCGCAACGCATCAGTGCCGTGTGCCGAGAACACCGTCCAGTACGCCATCAGGGCCCGGCGCAGCAGCGCGCCGCTGCGTTCCATGGCCACGAAGGTGTTCTCGAAGGTCGGCGCCTCGGGGTTTTGTGCGATGGCCTGGAGCTCCTCCAGCTGACCGTCCACGCCGTGCCGGACCGCGTCCAGGTAGTGGGGAGCTTCCAGGGCTGAATAATCTGGGAATTCAAACGGCAAGGTGCTTCGCTCAAGCAACGGATTATGCATGCTGTTAACCCTGTCATAAGCCCGCGGTGCTGTCCGTTTCCCGCGCCGCAAGACCCGGCGCAGGGTTAGGCTTTTGGCTATGTCCCATCGATTCGCGCGCGGCACCGTTGTCCGAAGAAGCGCAGCCCTGTGCGCGGCGTTGCTGCTCGTCTCCGCCTTGGGTGCCTGCGCCCCCGCGCCGCCTTCGCCGGGGCCCTCCGGAAGCACCGCGGCGACGGCTTCAAGCCTCTCCGCTCCCACCGGGCAGCCCGCGCCAAGCGAAGCTGCGAGCGCGCCGGGGACCCCAACCAATGCCGCGTCGGCGTCCCCGAAGGCCCCTGATTGCCCGGGGGATGAGTGCATCGAGGTGGCCGTGGCCGGCGACATCCTGCTGCACCCGGCCTTGTGGGACCAGGCGGAGGAGGATGGGAAGGGTGCCATGGACTTCGGGCCGCTGCTGGAGGGCATCGAACCGTACCTGGCGGACAGCGACCTGGCGCTGTGCAACCTGGAAACCCCGGTCGCGGCCCCGGGCGGGCCGTTCAAGGGGTACCCCATGTTCAGCGTTCCGCCATCGGTCATCCCCGCCCTGAAGGACGTTGGCTACGACGGCTGCACCACCGCCAGCAACCACTCCATGGACGCCGGCGTGCCAGGGGTCAAACGGACCCTGGATGCGCTCGATGCGGCGGGGCTGGTCTCCACCGGGTCGTACCGCAGCGAAGCCGAGGCAGCCAAGCCGTTGATGGTTGAGGTCGGTAGCGCACGGGTGGCCGTCATAGCCGGCACCTTCTCGCTCAACGGGGTCGCGGAGGATGCTCCGTGGCGGGTGGACGACATCGCCAAGGCCTCGCTGGTCTCCAAGGCAAAGGCCGCACGGGCGGCCGGCGCCGACATCGTCATGGCGGCGCTCCACGATGGGGCCGAATACAGCAGCGAGCCCACCGCATCCCAAATCACGCTGAATCGTTCGCTGGCCGAGAGCGGAGAATTCGATTTCATCTACTCCCACCACACCCACTCGGTCCTGCCGATCGAGAAGCACCAGGGCACCTGGATCGTCTACGGACTGGGGAATTCGGTGGCCAAGCACGCAACCAGGACGGTGCTGAACCAAGAGGGCCTCACGGTGAAAATGCAATTCGTGCGCACCGGGAAAAGCTGGAGTCCCGGGAAGCTGGCGTGGGCACCGCACATCATGAAGCAGGACCCGCTGCGGTGGTGCGCGCTGCCCGCCGCCGACGGGGAACCCTGCACCACCAAGCGCCAGGACAGCGCCTCGCTCAAGCGCACCACCGACACCGTGAACTCCATGAACGCACGCACCGATGGCGCGAAAATGTGGTCGTTGCCACAGCCGTAGCCGTCCGACGCGCCCGAGAGCGTCATCAAAATATTGCCGGAAGGCCGCCCGGGTTTACGCTGAGCTGTCCACGTGCTCCATCGCGGTGCGCCGGCCACCCACCATTGATTTCCACGAACCAGAAAGTGATCCACGATGGCGCCACGTATTGGGGTTCTTGCCCTGCAAGGGGATGTACGCGAACACCTGGCCGCACTTGATTCACTGGGCGCGCTGGCGTTGCCGGTGAAGTCCCCGCGCGAGCTGGCAGACCTTGACGGGTTGGTCATTCCCGGCGGCGAATCAACGGTGATCGACAAGCTCTCGCGCATGTACGGCGTGGCCGAGGTGCTCAAGGCCAGGATCGCCGACGGGTTCCCGGTCTACGGGTCGTGTGCCGGAATGATCATGCTGGCCGACACCATCGCCGACCCGACAAGCAACCTCAAAGGCGAACCCCAGCAAAGTTTCGGGGGAATCGATATGGTGGTCAAGCGCAACGCCTTCGGGCGCCAGGTCGACTCCTTCGAGGTGGACCTGGCGATCCGCGGGCTCGAGTCCCTCCCAAGCCAGGACCCGAACCGGGTGACAGCACCGGTGCGGGCGGCATTCATCCGAGCGCCGTGGGTCCAAAGCGTGGGTGAAAAGGTGCAAGTACTGGCCAAGGTCCCCGCCGAAAACACGCCTTTGGGCGCGGATGGGCTTCGGGTGGATAGAATTGTTGCAGTACGTTCGGGAAATTTGCTGGCGACCTCCTTCCACCCAGAGGTGGGCGGAGAGCGTCGGATCCACGAACTCTTTATCCAAATGATCAGAGGAGACGCGTAAGCATGTCCGGCCACTCCAAATGGGCTACCACCAAACACAAGAAGGCTATCCTCGACAGCAGGCGTGCCAAGTCCTTCGCCAAGCTGATCAAGAACATCGAGGTCGCCGCCCGCGCGGGCGGCGCCGACATGGCCGGAAACCCGGGCCTTGAACTTGCGGTATCCAAGGCCAAGAAGACCTCGGTCCCCAGCGACAACATCGATCGCGCCATCAAGCGCGGCGCCGGCCTGACCGGTGAGGTCATTGACTACACCGAGATCATCTACGAGGCCCGCGGCCCGCAGGGTTCGGCGTTGCTCATTGAGTGCCTGACCGACAACAAGAACCGCGCTGCCTCCGAGGTCCGCCTGGGAATCACCCGCAACGGTGGATCGATCGCCGATCCCGGATCCGTGGCCTACATGTTCACCCGAAAGGGCGTCGTGGGCTTGCCGAAGAACGGCCTGACCGAAGACGACGTGCTGATGGCAGTGCTCGACGCGGGTGCCGACGAGGTCAAGGAAGCCGGGGAATCCTTCGAGATCCACTCTGAACCCACCGACCTGCGCGCCATTGTTGCGGCACTCGAGGAAGCCGGCATCGCCTACGAGAGCGACGAAATCGAATTCGTTCCCTCGATGCAGGTGGAACTGGATGCCGACTCGGCCCGCAAGTTCCTGAAGCTGGCCGACGCGCTCGAGGAACTGGACGACGTCCAGAACGTCTACTCGAACGCCGACATCAGTGCCGAGGTCATGGCAGAACTCGAACAGGACTAGTCCTTTTCCATGCCCTTAAGAGTGGTTGGCGTCGACCCCGGACTGACCCGTTGCGGTCTGGCCGTGGTCGACGTCGAACCCAACCGCCGTGCCACGCTCATCGACGTGCGCGTCGTTGGAACCCCGCCGGGCACACCGCTGGATGCGCGCCTGCTGGCCATCGCCGACGGTATCGATGCGTGGCTTGACGAGCACAAACCCGATGTGGTGGCCCTTGAACGGGTCTTTAGCCAGCTGAACGTGAGCACCGTGATGGGCACCGCCCAGGCCTCGGGAGTCGTCATCGTTGCCGCGGCACGACGCAACATACCGGTGGCGCTGCACACCCCCACCGAGGTCAAGGCCGCGGTGACCGGCTCCGGAGGAGCCAACAAGGACGCCGTGGGCAAGATGGTGGCCAAGATCCTGCGCCTTGACGCGC
This sequence comes from Paeniglutamicibacter sp. ZC-3, assembly GCF_025847175.2. Classification (NCBI taxonomy): domain Bacteria; kingdom Bacillati; phylum Actinomycetota; class Actinomycetes; order Micrococcales; family Micrococcaceae; genus Paeniglutamicibacter; species Paeniglutamicibacter sp. ZC-3. Next base: position 92,082 of record NZ_JAOYTG010000003.1, on the reverse strand, counting down.
CTCCGTCGCCCGCCGACGCGGCAGACGCCGCGGCCCTGGCCATCACGCACGGCTGGCGCGGTGCCGCATTCGGTGCCGCCGGTGCCGCCGCCTCCGCCTCGGGCTCACGCCCCGCAGGCGGGTCTTCGGGGCTGACCCCCGCCCAGCGCGCATGGATCGCCGCCGAAGCGAAGGCCCGTTCGGTCAAGGCCCGGTAGCCCGGAGGGCGGCGCCTCCGCGGGAGGCGCCGCCCGAACCTGTAAGCTGTTCGTAGATATATTCGCATGGCTGGCGTGTTCGACGAACTTCCGCGCGGCCCGGTACCACGGAGGAACGCCCACATGATCAGTACGCTGCGAGGAGTGCCGCAACAGGTCAACCTGAACAATGCGGTCATTGAGGTCGGCGGCTTCGGCATGCTGATCCAAGCCACCCCGCAGACGCTGGCCACCTTGCAGGTGGGCCGCGAAGCGCTGGTGCACACCTCCATGGTGGTGCGCGAGGACTCGATGACGCTCTTCGGCTTTGCCAGCGGGGACGAACGCGAGGTCTTCGAGGTCCTCACCGGGGTCTCGGGCATCGGGCCGCGCACCGGCCTGGCGATCCTCTCGGTGCACACCCCCGAAGAGGTCCGCATTGCCGCGAGCACCAAGGACACCAAGGCCTTCACCAAGGTCTCGGGCATCGGACCCAAGGGCGCCGAGCGCATCGTGTTGGAACTCAACGGCAAGCTCGTCCCCACCGGGGCCCCGGTGCCGGCAGGCAGCCCCGTGGCCGCCAGGTCCTGGGAACCGCAGGTCCTCGAGGCGCTGACCGGCCTGGGCTGGACGGAGAAGGATGCGGTCAAGGCCCTGGACGCCCTGACCAAGAACGACCCGCAAATCGTTGCAAGCGGCAGCGTGCCGGAAATCCTGCGGGCGGTGCTGCGTTCCCTGGGGCGTGGCAACCGGCCGGGAAACTAGGAGTAGGCCATGGCAGAAACCGGTGCGTTGACCGACGCCGGCTCGGAACCCGAGGAGCGGGTGCTCGAGGCGGCGTTGCGCCCCAAGAACCTGGACGACTTCGTTGGCCAGGCGCGCGTGCGCCAGCAGCTTTCGCTGGTGCTCGAGGCCTCCAAGATCCGCGAACGCACCGCAGACCACGTGCTGCTCTCGGGCCCGCCTGGCCTGGGCAAGACCACGCTGTCGATGATCATTGCCGCGGAGATGAACGCGCCGCTTCGCATCAGCTCCGGCCCGGCGATCCAGCATGCCGGCGACCTGGCCGCCATCCTCTCCTCGCTCACCGAGGGGGAGGTGCTGTTCCTGGACGAGATCCACCGGATGAGCCGCCCGGCCGAGGAAATGCTCTATATGGCCATGGAGGACTTCCGGGTCGACATCATCGTGGGCAAGGGTGCCGGCGCGACGGCGATTCCGCTTGAGCTTCCCCCGTTCACCCTGGTCGGTGCCACCACTCGCGCCGGGTTGCTGCCCGGGCCGCTGCGCGACAGGTTCGGCTTCACCGGCCACCTGGAGTTCTACAGCGTCGAGGAACTCGAGCTGGTGCTGCGCCGCTCGGCGATGATGCTCTCGCTGAAGGTCAACTCGGCGGCGTTCTACGAAATCGCCTCCCGCTCGCGCGGCACCCCCCGCATCGCCAACCGGCTGCTGCGCCGGGTGCGCGACTGGGCGCTGGTGAACCGGCTCGAAAGCATCGACGCCCGCGCAGCCTCCGCCGCCCTGGACATGTACGAGGTCGACGCCCGCGGTCTGGACCGCCTGGACCGTGCAGTGCTCCATGCCCTGTGCACCAAGTTCGGCGGGGGACCGGTGGGCCTCTCGACACTCGCGATTGCCGTCGGCGAGGAGACCGAGACGGTGGAGACCGTCGCCGAGCCGTTCCTGGTCCGCGAGGGCCTCCTCGGGCGAACCCCGCGGGGCCGCATCGCCACCGCGGAGGCCTGGAGCCACCTGGGACTCCGGATGCCCGCCGATGCCGTATTTGCCGGGCAGGCCAGCTTCGAGCTCGACGCTGACGACGCGGAATAGGTGCCGGCCAATGCCCCGCGCCGGCGCGCGCCAGGATTCAGAGGACATTCGCAGGCCAAAACGCCTGCGCGGTCGGGGTTTGGCCAGAAAGTCCCTATAGTATGGAAAAGCCCACCGGCTGCGCAATTGCGATTGTGCGCGCCGTTGACCATGACTTAGAAACAGGTATTATCTCGTGACCGAAAACGTTTTGGCCCAAGCCGCTGCCGGCGGAGCGGCCCCGTTCGACCCGACCATGTTGATCATGCTCGCCGCCTTTGGCCTGCTGATCTTCATGATGATGCGTGGCCGTAAGAAGGCGGCCAAGGCGCAGGAGGAAATCCGCTCCAATCTTGCCCCGGGCGCCGAGGTGATGACCCAGTTCGGACTCTTCGGCACCATCTCGAGCATCGACACCGATGAAAACAAGATCGTCCTGGAGGTATCCCCGGGCAGCTTCGTCACCGTGCACTCCCAGGTCGTTGCCAAGGTTGTCGCCCCCGAAGCTGCCGCAGCCGACGCCGTTGAGGTCCCGAACGATGCATCCTCGCTGACCTCCGAGCAGGCCGGGAACACCGAAGCCGCCGACGTCGAAAGCCCCGAGGAGACCCTGCGTCGCCTCAACAACGACGACAAGGGCCCCAAGGCCTAAGGGGCCGTGCCCCCGGGCACCCTCACCCCCGTAGCAGTGAACGGCGGCCGGATTTCTGTGGGCCCTTGGCCCGCAGGTGAGCAACCCGGCCTCGACCGAACTTCACCAAGCGGCCCGGAGCCGCCCCGAATCCCCCCTGAGGGGGGAGTTGCGGCCGGCTTCGGGTTTTCCGCGGAATCTTCGTCCCCGCGAGGGCGGCGGAACAACCAGAAAGCCCCACGATGTCATCTACTGGTCCGATCAAGCAGGCGCGTAAATCCCTGCTGTGGCTCGGCGTGATCTTCCTTATTTCGGCAGCCATCCTCATTACCGGCGTGCTGAGCGGGAAGGCAGCATTTGCCCCCAAACTTGCCCTCGACCTTGAGGGCGGCACCCAAATGATCTTGGCCCCGCGAGTTGAGGGCGGTGCCGCGGCAACGCAGGAGCAACTGGACCAGGCGGTGGAAATCATCCGCCAGCGTGTGGACGGCACCGGTGTGTCCGAAGCCGAGATCACCACCCAGTCCGGGCGTAACGTCGTGGTCTCCATGCCGGGCGTCCCGGACACCCGCACCCGCGAACTGATCCAGGCCTCGGCCAACATGGAGTTCCGTCCGGTCATCCTGGCCGGGCCCTTCACGGCCGTTCCCGAGGACCAGCGACTGCCCGAGGCGGAGCTTCCCAAGCCGTCTGCCGAGCCGGAGAACGGTTCGGACCTGAACTGGATCGACGCGGCCCTTTACCAGCAGTTCGAGGCCTACGATTGCCCCGCCGAGCTCGGCCAGGGATCCGAGGAATCGCACGACCCGTCCAAGCCGATGATCTCCTGCGACCCGGACATGGGACAGAAGTACATCCTGGGCCCGGTCGAGGTTCCCGGCGCCGACATTGCCGATGCCTCCTTCGGCATGGTCCGCGGCCAGCAGGGCGCGGTCACCGGCCAGTGGGGCGTGAACCTGGAATTCAACAACGAGGGCAAGACGAAGTTCGCCGAAGTCACCCAGCGACTGGTTGGCATGCAGGGCGCGCAGAACCAGTTTGCGATCGTGCTTGACGGCACCGTGATCTCCGCCCCGACTGCAAACGCGGTGATCCCCGACGGGCGCGCCCAGATCACCGGCAACTTCACCGAGCAGTCCTCCAAGGCCCTGGCCGACCAGCTGAAGTTCGGCGCCCTGCCGATCAGCTTCGACATCCAGTCCGAGCAGCAGATCTCCGCAACCCTAGGTTCGGACCAGCTGCGCAGCGGCCTCATCGCGGGCCTGATCGGCATGGGGCTGGTGGCCATCTACTCGCTCTTCCAGTACCGACTGCTGGGCATGGTGACCATCGTGTCGCTGATTGTTTCAGGACTGCTGACCTATCTGGCGCTGGTGCTGCTGGGCTGGTCGATGAACTACCGGCTCTCGCTGGCAGGCGTTGCGGGCCTGGTGGTGGCCATTGGCCTGATCGCCGACTCCTTCATCGTGTACTTCGAACGCATCCGCGACGAACTGCGCGACGGACGTCCGCTGACCTCGGCGGTGGAGATCGGCTGGAAACGCGCCAAGCGGACCATCCTGGCCTCCAAGGCCGTGAACATTCTGGCCGCGGTGGTGTTGTACATCGTTGCCGTGGGCAACGTGCGGGGCTTCGCCTTCACCCTGGGCCTGACCGCAATTGTCGATATCGTCGTGGTCTTCCTGCTCACCCACCCGACCCTTCAGCTGCTGGCCAAGACCAAGTTCTTCGGCGAGGGGCACCGCCTGTCGGGGCTCGACCCGTCGCTGCTGGGAGCGGTGCCGCTGTACCGCGGTGCCGGACGCGTCCGCAGCTTCAGCCCCGAGGCCGAGGCGGCGCGCGGCAAGAAGAACGCCAATGCGGCCTCCGAAGCCGGGCGCCGGCAGACCATCGCCGAACGCCGCAAGGCCGCTACCAGCGTCTCGGCGCCCACCAAGCAGGACGAACCAGCCGGTAAGGATTCTTCAAATGGCTAATCTCGCAACATGGGGCAACGAGCTCTACACCGGCAAGCGGTCATACCCGTTCACCGGACGGCGCAAGCTCTGGCTGGTGCTCTCCGCGGTCCTGGTGCTGCTGGCCATCCTGGTCCCCGTCGCCAAGGGCGGATTCAACCTGGGCATCGAGTTCCGCGGCGGATCCGAGTTCACCATCTCGAAGGTGGAACACACCGAGGTGCCCGCCGGCGAGTCCGCCGTTGTGGCGATCGCCCCGGACCACCACCCGCGGGTCACCAACATCGCCCCGAACACCATGCGCGTGCAGACCGACAAACTCACCGACGACCAGACGCTGGACGTCGCCGAGGCACTGGCCGGCGCCTACGGCGTCACCAAGGCGGAAGTGACCTCGACCTTCGTCGGCCCCACCTGGGGCGCGGACATCTCCAAACAGGCAATCATCGGCCTCATCGTGTTCGTGGTGCTGGTGGCGCTGCTCATGGCGGCCTACTTCCGCACCTGGAAGATGTCGCTCGCGGCCATCATCGGGCTGCTTCAGGTCGTGGTGATCACCGCCGGGATCTACTCGCTCTCCGGCTTCGAGGTCACCCCCTCGGCGATCATCGGCTTCCTGACGATCCTGAGCTACTCGCTCTATGACACCGTGGTGGTCTTCGACAAGGTCCGCGAAAACACCGCGGGGTTCGAGGGGCAGTCCAAGCGCAACTTCGAGGAACTCGTGAACCTGGGCATCAACCAGACCCTGGTGCGTTCCATCAACACCTCGGTGGTAGCAGTGCTGCCGGTGGCCTCGATCCTGTTCATCGGTTCCTACCTGCTGGGTGCCGGCACGCTGAAGGACCTGTCGCTGGCGCTGTTCATCGGCATCATCGTCTCGGCACTCTCGACGCTCTTCGTCCAGGCTCCGCTCTACTCGTTGCTGCGCGACGGCGAACCGGAGATCGAACGCCACAACAAGAAGATCGAGGCAAGCCGACTGGCGAACGTCTAGTCTTTGCCTGCACACCCGGTTGAACCGGTGCATTGGACGGCGGGGCCCCCGGAGGATGACTCCGGCGGCCCCGCCGTCCGCCGTTGGCCCGGAAGTGCTATAACCTAGCAAGAGGAAGTTGGAGTGGCCTTCGCCGGCGCTGCCCGCAGCGGCACCCGGAACGAGGGCCTGTTTCGACTTCCCGTGAACTTATTGCGGCGCCAGCGCCACGGCGACGGACCCTGATCGAAAAGGAGGCACCCGATGGCCGAGAACCACGGTGTCATGATGCCAGGGGCCCCGAATCCCGCACCCAGGCGCGGGACGATCTCCCGGCTGGTCCGCCTGGCCGGACGCGGGCCCAGTGCCCAGCCCCCGACTCTGGAGCCGTTGCTGCGCACTGTTCGTGCCCAGAACCCCAAGGCGGACCTCGACCTGCTGGCCCGCGCCTACGCCGTGGCCGAACGCTGCCACGAGGGCCAGAAGCGCAAGAGCGGTGACCCATACATCACCCACCCCGTGGCGGTGGCCACGATCCTGGCGGAAATGGGCATGAACGGGGCGATCCTGGCCGCGGCACTGCTGCACGACACCGTCGAGGACACCGACTACTCCCTGGAGACCCTCACCCGCGAGTTCGGCGAGGAGATCGCCAAGCTGGTGGACGGGGTCACCAAGCTGGACAAGGTGCAGTTCGGGGAGGCCGCGCAGGCGGAGACCGTGCGCAAGATGGTCATCGCAATGTCCAAGGACATCCGCGTGCTGCTGATCAAGCTGGCCGACCGCCTGCACAACGCGCGCACCTGGCGCTACGTCTCCCCGGAGTCCAGCGCCAAGAAGGCGCGCGAGACCCTGGAGATCTTCGCACCGCTGGCCCACCGCCTGGGCATGAACACCGTCAAGTGGGAACTTGAGGACCTGTCCTTCGCCGCCCTGCACCCCAAGGTGTACGAGGAGATCGTGCGCATGGTCGGGGAACGGACCCCCGAACGCGAGAAGTACCTGGGCACGGTGCGCAGCGCCATCGCCGAGGACATCGCCGCCGCCCGGCTCAAGGCCGCCATCAGCGGCCGGCCCAAGCACTACTACTCGATCTACCAGAAGATGATCGTGCGCGGCAAGGACTTCGATGACATCCACGACCTGATGGGCGTGCGGGTGCTCGTTGACACGGTCAAGGACTGCTACGCGGTGCTGGGGTTGATGCACGCGCGCTGGACCCCGCTGCCGGGGCGGTTCAAGGACTACATCGCGCTGCCCAAGTTCAACCTGTACCAGTCGCTGCACACCACCGTGATCGGGCCCGACGGCAAGCCGGTGGAGATCCAGATCCGCACCCACGACATGCACCAGCGCGCTGAATACGGTGTGGCGGCGCACTTCAAGTACAAGCACGGCGCCGCTTCCGACGGCCGCTCGGTCGAGGAACAGGACATGGACTGGCTGCGCAGCCTCATGGACTGGCAGAAGGAAACTTCCGACTCCAACGAGTTCCTGGACTCGTTGCGCTACGAGATCAACACCGCCGAGGTCTTCGTCTTCACCCCCAAGGGACAGATCATGTCCCTTCCCGTGGGATCCACGCCGGTGGACTTCGCATACTCGGTGCACACCGACGTCGGCCACCGCACCATCGGCGCGCGTGTGAACGGCAAGCTGGTGCCGCTGAATTCCGAGCTCCACCACGGTGACATGGTGGAGGTCTTCACCTCCAAGGCAGAAAACGCCGGACCGTCCCAGGACTGGCAGGGCTTCGTCAAGAGCGCCCGAGCGCGAAACAAGATCCGCCAGTGGTTCACCAAGGAACGCCGCGAGGAAGCCATTGAGAAGGGCAAGGAACAGCTGACGAAGGCGCTGCGGAAGAACAACCTTCCGCTGCAGAAGCTGATGACCCACGACGTGCTTTCCGCCGTCGCCCAGGAGCTGCGCCACCACGACATTTCCGCGCTCTATGCGGCAGTCGGCGACGGGCACACCTCCGCGCAGAACGTCATCGAGCACCTCACCGCACTGGTCGGCGGGGAAAACGGCGGCGTCGCGGAGGTTCTGGAGGAAACCCCCATCTACGCGGTGCCGGGCCGGTCGATCGATTCCGACGCCGGGGTCATCGTCCCGGGCGCCGGAGAGGTGCTGGCCAAGCTGGCACGTTGTTGCACGCCCGTGCCGCCGGACCCGATCCGCGGGTTCGTCACCCGAGGCTCCGGGGTGTCGGTGCACCGGACCGACTGCGTGAACCTCAAGCAGCTCGAGGAACAGCCCGACCGGCTGGTAGAGGTGCAGTGGGCGCCGACGAAGTCCAGCGTCTTCCTGGTGGAGATCCTGGTCGAGGCGCTGGACCGCAAGTCGCTGCTCTCCGATGTGACGCGTGTGCTCTCCGAGAACCACGTGAACATCCTGGCCGCCAGCGTCTCCACCTCGCGCGACCGCGTTGCGTTCTCCCGCTTTGCCTTCGAGATGGGTGACCCGAAGTACCTCAGCCACGTGCTCAATGCCGTGCGCCGGATCGACGGTGTGTACGACGTGTACCGCACCTCTGGCGGGACCCGCCGCTCCTAGCCGCCGGTCCCGGCTCGAACGCCTTCAGCCCGCCGCGGGCAGCTCGGTGTCCATCAGGCGGGTGATGGCCATCAGCGCGCGACGCCGACCCGGCCGGCGCACCTGCGCGTTGATCTGCTCGAACATCTCCCGGTACCCGCAGCGCAGGCGGGCCGAGTCGTTGATGGCGGCCAGCACCGGCAACGATTCGCGCAGCTCGGAATTGAAGGCAATGTCCATCGCCGTGCGCAAGGGCGAGGTGACGGCGATGCCTCCCACCGTGCAGATCTGGTCTTCGTCCATGGCCCCTTCGCTCAGGCGCAGCACCATCCGCGGCGTTGGCGCGCAGGGCCGGTGGTAGCGCGGCACCACGATGTCCAGTTCGCGCGGCATCGGCGCGCAGCCATAGACCCATGCCGCCGTGCACTTGCACAGGGCACGGCCGGGCACCAGTTGTTCCCCGGCCACCGCGGCGGCCACCCGCGCGCGGGTCACCGAATTGTCCGGGTGGGCGACTGAGACGTAGGCTCCGGGAAGCATCTCGCGCAGGGAACCGCGCAGCCTCAGCGCCTGCAGCTCGTTGAGGGTGAACGGCGCATCGACGAGGATGACCTGCAGGGCGCCGAGGACCGGGGCCGGTTGCAGGAGTTGTGGTTCGGCCGGCTCGCTCCGGGGGATTGTACGTTCCATTCCCCCACTCTCACAGGCGAGGGTGCCAGGTGGCAGGGGAGTGGCGGAAACTGTGGATAACCTTCGAGCACCCCCGATGCCGCGGGCACCCGCTTCCGGGGGGGATTAAACGCCGCCGGGCGGGTGCGGTTCGAAGGAACCGTACCCGCCCGGCGGAGCAGTGCGTGTGTGCCGTTACTGGAAGTCCGCGGAGGACTTCTGCAGGGTCTCGAGCCACAGGCGACGCGCATCCAGGGCTTCCTGGGCGGCCTTGACCTTGGACTCGACGCCCTTGGCCTTTGCCTTGGCCAGGTCCTCCTCGAGGCCGGCGATGGCCTCCTCGAGCTGGGTCAGCATGGAGTTCGAGCGTGCCTTTGTCTCCGGGTTGGACCGGCGCCACTGCTCGTCCTCTGCCGAGCGAACAGCCTCTTCGACTTGACGCAGCGAGGACTCCACGCGCTGCATGTCGGCACGCGGTACCTTGCCTGCCGCCTCCCAGCGGTCACGGATCGAATCCAGCGACTTCTTGGTCGCGGCCAGGTCCTTGATCGGCAACAGGGCCTTGGCCTCGACCAACAGGGCCTCCTTGACGATGAGGTTCGCGCCGAACTCCTCGTCGATGGCGGCGTTCGCGGACTGGCGGGCCTCGAAGAAGACGTCCTGCGCGGCGCGGAAACGTGCCCACAGGGCGTCGTCGTCCTTGCGCGAAGCGCGCTTGGAGGCCTTCCACTCGTCCATCAGGCGACGGTATTCGCCGGCGGTCGGTCCCCAGTCGGTCGAACGCGAGAGTTCCTCGGCGCGTGCGATCAATGCTTCCTTGGCGGCCTTGGCCTCGGAGTTGGTCGCATCGAGCTGCGAGAAGTAGGCCCGGCGGTGGCGGTCGAAGGTGGTGCGGGCGCCGCGGAAGCGCTTCCACAAGGAATCCTCGGTGGATCGTCCCAAGCGAACGCCTGACTTCTGGGCGGTCTTCCAGGCGTCGAAGAGGTCGTTCATGCGGTTGGAGCCTTGCTTCCACTGCACGGTCGTCGGATCCGTGGCGGCCAGCGCCTCGGCCTCGGCGACGATGGCCTCGCGGGCGGCGAGCTCGGTGGCGCGCAACTCCTCATTGGCCTTGCGCTCGGTGGCAACCAGTTCGGCGACGGCGGCGCGGGCGGTCTCGATGCGCGCTTCCAGTGCCGGGATGTCCCCGACCATGGCACGCTCGGCCACCGTGGCGGCGAGGTGGTCCAAGGTCTTGTTCATGTCAGAGCTCGGGGCCTTGGCGGCGACGCGCTGCTCCAGGAGCATGAGCGAGGAGACGACCTCGTCGTGCTTGCGCACGAAGTAGGCCAGGGCCTCTTCGGCGGTGGCATCCGGGTACTGGCCGACCGGGTGCTCGGCGCCGTCGACGAGAAGGAAGACATGGCCGTCCTCGGAAACGCGGCCGAACTTGGCGGCTTCCTCCGGCGGGGTGGTAAACGTCGGGGGAGCGGCCACGGGGGTGGCGACCTTCGCGGCGTGCTTGCCCGATGGGCGCGCGGACGGGGCCATGGCCGCCGGAGTCGGCACGGCATGTGCAGCGGGCTTGGCTGCTGCCGGGGTTGGCTCGGCGGCGGGTGCTTCCTGGGCCGCTTCTTCCTCAACTGCCGGGGCTTCCGTTTCGGGTGCCTCCGCTGCCGCTTCGGGTTCTGCAACCGGGGTTGCCGCGGCAACGGGTGCTTCCTGCGCTGCCGGGGCTTCCGTTTCCGGTGCCTCCACTGCAGCTTCGGGCTCGGCAACCGGGGTTGCCTCTACCGTGCTTTCGGTTTGCTGCTCCTCGGCCGCTGCTGCTGGCTGGAGATTGTCGTCGGATTGCTGACTGGTGGTCACCGCTGAAACTCTTTCGCTAAGGTTCGGCCCCGGTTATGCGCCGGGACACAACTGTCTCCGCCACTTTACCCGCCATGTCCCAACCGCCGGTACTCCTGCGCCGCAAAACCCTGACGCATTCGCGTCGTTTCGCCATCGGCGCAGTGGCGCGCCATTAGACTTGGTTCCCTACGTGCCCGCCGCCGATGGCCGAATCCCTCGGACCGACGGCCCGCGGTCCGTGGCAACCAACCAGTTTTCCCCCTCACTAGGAGTACAGACTTCATGGCACGCAAGGCCTCACTATCCGGCTTCCCCGAATGGCTCCCGCAGGAGCGTGCGGTGGAGCAGCATGTATTGGACACGCTGCGTCGGATCTTCGAGCTGCATGGGTTCGGCAACATCGAGACCCGCGCCGTGGAAACCGTCGGACAGCTGCTGCGCAAGGGCGAGATCGACAAGGAAGTCTACGGACTCTCCCGCCTGGCCGCCGAGGAATCCGCCAAGCACGACCCCAACGCGCTGGCCCTGCACTTCGACCTGACCGTCCCCTTCGCCCGCTACGTGGTGGAAAACGCCGGACACCTGGCCTTCCCGTTCCGCCGCTACCAGATGCAGAAGGTCTGGCGCGGCGAACGCCCGCAGGACGGCCGATTCCGCGAATTCACCCAGGCCGACATCGACGTGGTGGGCGACGGAGAACTGCCCTTCCGCTACGACGTGGAACTGGCCCTGGTCATCGCCGAGGCACTTTCCGCCCTGCCCATCGGGGACTTCCGCCTGCGCGTGAACAACCGCAAGCTCGCCGAGGGCTTCTACCTTGGCCTGGGGCTCGAGGACACCGCCGGCGTGTTGCGCTCCATTGACAAGCTGGAGAAGATCGGTGCCGAGAAGGTGGCCGAGCTGCTCAAGACCGAGCTCGGCGCCAACGACGAGCAGGCTGCCGCTGCCCTGGCACTGGCGCAGATCTGCACAGCAGATGTCTCCTTCGTCGGGCAGGTCCGCGCACTGGGTGTCACCCACCCGCTCATGGAAGAGGGCCTTGACGAGCTCACGCAGGTGATCGAGGCAGCCGTGTTGCGCGCCCCGGGCAAGGTCGTCGCCGACCTGTCCATCGCCCGCGGCCTGGACTACTACACCGGCACCGTCTACGAGACGGTCCTGGTCGGCCACGAATCGCTCGGCTCGATCTGCTCCGGCGGGCGCTACGAATCCCTGGCCTCCACCGGCAAGAAGAACTACCCGGGCGTCGGGCTGTCCATCGGGGTGACCCGCCTGGTTTCGCGCATGCTCGCCGAGAACACCGCCGTAGCTGCACGTTCGGTGCCCAGCGCCGTGTATGTCACCTTGGCCAACGACGATTCCTGGAACGATGCCCAGGACGTGGCCGCCGAGCTGCGCTCCCGCGGCATTGCCTGCGAAGTTGCCGCCAAGGCGGAGAAGTTCGGCAAGCAGATCAAGTACGCGGACAAGCGCGGCATCCCCTTCGTCTGGTTCACCACCGCCGAGGGCACCCACGAGGTCAAGGACATCCGCACCGGGGCCCAGGAAACGGCGGACCCGGCCCTGTGGACCCCTGCGGCCGAGGACCTCAACAACCTGGTGGGCGCGCCGGCCCCGGCCGTGGCCTAGCAAAACCTCTCTGCCGAGTCACGAAAGCGGGTGCCGCCTGCCCCCGCTTTCGTGACTCGGCACACACCTTTCCCGGTTCCGTGGTTGCCACCGACCGCATGCCGGTAAACTCGCACATAGATTCTTCCCAATTCCGCGCTCCCCATGGGGGGTGCGCCCGTGCCGCGGGCGCCCGCCCGTGACCGGAAACCCACGCGGAAATTTGCACCTTTGTAGAAAGGAATGCAGTGCTACGCACTCATCAGCTCGGCACCTTGACCGCCGAGCACATCGGAGAAACCGTCACCCTCACCGGTTGGGTGGCCCGCCGCCGCGACCACGGCGGGGTCGCCTTCCTTGACCTGCGCGACGCCTCGGGCTTCGCCCAGGTCGTGGTGCGCGAGGAAGAGGTTTTCCACCCGCTGCGCAACGAATTCGTCCTGCAGATCACCGGCAAGGTCGAGCGCCGCCCCGAGGGCAACGAGAACCCGGCGCTGGCCACCGGCGAGATCGAAGTCATCGCTGAATCCGTCGTCGTGCTGAACACCGCCGCGCCGCTGCCGTTCCAGATCGACGAGCACGTCGAGGTCGGCGAGGAGGCGCGCTTGCGCCACCGCTACCTGGATCTGCGCCGCCCCACCCCGAACCGCAACATCCGCCTGCGCTCCGAGGCCAACCGGATTGCCCGCAACCTGCTGCACGACGACGGCTTCGTGGAAATCGAGACCCCGACGCTGACCCGTTCCACCCCCGAGGGCGCCCGCGACTTCCTGGTCCCGGCCCGCCTGGCCCCCGGATCCTGGTACGCCCTGCCGCAGTCCCCGCAGCTGTTCAAGCAGCTTTTGCAGGTCGGTGGCTTTGAGAAGTACTACCAGATCGCCCGCTGCTACCGCGACGAGGACTTCCGCGCGGACCGCCAGCCGGAGTTCACCCAGCTGGACATCGAGGCCTCCTTCGTCGAGCAGGACGACATCATCGCCGTGGGCGAGGCCCTGGTGAAGGAACTGTGGAAGCTGATCGACGTCGAGATCCCGACGCCGATCGCCCGCATCACCTACCACGAGGCCATGGCCAAGTACGGTTCGGACAAGCCGGACCTGCGCTTCGGCCTCGAGCTGACCGACATGACGGAGTTCTTCAAGGACACCGAGTTCGGCGTCTTCAAGGCCCCGCACGTCGGTGCCGTGGTCATGCCCGGCGGCGCCTCCCAGCCCCGCCGCACCCTGGACGGCTGGCAGGAATTCGCCAAGCAGCGCGGCGCCAAGGGCCTTGCCTACGTGCTCTACAAGGAGGACGGCGAACTTGCCGGCCCCGTTGCCAAGAACCTGACCGACGTTGAGCGCGCCGGCCTGGCCGAGGCCACCGGAGCCAAGCCCGGCGACTGCATCTTCTTCGCCGCCGGTTCCAAGAACGAGGCACGCGCATTGCTCGGCGCCGCCCGCGTGGAAATCGGCCACCGCACCGGTTTGATCAAGGAAGGCGACTGGGCATTCGTCTGGGTCGTCGACGCACCGATGTTCGAGCCCGCCGCTGCAGCTGTCGCCTCGGGCGACGTGGCCGTCGGGTCCGGCGCCTGGACCGCCGTTCACCACGCCTTCACCTCCCCGAAGCCAGAATTCATGGACACCTTCGACACCGACCCGGAGAACGCACTCTCCTACGCCTACGACATTGTCTGCAACGGCAACGAAATCGGTGGCGGCTCGATCCGTATCCACCAGCGCGACCTGCAGGAGCGCGTGTTCAAGATGATGGGCCTTGACCAGGAAGCGGCACAGACGAAGTTCGGCTTCCTGCTCGAAGGCTTCAAGTACGGCGCCCCGCCGCACGGAGGAATCGCCTTCGGCTGGGACCGCGTGCTGCAGCTGCTCACCGGCTCGGACTCGATCCGCGACGTCATCGCCTTCCCGAAGACCGGTGGTGGATTTGATCCGCTGACGTCCGCTCCGGCTCCGATCACGGCCCAGCAGCGCAAGGAGGCCGGCGTCGACTCGAAGCCGGAGGCCAAGAAGGCCGACTCCAACGAGCCTGCCCCGGCCGAAGCCAAGTAGTCCGCACCGCTCTTAAGCGGTTGCCGGGAGGGCGTCCACCATCACGGTGGGCGCCCTCTTGCTTGCCAGTGAGGTTTTGCGCGGGGGAGCGGCAGGGTGTCAAGCGGCAGGCCAGGGCAAATCCGGCGGGCGTGGCGGGGGGTCTTGGGAATGGAAACGTCGCCTTGTCGGCGACCGATTTGTTGTGCCCGGCGCTGGCGGTGCTGTCGCACCCTTGCCGTGCGCTGACGACATGTGAAGGAAGGCGTGGAAAACAGGTGCGAAAAGTGGACAACCTTAGTAATATTAATTATCTAGATAAATTTTTGACTTAGTCCGTCTTTTGGCGGCGTGCGTCATGGCGGTACCTCGCCTCCACAGAAAGGCCACGACATGAACCCCTTGATCCCGGCGTCCTCACGCCGTTTCGCCCCGAATCATGGTGCCGAACAACGCCGCAGGGCGGGGGAGCGGTCATGCTGAGCAACGACAAGGCGTTTCCCGGTGCGTGGCAACGGGCGCTGCTGCCCTTGAGCCTGCTCGATGCGCTGGAGGCAGGACCCAACCACGGCTATGCATTGGAGCGGATGCTCGAAGCGCGCGGGTTCTCTCCCATCAAGGGATCGACGCTGTACCCGGCCCTGGTCAAGCTGGAGGCTGCGGGACTCATGGACAGCATCTGGGAAGACGGCGACGGGGCACCGGGCCGCAAGGTCTACACGCTCACCGGCACCGGTCGCGGCCATCTGGCCGCCCAACGCGAACTATGGGCCTTCTTCCAGGACGCGGTGCTGCGGGAATGATCACGTGCCCCAATGTCGATGTCCATCAGTTGTGCCGGCGAGCCCGGCCGGCCCTCCGCGTTGCCGATGCCCGGGATCCCCTTGTACTTCAGCAGGATTGACCAGGGTGCCGGGTGGGGTGTGACCGGCTCAGCCGGGCAGGTCGTCGGTGTCGACGATGAGGGTGTACGGTCCTGAATTCACCAGCGAAACCTCCATCATCGCGCCGAAAACGCCGGACTCTACGTGCGCCCCGAGCTTGCGGAGCTGATCCATGAACTCCTCGTACAACGGCTCGCTCACCGCGCCGGGAGCCGCGGCGGTCCAGCCGGGCCGCCGACCCTTGCGCACGTCCCCATACAGCGTGAACTGGCTGATGACCAGCAACGGCGCCCCCAGGTCCTCGCACGATTTCTCGTTCTCCAGCATGCGCAGACGCCACACCTTGGCCGCGAGCTTGGCCGCCAACGCCGGGGTGTCGCCGTGGGTCACGCCCAGCAACACCACCAGTCCGGGTCCGTCGATCTTCCCGACCACCAAACCCCCAACCTCGACCGAGGCCCGGGAAACCACCTGCAACACAGCCTTCATTCATCCGCCTTCTCATCGTTGTCCATCGCCCCGGCGCACTTTCGCCGCGCAAGTGCCGCCGAACGTAGCGAGCCTACCGTTTTGCCCGGGCCCGGGCACATTCGGGCGACGCAGGGACACCGCCCCACTTCCCCGCACAACCGGGACGATCCCGGGGCAGGCGCGGGCCGGAAGGCGGACACTGGTGGACATGGGCACACCTCTAGCTGCACCACTTTCGGCGCAGGAGTTGACCGCGGAGCTTGGCCGGAAGATGGCCGCCGCGGCACTTGCCCTGTCCGAGGTCACCGCGCAGCTGGGACAGGTCGCGCTCGATGCGGCCTCCGGAGCGGCGATGATGGGCCTGCTCGAGCGCAGCCACCGCGCCATCGCCTATGGCCAGCTCGTGGTCGTCCAGCGCGCCGCAGCCGCCGAGGTTCACCGACTTGAACCTGTCATCGCCCAGGAGATCGACGAACTCGTGGCCCACCCCGAGGAGCTGGCAAGGGGCACCGCCGCCATCCCGACCGAACAATTGCGCCCCGGGATGGCGCCGCACCGCAACATCCTGGCCTATATGCAGGCGCACCTGCATATTTCCAGTTCCGATGGCCGACGCCGCATCACCGGCGCCAAGCTCCTGGTGGCCCCGGCCAAACCAGTGAACGACGACGGGCCCTCGGCGGCACCCAGCTACCCTATTCTGGCCAGGGCCGCCGCCGACGGCAGCGCCGACGTCGGCAACCTCGCTTCCGTCGCCGGCCGGCTCGACTCCATGCAGCCGCGCATCAAGCCGCGGCCCGACGCCGGCAAGGTCAACAACGCCATCGAGGAATCCCTGGTCCATGAGGCACGCAACGGCGAGCCCAAGATGTGCGGCAAGGCACTGCAGGACTGGGGCAGCTTCCTGGCCGAGAATGGGACTCCCCTCAGCGATGAGGAAATCCGCGCCAGGCGGGGCTGCTTCTACCGGGGATTCCGTGACGGCAGCGACGAATACCTGCTGCGCTGCGATCCCCTCGACTCGGAAACCATCGTCGCCTTTGGCGAGGCTTGGACCAATCCCCGCTCGCTGAAGGCCCCGCCGTA
The DNA here is from genome assembly GCF_025847175.2 of Paeniglutamicibacter sp. ZC-3. Taxonomy (NCBI): domain Bacteria; kingdom Bacillati; phylum Actinomycetota; class Actinomycetes; order Micrococcales; family Micrococcaceae; genus Paeniglutamicibacter; species Paeniglutamicibacter sp. ZC-3. The sequence continues at coordinate 75,419 of NZ_JAOYTG010000003.1, read as the reverse complement.
CTCCGCCTCCACGAACCCCGGTCCCGCCACGTCCGCCCCGGATGACGACACTGCCGCCCCCGCCGGTGGGGCCGCCACCGGGACCCCGCGCTTTTCCCCGGCGGGCGCACCCGCACCGGGGTGGGCCGTGCCAGCAGATGGCGGGGACGAGGACATCCCGCTGAGTGGAATGGCCTGCGGACTTCCCCCGGAAGGCCCGGGGCTCGCGGCCCTGACGGCACAGGACCCACGCACCAGCCCGCAGCTGCTCCTCGATGCCCTCGTTGCCGCATGCTCCGGAGCATTGAACGGCACCGACATAAGCGAAACCGGCGGCATGCGAGTCAAGATCGGCGTCCTGATCGGCTACCGCAGCCTGCTGGGCCAGTGTGAAGAAGCGGGATTGACCGCACACAACCGTCCCATCTCCGCGGCCAACATCAGGAGACTCGCCTGCAATGGCGACATCCTGCCGGCTGTCCTCGGAGAAAACGGGGAGGTCCTCGACCTGGGCCGCGAAGTCCGCGGCTTCTCCAAGGCCCAGCGCAAGGCCATCGCCATCAGGGATCGCGGGTGCATCATGCCCGGCTGCACGCGGCCCGCCTCGACCTCCGAATGCCACCACGTCATACCCTGGCTCGAAGGCGGCGAAACCAATGTGGGAAATTCGGCACTCCTGTGTGAATACCACCATGTCCAGGTGCATGCGGGACTCATTACGCTTAAGTCGATCGATGGTGTTCCCTATGTCATCGCCATCGACGGACAACCTCGCGGCGCACCGCAGCGGAACCTTTACTGGCACCCCGAGCTTCGCACCGTCGGATTCACGGCGCCCCTGTTCGACTAGGGCCGCCAGCGATTCGCGACGGCGGCACGCCGGTCGTGCCGCACCAAACTCCCGGGTGTTGTCTTTCCTGCTGGTGGGGTTGTCCCCAGCACCGCCGTTGGGACTGATGTGACAGCACCCGGGCCCTACCGCCGACGAAGCGCCGTCAGACGCTTTGGGGCGCACCGATGCATCCACGGTCCCGTCAAGCCCCGCCGAGGGGGAAAACCACCCTAATCGGGGGCGGGGAATCGTCGGCGGCAATGCTGAACTAGGCTGGTGGAGTGAACGATCTGCTCAGTGCCTTGGGTGACGACGAGGAAAACGACGAAGAACATGTGCGCCCGCGCGCGCCCTTGGCGGTACGCATGCGCCCGCGCTCGGTCGAGGAACTGGTTGGCCAGCAGCACTTGCTCAAGGCCGGCTCCCCGTTGCGCCAACTGGCAGGCATCGACGGGCCGGGCCCCTCCGGGCCCTCAAGCATCATCCTCTGGGGTCCGCCCGGCACCGGAAAGACCACCATCGCCCACGTGATTGCCCGTGCCCCGGGCCGCCGTTTCGTCGAGCTCAGCGCCATCACCGCCGGAGTCAAGGACGTCCGTCGCGTCATGGACCAGGCGTTGGAGGACCGCGACTTGCGCGGCTTCACCACCGTCCTGTTCCTTGACGAGATCCACCGCTTCAACAAGGCCCAGCAGGACGCCCTGTTGCCGGGGGTGGAAAACCGCTGGGTCGTACTTGTCGCGGCAACGACGGAAAACCCGTCGTTCTCCGTCGTCTCCCCGTTGCTCTCGCGCTCATTGCTACTGACGCTGCGCCCCCTGGTGGAGGGTGACATTGCCGCGCTCATCACTCGCGCCCTGGCCGACGAACGCGGATTCAACGACGAGCTGGTTCTGGACCCGGCGGCACTAGACCATTTGGTGCGCATGGCCGGAGGGGATGCGCGCCGGGCGTTGACCGCCCTTGAGGCCGCCGCCGCAGTGGCCTGGAGCGCCGCCGAGTCACACGGACTGCTGGCTCGCCGCACCGCGCAGAAGTCGGAGGCGGAATCCGCCGGGGAACCTTCGGACGCACAGCCGGGGAAGGGCCCGGCGGAGGAACCCCCCGGAGCACCGCAGGATCCTGACACTGCCAGTGGCCTGGAAGCCGAGACCAGCGACGGGGACCGTGACGCCGATCCGGGCACGGACGAGACGCCCGCGGCCGACACCGCCGAGGAGGCCCCCGATGGCGGTGGACTGAGTCCCACCGGCCAGATCATCATCACCATCGAGCACACCGAACGCGCCATGGACGCAGCGGTGCAGCGCTACGACAAGGCGGGGGACCAGCACTACGACATCATCAGTGCCTTCATCAAGTCCATCCGCGGTTCGGACGTGGATGCGGCCCTGCACTACCTGGCAAAGATGTTGGAGGCCGGGGAAGACCCGCGCTTCATCGGCAGGCGCATCATGATCAGCGCGTCGGAGGATATCGGCATGGCCGATCCCAGCGCCCTTCAGACGGCCGTCGCCGCGGCCCAGGCCGTTCAGCTCATCGGCATGCCCGAGGCCCGGCTCATCCTGGGACACGCCGTCGTGCACCTTGCCACGGCTCCGAAGTCCAACGCCGCCTACAACGCCATCAACGCCGCCGTCGCGGATGTCAGGGCCGGCCGCGGCAGGGGAGTGCCCATGCATTTGCGCGACGCCCACTATGCCGGCGCCCAAGGGCTGGGTCACGGCAAGGGCTACCAGTATTCACATGACGCCCCGCATTCGGTGGCCACCCAGCAATATGCACCCGATGACCTGCTGGGGGTCGATTACTACAAGCCCACCGCCAACGGGGCCGAACGTTCCATCGGTGAGCGAGTTGAACGCATCCGCGGAATCATCCGGGCCAAGGACCGCCGGACGAAGTGATCGATCGTGGGCAGCGGACAGATCTCACATGCCCGCCACCCTCCGAAGGTTAACGTTGGGTTTGGCGGCGGTGGTAGGATTGATCCTTGGCTGGCAAGCTGTCCAACTGCACACCATCCGAAACCCCGGTCTCGGAAGGTGCGCAATGTGGCAGTTGTAGTGAATAGGGAAGCGGCTTCCCACAACTCTCCATCATGGAGGCCAGACCCAATGACAGCCGCTCACAAAAGATAAGGACACTCGTGGCTAACAACACTCGTGCCCGCCGCAAGGTTCGCCTCTCGCGAGCCCTCGGCCTTGCCCTGACTCCCAAAGCTGAAAAGTACATGGAGCGTCGTCCCTACGGTCCGGGCCAGCACGGCCGTGCCCGCAAGAAGCAGGACAGCGACTACGCAGTGCGTCTTCGCGAAAAGCAGCGTTTGCGCGCCCAGTACGGCATCCGCGAAGCACAGATGACCCGTGCCTTCGAAGAAGCCAAGCGCACTGCGGGCCTGACCGGTGAAAACCTGGTTGCCCTTCTGGAAATGCGTCTGGATGCCTTGGTTCTGCGTGCAGGCTTCGCCCGCACCATCGCCCAGGCCCGTCAGCTGGTTGTGCACCGCCACATCATGGTCAACGGCCAGCGCGTGGACCGTCCGTCGTACCGCGTGTCCGAGGGTCAGCTGATCCACGTTCACGAGCGTAGCGAAAAGATGGGCCCGTTCCAGATCGCCGCTGCAGGCGCCCACCGCGATGTTCTCCCCGCCGTTCCGGCCTACCTGGACGTCAAGCTTGAAGCCCTTCAGGCCAAGCTCGTCCGCAAGCCGAAGCGCTCCGAGGTTCCCGTAACCTGCGAAGAGAACCTCGTCGTCGAGTACTACGCACGCTAAATCCGTCGGGTTCACGCCCAACGAATTGAGCTTGCAACACGAAGCCCGTGGCCACGCGCCGCGGGCTTCGTGTTATCCAAGACGTTTCGGTTCCGTGCTATCGCCAACCTTTCGGTAAGGTGGAAAAGCACATGTCACCAACCGTAGAGGAAAAGCACATGACAGGGTCGGATATCGCCGGACTCATCGCGGCAGGCGTTTTTGCCGTGCTGGTGGCACTGCTTGCCATCCCCATCTGGAAGCTCGGCAAGGTGTTCGATGAGCTCCGCGCCGCAGTGAAGGACGTCTCCGACGGCACGACCCCGCTGCTGACCGAGGTCACCAGTACCGTGGCCACCACCAACGACCAGCTGCGCAAGGTCGACGGCATCACCTCGCACGTCTCCGACGCATCGGCGAACATCAGCGCCTTGTCCTCCTTGACCGCAGCCACCGTCGGGAGGCCGCTGATCAAGGTCGCGGCATTTACCGCCGGGGTCCGTTCGGTCCTCGACACCAAGCCGAGCGGCAAGGGACGACGTTCGCGCTGATTCTTGCCCGCGGCAACGAGGGCATCGGTCGCGGCCGCCTGCCGGTACGTGCCATGCAGCAGCACCAGGCAGGGCACGAACCAACCATCCACGAAACGAGGAAACCGCAGATGAAGAAACTATTCTGGGTCGGCATCGGAATCGGCGTCGGCGTCCTGACCGCCCGCAAGCTCGGCCAAGCCAGGGATCTTGCCAGCTCCGACGGACTGAACCGCACCGTTGGGCGCATCGGCGATTCGCTGCAGGAACTGGCCGAGGCCTTCCGCACCGGCATGAATGAACGCGAAACGGAATTGCGCCAGGCCCTGGGCCTGGATGAAACACCCGGCCCAAGCCACCACTAGACTTATTTTCGTGGCACGCGTGCCGGTCGCCTCCGCCATGGGGGTTCCCGGCACCACGCGGTTCCCCGGCCGATAGGCCCCGGGGGAGCGGCACGTGTACGCCACACCCGAGCACAGCGCCCGTAAGCACGAAGGGATCGAAGAGGAACGATGAAATCGCAGGAAATTGCACGCCGGTGGGTCGACTACTTTGAGTCGAAGGGCCACACCGCGGTTCCCAGCGCCTCGCTGGTCTCCTCCGACCCGTCGTTGCTGTTCACCGTCGCCGGCATGGTGCCGTTCATCCCGTACCTGACCGCCCGCGAGGAGCCGCCCTTCAACCGGGCCACCTCGGTGCAGAAGTGCATCCGCACCGGCGACATCGAAGAGGTCGGCAAGACGGTGCGCCACGGCACCTTCTTCCAGATGTGCGGCAACTTCTCCTTCGGGGACTACTTCAAGGAAGGCGCGATTTCCTACGCCTGGGAGCTGCTGACCAGCTCCGTCGCGGACGGCGGCTACGGCCTGCCCGCCGAGAAGCTGTGGATCACCGTCTACCACGAGGACACCGAGGCGCTGGAAATCTGGCGCGACAAGATCGGCATCCCGGAAGAGCGCATCCAGAAGATGGGCAAGGCCGACAACTACTGGTCCACCGGCCAGCCCGGCCCCGCCGGCCCCTGCTCGGAGATCTTCTACGACCGCGGACCCGAGTACGGCATCGAGGGCGGCCCGGAGGCCGACGACACCCGCTACATCGAGATCTGGAACCTCGTGTTCATGCAGTACCAGCGCGGCGAGGGCACCGGCAAGGACAGCTTCGAGATCCTGGGCGAACTGCCCAAGAAAAACATCGACACCGGCCTGGGACTCGAGCGCCTCGCGCTCATCCTGCAGGGCGTCGAGAACATGTACGAGACCGACCAGGTCCGTCCGGTGCTCGACAAGGCAGCTGAGCTCTCGGGCAAGGCATACACCTCAACCGAGGATCCCGCAGACCCGCACCACGCCGACGACGTGCGCATGCGCATGGTCGCCGACCACATCCGTTCCTCGCTGATGCTGATTTCCGATGGCGTCTCCCCGGGCAACGAGGGCCGCGGCTACGTGCTGCGCCGCCTGATCCGCCGCGCCGTTCGCGCCATGCGCCTGATGGGCGTGGAAACCGCGGTGCTCCCCGAGCTCCTGCCGGTCTCCCGCGACGCCATGAAGGGCGTCTACCCGATCGTCGAAACCGACTTTGAGCGCATCGCCCGCATCGCGTACGCCGAGGAGCGTGCCTTCCTGCGCACCATCGCCTCCGGCACCACGCGCCTGGAAGAGGCACTGGAGGTCTCCAAGTCCAAGGGCGGCTCTCTCTCCGGCGAGGACGCGTTTTCACTGCACGACACCTACGGTTTCCCGATCGACCTCACCCTGGAAATCGCCGCAGAGGCCGGCCTGGCCGTTGACGAGCCCAGGTTCCGCGAGCTGATGAACGAACAGCGCACCCGGGCGCAGAAGGACGCCAAGGCAAAGAAGGCCGGCCACGCCGACCTGACCGTCTTTACCCAACTGCACGATGCGGGCGACGTCATCTTCACCGGCTACGAGGAACTGACCAGCGAATCCACCGTGCGCGGCATCGTGCACAACGGCTCCCTGGTGGAGGTGGCCGAACAGGGCCAGCAGATCGAACTGGTTCTCAACGAGACCCCGTTCTACGCCGAGGCCGGCGGACAGGCCGGCGACGTCGGACTGATCACCGGAGACGGCTTCGTGCTCGAGGTGCTCGACGTGCAGGCCCCGATCCGCGGGCTGAACGTGCACCAGGCGATCGTGCGCGAGGGCGAACTGCCCGCCAACGCCAGCGTGCTGGCCGAGGTCGACCGCCAACGCCGCCACTCCGGGGAACAGGCGCACTCCGCCACCCACCTGGTCCATGCTGCACTGCACGAGATCCTGGGCCCCGACGCCCTGCAGTCCGGTTCCTTCAACAAGGCCGGATACCTCCGCTTTGACTTCTCCTGGACCGAGGCGCTCTCCACAGCTGCCCGCAACGAGATCGAAGAGGTCGTGAACCTGGCCATCCGCAACAACCACCAGGTGAACACCAACGTCATGCCGCTGGCAGAGGCCCGCGCCATGGGTGCCATGAGCCTGTTCGGCGAGAAGTACGGCAACACCGTGCGCATGGTGGAAATCAACGACGCATGGAGCCGTGAGCTTTGCGGTGGCACCCACGTGGGTGCGACGGCGCAGATCGGCACGCTGACGCTGTTGGGCGAAGCCTCCGTGGGTTCGGGCAACCGGCGTGTCGAGGCACTGGTGGGCATGGAGGCCTTCCGCCACGGTGCTGCCGAGCGCGCCCTGGTGTCCGAGCTTTCCTCGATGTTCAAGGTCCCCGCCGCACAGCTCAACGAGCGCATTTCCGACACGGTTGCGAAACTGCGCACCGCCGAAAAGGAAATCGAGAAGCTCCGCGGCGCGCAACTTGCAGCCCAGGCGGGCGCCTTGGTGGCCAAGGCACGGGAGATCAACGGGATCAAGGTCCTGGCCCACGATGCCGGAGAGGTCCCCTCGGCCGAAGCCCTGCGCACCCTGGCCCTCGACCTGCGGGACCGCCTTGGCTCGGAGGCGTCCACCGTGGCGCTGGCCGGCGCGGCCAACGGCCGCCCGCTGGTACTGGTCGCAACCAACGACGAGGCCCGCACCAAGGGTGCCAAGGCCGGTGCCCTGGTGCGCACCGCGGCCAAGATCCTTGGCGGCGGAGGCGGCGGCAAGGACGACGTGGCACAGGGTGGCGGCCAGGACGTGGCCAAGATCGCCGAGGCGCTTGACGCCATGGTCCGCTCGATCCAGGAGCTGTCATAGCCTCGGCGCCCGGCCCCTTGGCACCGACCCCGCGTCCCGGGGTGCTGCTTGGCGTCGACGTTGGCATGGCCCGCGTCGGCGTCGCGGCCAGTGACCGCGACGGGATGCTCGCCACCCCGGTCAAGACGCTGAAACGCGACGTGAAGAAGTCCAGCGACATCTACGTACTGGTGAAGCTGGCCGCCGAGCGGGAGGCCGCACAAATCTTTGTGGGCCTGCCGCGCTCGATGTCGGGCGGGGAAACCGCTTCCACCAGGATGGCGCGTGATTATGCCCGTGATTTGGCGAATGCGCTCATGCGTTCCGGTTCTAGCGTGGACGTGCGACTGGTGGATGAACGCCTGACCACCGTCAGTGCGCACCGTTCCCTGCACGAAGCCGGACTCGACGGGCGCAAGCACCGCGCAGTCGTTGACCAGGTCGCCGCGGTGGAGATCCTCCAGCAGGTCCTCGAAATGCGCCGCAACGGCCAGCACTCTCCGGGGCAGCTGGCGGCGCCCGACATCCAGGGGACCGGCGATGACGACTGAGCCGGGACGAGGCGCCGCCCCCGGCCAGGGGCCGGCAAGGCCCGATGACCGCGATGTACTGCCCGAAAACCCCGCTTTGGGTTACGATCGCATGAGATCTCAATCGGCTGAAGAAGTGGGCCTGCGTCGCCCCTCGGCTACTACGTTGCCTGCGGGCATGGGAGAATACCGCATGACTAACGAATCGTTCAACGATTCTCCGCGCCGCGAATCCGGGGTATCGCCCCGGCGTGCAGCACGTGCCGCGCGCGAAGAGGAAGATCGCACTCGCAGTGCGGCAAAGCCCCCCGTCCCGGAGCAGGAAACTGGCCGGCGCAAATCCACGGAGCCCGCCACGGGCCCGAGGGCTGGTGCCGGAAGCGTCTCCCGGGAACCCGACCGCCATGGCTCGGCCCACCACCACGGCGCGGCCCCTGATCCGGAATCCCGGGCGGCGACCACTGCCGATGAGGCCGCCAAGGCCAAAGCCGAATCCAAGGCGGCCACGGACGCGGTGCAAGCGGAGGAAACCCGACTCCGGGTACTTGAGGAAGCCCGGGTGCTGGCCGAGGGGGAGCGGACCAAGGCTCTTGACGCCGCCCAACGGGCACGGACCCAGAGTGCCCAGCGTGCGCGCAAGGAGGCCATCGAGGCCCAGCGCGCCGCCGCAGAACGCGTCCGCCAGACTCTTCGCGCCAACGCGGCGCCGCTGCGCGACAGGTCGGCAGCCGCCCGAAGTGCCATTACCCCCGCTTCGGCTGCCGCCGCGCCGCCGGCGGAAGACCGTAATCAGGCCAACCCCGCCCGGAACACGCCCTTTGACCAAACCGAGCGGCGGGAGCCGCCCGCGAGCCGGAACATCGCAGAGGTCCCCGATTCATCCCCGGCCAAGGTTCCTGCCCCGGCCGATTCCCTGGTTCCGCCCCCGGCCCCTTCCAAGCCCCCCGTCGTGAAAACGGATCCTGCCGCCAGGGAAACCCGGCCAGCGACAATGGGCGCGACAATGACCGCGCCAGCGGGCAGGCCGGAAAACGCCGCCGTGGCGGATTCCTCCCACGAGGATCCGGAACCCCACCCCGAGCAGACCGACCACACCGGCGAATCCCGCCACGACGGAGTCGACGAGGCACCCGTGGACCGGCACGTTCAACCGGGGTACAACTCCGTCGACCCCGCCGAGCCGTTCGCTCGCCAAAACCTGTTCCTGACCTCCACCGCGACAGACCCCCAGGTCCGCAAGGCCCGCCGCCGCCGCCGCAACTGGATCGTGTTCTCGGTGCTCCTTGGCTTCTTCGCGGCCATCTTCGGCGTCGTGATCTTCCTTCAGGGAGTCCTGGACCGGTTGAGTCCCCCGGACTTTCCGGCGCCCGGTGGCGAGGCAGTCACCTTCGAGGTGAAATCCGGCTGGGGGGCCCAGCAAATCGGCCGCGAACTCGAAAGCCGGGAGATCGTGGCCAGCGACAAGCTCTTCCTCGAGGCCATCCAACTGGTGGAGGCCGAGAGCCGCGAGATCCACCCGGGCACCTACGAGCTGCGTCGCGAAATGCCGGCACTGTCAGCAGCCGAGATCCTGATCGGCGAACCCGCCGCGAAGGTCTCTTACGTGGCCATCAAGCAGAACACGCGCATGAACCAGGTGCTGGAGGATATTTCCGAGGCCACCGACCTGCCGCTCAACGAACTTCGGCGACTCGCCGAGGACCCCGCGGCCTTCGGCATCAGTGCCGATGTCCCGAACCTGGAAGGATACCTGCACCCCGGTGAATACCGGTTCCCGCTGGATACCGATTCCAAGACGGTGCTCAAGGCGATGGTCGATGCGACCGCCAAGACGCTGATTGACAACGGAATCACCGACGCCGCCCAGCAATACCACGTGCTGCAAGTCGCCTCGATCCTGCAGGCCGAGGCGCGGCCCAACGACTACGGCACCGTGGCCGGGGCACTGGAGAACCGCCTGCACACCAACAACACCGAGACCAACGGCCTGCTTCAGGTCGACTCGACGGTGATCTACGGGCTGGACAGGTACAGCCTGCAAATGACCGAAGCGGAAAAGAAGGATGCGGGCAACGCCTACAACACCTACATCCACAAGGGCCTGCCGCCGACGCCGATCGGTTCCCCGGGAGACTCGGCCATCAAGGCAGCGGCGCACCCGACGCCGAACGACTTCTACTACTGGGTCACGGTGGACACCAACAGCGGAGAGACGAAGTTCGCGAAGACGTACGCCGAACACCGCGTGAACCAGAATGAATTCCGCGCCTGGTGCGCCGCCAACACGGACGTTTGCAAGTGAGTTCCGCCGCGGCCGCGTGCCGTGCGGCGGTGCTCGGCCACCCGATCGGGCACTCTCGCTCCCCGCTGCTGCATTCGGCGGCCTACCGGGCGCTGGGAGTGGACATCGACTACACCGCGATCGACATGCTCCCGCAGGAAGCCGGGTCCTTTGCTGCCCGGTTGCGCACGGAGCCCGGCTGGGTCGGCGTCTCTGTCACCATGCCGCTGAAGGCGGCGCTGATCCCGCACTTGGACGTGCTCTCGGAGCGCGTGCTGCGCCTGGGTGCGCTGAACACCGTGGTGGTCGAACACCTTGCCGGCTCCGTTCGGCTGACCGGGCACAACACCGACGTCGACGGGATCGTGCGTGCGATGGAGGATGTCCTTCCCGCGCGCCGTGGCGACGACGCGCCCCGGGAGAATCCCCGCGCCGCGATCCTGGGTGCCGGCAACACCGCACTGGCGGCGCTGGAAGCCTGCGCCCTGCTCGGGTACACCCACGTGGACCTGGTGGTCCGCAACCCGCAGCGCGCCGCCGCCGCACTGGTCCTGGCCGAAACGCTCGGCTTGGCCTGCGCCACGGTCGAAGTTGCAGATGCCGCGGCCCGGCTGGCTGACTACGGGTCCGTCATCTCAACACTTCCCGCCCATGCCGCGGACACGCTTATCTCCCCGCTGGGACTTGGCCTGACCCCTGTTCGGTCAGGCGTGCTGGCCCCCGGTGCCGTATTGCTGGATGTCGCCTACGACCCGTGGCCCTCGGCGATCGCCGCCGCCTGGGAGGCTGCCGGCGGCGCCGTCGTGTCCGGGATGTCGATGCTGGTGCACCAGGGCGTGGAACAGGTCAAGTACTTTTCAGGAATTCAGGACGCCGACTGGGCCCACGTCACAAATGTGATGTGCGACGCAGTGGGGCTATCCCGGCCCTAATCGGAGCACGGGTACATGGCAGGATGGAGTGCATGTTGCGTTGGTTGACGGCGGGCGAATCACACGGCCCCGCATTGGTTGGAATTATCGAGGGACTGCCCGCGGGCATTGCCATCTCTTCACAGGATGTGCGCGATGCCCTCGCGCGCCGGCGCCTGGGCTACGGCCGCGGTGCCCGGATGAAGTTTGAGCAGGACCAGGTCTCCTTCATGGGAGGGGTGCGCCACGGGATCACCCAGGGCGGCCCGGTGGCCATCGAGGTGGGAAACACCGAGTGGCCCAAGTGGGAAAAGGTCATGAACCCCGACGCGGTGGACCCCGAGGAACTGGCCTCGATGGCGCGCAACGCGCCGCTGACCCGCCCGCGCCCCGGACATGCCGACTTCACCGGCATGCAGAAGTACGGCTTCGACGACGCCCGCCCGGTCCTCGAGCGCGCCTCGGCCCGCGAGACCGCCGCCCGCGTGGCGCTGGGCTCGGTGGCCGCGAACTTCCTGGCCCAGCTGGGCGTCGAACTGGTCTCCCACACCGTCTCGGTCGGCAGCGTCGCCTCCCCGGAAGGTGCCCGGCTGCCGCGCGCGGCCGACGTCCGCGCGCTGGATGCCGATCCGCTGCGCTGCTTTGACGCGGACACCTCCGAGGCCATGGTCGCGGAGGTCGACGCCGCCCACAAGGAGGGCGAGACCCTCGGCGGCATCGTCGAGGTGCTGGCCTACAACCTGCCCCCGGGCCTGGGTTCCTACGTGCACTGGGACCGCCGCCTGGACGCGCGCCTTGCCGGTGCCCTCATGGGCATCCAGGCGATCAAGGGCGTGGAGGTCGGCGACGGCTTCCTCACCGCCTCCCGCCGCGGCTCGGCCGCCCACGACGAGATCGTGCGCGGGGTAGACGGCGTCATCGACCGTTCGGGCAACAAGGCCGGCGGCATCGAGGGCGGCATGAGCATCGGCGACGTGCTGCGCGTGCGCGCGGCCATGAAGCCGATCGCCACCGTCCCGCGCGCGCTGCGCACCATCGACACCGCCACCGGCGAGGCAACCACCGCGCACCACCAGCGCTCTGATGTCTGTGCGGTCCCGGCCGCCGGCGTGGTCGCCGAGGCCATGGTCGCCCTGGTGCTCGCCCAGGCCATGCTGGAAAAGTTCGGCGGCGACTCGCTCACCGAGGTCAAGCGGAACCTGGAAAACTACCTCGGGGCCATCCCGCAGAACCTGGGGTCGGTCCGCCTTCCATGAGCACCCCGATCTTCCTGATCGGGCCGATGGCCAGTGGCAAGAGCGCCATCGGGGCGATCCTCGCGCGCCTTCTGGGCAGCACCCTGGTCGACACCGATGCGCGCGTCATCGCCGCCCACGGCCCGATCCCCGACATCTTCGCCGCCCACGGCGAAGCGGGATTCCGCCGCTTCGAGACCCAGGCACTGGCCGATGCCGTGCGCCCCGCCCGGCATGGCGACGGCGCGGCCGAGGGTGCCGCGCCGGCCGTCGTGGCCACCGGGGGAGGCGCAGTGCTTTCGGCCCAAAACCGGGCGGTCATCGCCACGGGATTCAGCGTGTACCTGCTCACCGATGCCGCCACGGTCGCCCCGCGCATCGGTGCCGACCTGACCCGGCCGCTGCTCGGCGACTCGCCGCTGGAATCATGGATCCGGATCTTTGCCCAGCGCCGCGGACTCTACGAGGCCACGGCCAGCATGTGCATCGACACCAGGGGGCGGACGACGGAGGAAATCGCCGAGTCCATCCTCACTGCCTACCGTGATGCCGGACACTGAAACCCCATCTGGCAGGCCTCAACACGTACGCTTAAATTTGGCAACGGACGCAACGACGCGCCCCGAGCACGGCTAGCCAGTCACCCGCGATGACGGGGTGACGCGTTTTCACTCTCGCGCCGAAGGCCAGCAGCAGCACCGCGCAAGCGGAGTTCGGCCCCGGCGCGCTACGCAGCACTTTGGAGGATCCAACGATGAACCCAGCACCCACGACGATTCAGGTCACCGGATCGGCTCCTGCCGAGAACTACGAGGTGATCGTGGGCAACGGCCTGCTGGGCCGCCTGCCCGGCCTGCTGGGCGAGCGTGTCAAGAAGGTCCTCATCATCCACCCGCGCGCCCTGCGTGCCACCGGCGACATTGTCAAGGACGAGCTCGAGGCCGCCGGCTACGGCGCGATGAGCGCCGAGATCCCCGACGCCGAAGAGGGCAAGCACATCGAGGTCGCCTCCTTCTGCTGGCAGGTGCTGGGCAAGAACGACTTCACCCGTTCGGATGCCATCGTCGCCGTCGGCGGCGGCGCGGTCACCGACCTGGCCGGCTTCGTGGCCGCCACCTGGCTGCGCGGCACCAAGGTCATCCACATCCCGACCTCCCTGCTGGGCATGGTCGATGCCGCGGTGGGCGGCAAGACCGGGATCAACACCGCCGAGGGCAAGAACCTCGTCGGCGCCTTCCACCCGCCGGCCGGCGTGCTGGTGGACCTGGACACGCTGTCCACCCTGCCCAAGAACGAGTTGGTCACCGGCTTGGCCGAGGTCGTGAAGTGCGGCTTCATCGCCGATGAGCGCATTCTCGAGCTCATCGAGGAAGACCCGGCCGACGCCACCGACGCCACCTCCCCGCGCCTGCGCGAACTCATCGAACGTGCCATCGCGGTGAAGGCCAAGGTCGTCTCCAACGACCTGCGCGAATCCGGGGAGCGCGAATACCTGAACTACGGGCACACCCTGGCCCACGCCATCGAGTTGGCCGAACGCTACTCGATGCGCCACGGCGCTGCGGTGTCCATCGGCATGGCCTTCGCCGCCGAGCTGGGCCGCAGCGTGGGACGCACCTCCGACGCGGTTGCGGACCGCCACCTGTCCATCCTCCGGACCCTGGGCCTGCCCACCACATACCGCGGGGACCGCTGGCAGACCCTGCTCGACGGGATGCGGCGGGACAAGAAGACCCGCGGGGACCTGTTGCGCTTCGTGGTCCTTGATGGCATCGGCCGCCCGCGCATGCTCGATGTCCCGGACACCTCCCTCTTGTTCGCCGCCTACCAGGAGATTGCAGAATGAGCACCGCCACGCACATGGACCTGACCCACACCGAGGCACTGCTGCAGGTGCCCGAGGGCGGACTGGCCAGCGCCCCGCGGCAAAACATCGAATCCGGGATCCCCGGGGTGCGGCTGAACCCCACCCTGATGCGCCACGAGATCTTCGACGCCGAGCTTGCCGAGGAAGTCCTGCGAACCGGTGACCCCAGTTCCCAGGTGGTGGTGCTGCTGGCCAAGGGCGAGCTGCGCGCCGCGAGCGAACTGGTTGCCGAGACGCGGTTCATCGACCCGCAGAACTTCGCCATGCGCGTGCTTGACACCTCGCTGACCCGCGCTGCAGGCGACGCGCCCCGGGCCGTGAACCGGCTGCGCGCACTGCTGACCGAGTTCAAGGACACCGAGCACGAGTCGATCCTGCAGCAGCACCTGGGCTTCGCCTACGTCGAGAGCGGGGACGTGCTGGCAGCGGCCAACCGCTTCCGCAAGGCCCTGGACCTGCGCACCGCAGCGGATGCCGATGCGCACCTCATCGAGTCCTCGCGCGCCTGCCTGGAATCGGTGCTGGAACACACTGCGAAGACCGCCGGAAGCGCCGATGCCCCGCATCCGGCGGCGGTGAATGCAGCTGCCCAGCACCCGGCACCGGCCACCGCAGCGATTGCGCTGCAGCCCCGCGCGGCAGGCTAGGAAGCGCGGCGTCCGGAAAATCACTACCGCGGGGAAACCCGCAGCGCCGAGTCGTGCGCTAAGCTTAATCTTGGATTTTTGACAACACGCCTGAGGTCGCCGCCTGGCAGCGACCTCCGTCCGCCCAGCGCCTCGTGCGCATTGCGGGCCCCGGGCGACATACGGAAGAAGAGTAGATCGTGGCATCAACCACTGACATCAAGAACGGACAGGTCCTCAAGATCGAGGGCCAGCTCTGGACCATCATTGACTTCCAGCACGTGAAGCCGGGCAAGGGCGGCGCCTTCGTGCGCACCAAGATGCGCAACGTGCTCACCGGCAAGGTCGTCGACAAGACGTACAACGCCGGCGCCAAGATCGAGACCGCGACCGTTGACCGCCGCGACTACCAGTACCTGTACCAGGACGGCGAAGACTTCGTGTTCATGGACCTGAGCGACTACGACCAGATCACGGTTCCGGGCACCGTCGTCGGCGACCAGGCCGGCTACATGCTCGAAAGCCAGACCGCCACCATCGCCATGCACGAAGGCTCCCCGCTCTACATCGAGCTGCCGGCCTCGGTCGTCCTCGAGATCACCTACACCGAGCCGGGCCTGCAGGGCGACCGCTCCTCTGCGGGCACCAAGCCCGCAACGCTGGAGACCGGTGTCGAGATCCAGGTGCCGCTCTTCGTTGAGCAGAACACCAAGGTCAAGGTTGACACCCGCACCGGCGATTACCTGGGGCGTGTCTCCTAGTGAGCGCACGCGCCAAGGCCCGCCGCCGGGCACTTGACATCCTTTTCGAAGCCGAACAACGCGATGTCTCGCCCCTGGCAGCCATGCGTTTGCGCCGTGAAGCCACGGACATCACCATCAACGAGTACACCGTCACTCTCATCGAGGGCGTCATGAGCGAGCTGGACAGGATCGACGAGGTCCTTTCCTCCTACTCCAAGGGCTGGACCCTGGAACGCATGCCCACGGTGGACCGCACCGCGCTGCGCATCGGCACCTGGGAGTTGTTGTACAACGACGACGTGCCCGACGGCGTTGCCGTGGCCGAGGCCGTTGCGCTGGTCCGCGAGTTGTCCACCGACGAGTCCCCGGAGTTCGTCAATGGCCTGCTCGGACGCATCCAGCAGATGAAGCCAACGCTGCTGGCCTAGTCGCGCAACTCTTCTCCAGCACCGCCGGCCGGCGGGATCCCGAAGCAATCGGGCATCCCGCCGGCCGCTGCCGTTAAGCGGCAATGCGCCGCGTCAACGGACAACCTGCAGCGCAGGGCGCACGGCGTGGGCAGTGACACGGGGGAGGTGAAATGTGCCACACTGTGTGCTTGGGCCACGGAAACCGGCAACTGCCTGGTTCGGTCCCCGGCATCACCCCCCGCGTCCAGAGGAGAAACCATTGAATTGGCTTGACCGCTCCCGTTCCCTCGCACCTGAGGGCTTCAACCGCTGGCTGATCCCGCCTGCGGCCCTGGCGGTGCACCTGTGCATCGGCCAGGCCTACGCCACCAGCGTGTACAAATCTGCACTCATCGGCCACTTCGAGGTCTCGCAAACCGCCATCGGCGTCATCTTCTCCATCGCCATCGTGATGTTGGGCCTCTCGGCCGCCTTCATGGGCACCTGGGTGGAGCGCAGCGGACCGCGCAAGTCGATGTTCGTTGCCGCCTCCTTCTGGGGTGCAGGCTTCCTGGTCGGCGCGGCCGGCATCTTCACCGGGCAGCTCTGGCTGCTCTACCTGGGCTACGGCGTCATCGGCGGCATCGGGCTGGGCATCGGATACATCTCTCCGGTCTCCACGCTCATGAAGTGGTTCCCCGACCGCCCGGGCATGGCCACCGGCATGGCGATCATGGGCTTCGGCGGCGGGGCGCTGATCGCCTCGCCCATGTCCACCGCGCTGCTCAAGGCCTTCGACGGCTTCGACCCGGTCAGCGACGGTGCCGACTGGATCGCCTCGGGCGCCTCGGTCGGCAAGCTCTTCCTGACCCTGGGCGTGGTCTACTTCGTGGTGATGATGTACGGGGTCGCCAACATCCGCGTCCCGGCACCGGGCTGGAAGCCGCGCGGCTGGGACGACTCCAAGACCAAGTCTTCGGCCATGGTCACCACCGGCCACGTCTCTGCTGCCAACGCCATCAAGACGCGCAGCTTCTGGCTGGTCTGGACGGCGCTGTTCCTCAACGTCACCGCCGGCATCGGAATCCTCGAGCAGGCTTCCCCGATGATCCAGGACTTCTTCCGCGGCGCCGACGGGAACTCCGCTGTCAACGCGGCGGTCGCCGCCGGATTCGTGGGGATGCTTTCCATCGGCAACATGGCCGGGCGCTTTATCTGGTCCAGCACCTCGGATGTGATCGGCCGCAAGCGCATCTACATGGTCTACCTGGGCATCGGCGCCCTCTTCTACGTGGTGCTCGCCTTCTTCGGGGGCGGCTCGATACTGCTCTTCGTGGCCATGGCGGTGGTGATCATCAGCTTCTACGGAGGCTCCTTCGCCACCGCACCCGCCTACCTCAAGGACCTCTTCGGCACCTTCCAGGTCGGGGCGATCCACGGGCGCCTGCTCACCGCCTGGTCGGCGGCCGGCATCGCCGGGCCGTTGATCGTCAACGGGCTGCTGGACCTGCAGGGCAAACCGGGCACCATGAGTGCCCACAACTATCTTCCGGTGCTGCTGACCATGGTGGTGCTGCTGGTCATCGGCTTCATCGCCACCACGCTGATCAAGCCGGTGGATCCGAAATTCCACGAGCCGGGCGAAGAACTCGCCCCCGCCACCACCAAGGGAGCCTAGATGCCGACGCAACAGCCCGATCACATCGATGCAGCGGACGTTCCGGTGAACCCGGCCGTGGGCCGGCTGGTCTTCGGCTGGCTATTGGTAGGCGTGCCGCTGGCCTACGGGGTGATCACCACCCTCTCGCGGGTGGGACAGCTCTTCCAATAGACACTCTTCCAATAGCCGGGCGCCGCATGCCGGACGTCCAGAGGCGCGGGAGAAGCCGGGTGGGCCCGGGAAATGGCGGCGGTGGATGCCCGGGCATCCACCGCCTTGCCCGTTCCCCGTTCCCCGGTTACCGTCCCGCGGGCCCGGAGAATGGGCCGATGAGCAGCTGTGCCCGTTGCCGGTGGGATTGGTGCAGCAGCGCGGTCTCGCGGGCCAGGTCCGTTCCGGAGCCGTGGCCTGCAACGATCCGCTGGCGGACCGCGGCAAGGTTCATCGCGGTGGTGGTGAACTGCTTCATGTGGCGGCTCCGGCCGATTCCTGCCGCCCATTGCCTGGCCCGGCGCCGGCCCGCGGGAGTGGCAAACATCTCGACCTCCGCGTCGGTGAACCACCCGGCATCCCGGTAGTCGGCAAGGCGCCGCAGCGTCAGCTTCCGCTCGGCCCGCTGCAATAGCACCACGGCGATCACGGCGGCCATGAACAGGGGAACCTGCAACAGGAAATAGAAGCTTAGGAAGTCGGCGAAGAAGATGCCAACCCCGCCGTTCCAGAGGAAGTGCCCGATCATCGCCGGGACAAGGCCCATCAGGAGATACAGCGGCCATCTGCCCCGCCTGCCGCGTTCGGCGCACAGCCCCAGGGCAAAACCCGTCCAGGCGGTGAACATCACGTGGGCGAAGGGGGAGAAGAGCCCGCGCAGCACAAAAACCGTGGCCAGTTCGCCCGGCGCCCCCGGTTCGGCATAGCTGGAGCCGAAGTAGAGGATGTTCTCGGTGAACGCGAAGCCGGCGCCGACGATGCCGCCGTAGACGATCCCGTCAATGGGCCCGTCGAAATGCGCGCGGTTGATCCAGAAGATCAGCAGCACACCGGCGCCCTTGGCCAGCTCCTCCACGATCGGCGCCTGCACCACCGCGCCGAAGAGGTCCATCCCAAGCCGTCCGGCCGGGTCGAAGAACAGCTCCATGAACACGTCTCCCACCAGCAGCGACCCGGCCACCGAGGCGCCCGCGCCCCACAACAGGCCCAGGGCCAACAGCGCGCGCGGTTCCGGATCCCAGCGATCCACCCAGCGCAGCCCCAACAAGCACAGTGCCAGGGGGACCATCGCCAGGGCGCCGAGCCACAGCACCGTGCCGGATCCGAAGACCCCGGAGAGGAACCAGGCGACGGCCAACAGCACTGCCGTGCACACCACCAGGGCCAGTGTGACGACGCCCCCGGGGCGGGTTGGAGGGGCGCCGCCGGGCGGCGCCTGCGCGGGCATGGAGCCCGGGGCGGTGCTGCCCGTCCACGGATCGTGCAGTGCGGGGTTGGGGGAGGGCTCCGGGGGCTGTGAGGTAACGCGCATGTCTCAAATCCTACGTGGAGCACCCGCTGTGCTAATTTTGATGGAGCAAGCAACCTTTAAATTCCGTCCAGTGAGGCGGGGAAGGAGGCCGCACATGAGCAACGAGCAGAACCATGCCCGTGCCACGGCGCCCGTCAGTGCCCGGATTGTCCTCTCCAGCGAAGACATCGATCGGGTCATCACCCGCATCGCCCACGAAATCATCGAGGCGAACAAGGGAACGGCAGACCTGGTGCTCCTGGGCATTCCCTCCCGCGGCTTCCCCCTGGCCCAGCGGTTGGCGCAGCGCATCAGTGCCACCGAGCCGGGCCTGGACGCAGCCGCCATCACCGGGCAACTCGACGTCACGATGTACCGCGACGACCTCCGCCACTCCACCACCCGCACCCCGGTGCCCACGCGCCTTCCGGCCGGCGGCATCGACGACAAGGTCGTGGTGCTGGTCGATGACGTGCTGTACTCCGGACGCACCATCCGCGCCGCGCTGGACGCCATCGCCGACCTGGGCCGCCCGCGCATCGTCCGCCTGGCGGTGCTGGTTGACCGCGGCCACCGTGAACTTCCCATCCGCGCCGACCACGTGGGCAAGAACCTTCCCACCGCGACCACCGAAAAGGTGCGCGTGCACCTTTCCGAGGTCGACGGGGAGAACAACAACGAGGTCGTCATCGAGGCCCACGCATGAAACACCTGCTCTCCACCGTTGATCTCTCGCGTGCCGACGCGATCCGCATCCTTGACATCGCCGAGGAAATGGCCGCCGTGGGCACCCGCGAGGTCAAGAAGCTTCCGGCGCTGCGCGGCCGCACCGTGGTCAACCTCTTCTTCGAGGACTCCACCCGCACCCGCATCTCCTTCGAGGCCGCTGCCAAGCGCCTGAGCGCCGACGTGATCAACTTCTCCGCGAAGGGCTCCTCGGTCTCCAAGGGCGAATCGCTCAAGGACACCGCACAGACCCTGCAGGCCATCGGCGCGGACGCGGTGGTCATCCGCCACGGCGCCTCCGGGGCCCCGGCCCGCCTGGCCGCCACCGACTGGATTGACGCACCGGTGGTCAACGCCGGGGACGGCACCCACGAACACCCCACCCAGGCACTGCTCGACGCGTTCACGTTGCGCGCCCACTGGTCCAAGGTCCGCGGTGAGGGCTCGCTCGGGGCCGACCTGGCCGGGATGAAGATCGCCATCGTCGGGGACATCCTGCACTCCCGGGTCGCCCGCTCCAACCTCTGGCTGCTGCGCACCCTGGGCGCCGAGGTCACCATGGTGGCCCCGCCGACCCTGCTGCCGCACGGCTCGCACGCCTGGCCGTGCACCATCAGCTACGACCTGGATGCCACGCTGGCCGGCGGCGTCGACGCGGTGATGATGCTGCGCGTGCAGGGCGAGCGGATGCATGATTCCTTCTTCCCCAACACCCGCGAATACTCGCGCCTCTGGGGCTTCGACGACGCCCGGCTGGCGGCGCTCGACGCGCAACCCGGGACCGAGACCATCATCATGCACCCGGGCCCGATGAACCGCGGCCTGGAAATCTCCTCGGCGGCCGCCGACTCGCCGCGTTCCACGGTGCTGGCCCAGGTGGCCAACGGCGTCGCGGTGCGCATGGCCGTGCTCTACCTACTGCTATCGGGGGACCAGCAGCGTCCCGCCGGCCTCTAAAGAACTTGTCAAGAAACGGGAGCCAATCCTCATGAGCACCACCAACAACGCCTACCTCATCCGCGGCGCCAGGCCGCTGGGCAACGCGGCCAGCGACATCCTGGTCCTGGACGGCAAGATCGCCGCCCTCGGCGCGGACGCCGCCACGCACGCCGCCGCCGCCGACGCCACCCTCATTGAGGCCGCCGGCCAGATCGCCCTGCCGGGCCTGGTCGATGTGCACACGCACCTGCGCGAACCCGGCCGCGAGGACGCCGAGACCGTGGAAACCGGCACGCGCGCCGCCGCACTGGGCGGCTTCACCGCCGTGCACGCCATGGCCAACTCCAACCCCGTGGCGGACACCGCCGGGGTCGTGGAGCAGGTCTGGTCGCTGGGCAAGCGCTCGGGCTGGGTCGATGTGCGCCCGGTCGGTGCAGTCACCGTGGGCCTGGCCGGTGACCAACTCTCGGAAATCGGCGCAATGGCCGACTCCCGCGCGCAGGTCCGCGTCTTCTCCGACGACGGCATCTGCGTCTTCGACCCGCTGATCATGCGCCGCGCCCTGGAATACGTGAAGGCCTTCGACGGTGTCGTCGCCCAGCACGCCCAGGAACCGCGCCTCACCGAGGGGGCCCAGATGAACGAGGGCGAGGTCTCCGCCGTGCTCGGCCTGGCCGGCTGGCCGGCCGTTGCCGAGGAGTCGATCATCGCCCGCGACGTGCTGTTGGCCGAGCACGTCGGCTCCCGCCTGCACGTCTGCCACGTCTCCACCGCCGGGAGCGTCGAGATCATCCGCTGGGCCAAGTCCCGCGGCGTGAACGTCACCGCCGAGGTCACCCCGCACCACCTGCTGCTCACCGACGAACTGGTCAAGAGCTACGACCCGGTCTACAAGGTCAACCCGCCGCTGCGGGCCGAGGCAGATGTCATGGCGCTGCGCGCCGGACTGGCCGACGGCACCATCGACGTCATCGGCACCGACCACGCACCGCACCCCTCCGAGGCGAAGGAGTGCGAGTGGGCCGCCGCGGCCATGGGCATGACCGGCCTGGAAACCGCGCTCTCGGTGGTGCAGCACACCATGATCGAAACCGGCATGATCACCTGGGCCGACTTCGCCCGCATCACCTCCACCGCCCCGGCGGCCATCGGCCGCGTCGCCGACCAGGGCCGCGAGCTGGCCGTGGGCGAACCCGCCAACATCACCATCGTGGATGCCGACGCGCGCTGGGTTGTCGACCCGTTCGCAATGGCCACCAAGGGTCGGAACTCCCCGTTCAAGGGGCTCACGCTGCCGGGCAAGGTCACCGCGGTGTTCTTCCACGGCCACCCCACGGTGCTGGGCGGAGAGTTGAACACCCCGCGGCCCACCGAGGCCGCCTAGATGGGCCAGTACACCGCAGCCGTGGTCATCACCCTGGCGATCGTGGTGCTGATGGTGGCGCTGATCCTGCTGGGTTGGCGCAACCGCCTGCGCCGCCAGGCATCCGTGCCGGCCCCGAGCCCGGTTCCCGAGGACGCCGACGGCACTCCCGCCCTGGGCGCGCAGCTCGGGGACAGTGCCGAGGGCATCTACGTGTGCACCACCACGGCCGGGGACTGGCTTGACCGCATCGCCGCGCATCGGCTGGGCATCCGCACCAACGCGGACCTGTCCATCCACGCTGCCGGCGTGCTGCTGGCCCGCCGCGGGGCATCCGACCTCTTCATCCCCGCCCACGACCTGACCGGGGTTTCCCGGGCCAGCGGCATGGCAGGGAAATTCGTGGAGAAGGACGGCCTGCTGGTCATCAGCTGGATGCTGGGCACCATGGCCGTGGACACCGGCTTCCGCCCCCGATACCACCAAGAACTCCCGGACCTCGCCGCGCGGATCGCCGCACTGGCAGGCACCGGAACCAACGACACGCAACCACCCGCCGAAACAAAGGAAAACCAGTGACAGCAGTACAGGGAACCGAGCAAGCCCTCTTGGTGCTCGAAGACGGACGGGTTTTCCGCGGCCGTAGCTACGGCGCCATCGGCACCGCCTTGGGCGAAGCGGTCTTCTCCACCGGCATGTCCGGCTACCAGGAGACCCTCACCGACCCCTCCTACGCCCGCCAGATCATCGTGCAGACCTTCCCGCACATCGGCAACACCGGGGTCAACGACGACGACGCCGAATCGAACCGCATCTGGGCCGCCGGCTACGTGGTCCGCGACGCCGCGCGCCGCCCCTCGAACTGGCGCGCCCAGCGCACCCTGGACGAGGAACTGCGGGCCTACGACGTCGTGGGAATCCAGCAGGTCGATACCCGCGCGCTGACCCGCCACCTGCGTGACCGCGGCGCCATGAAGTCCGGCATCTTCTCCGGCGACGCCGCCAAGGCGTCCGTGGAAGAGCTGGTGGCGGCAGTGAACGCCCAGCCGTCCATGGAGGGACAGAACCTCTCCGCACTGGTCTCCACCAGGGAGGCATACACCGTCGAGCCCAAGGACCACGGTTTCGCCGGAGAACCACTGTTCTCCATCGCCGCGATCGACCTGGGCATCAAGTCGATGACCCCGCAGCGCTTCGCCGAGCGCGGGGTGCGCGTCCACGTGCTGCCGCACAACGCCACCTTCGAGGACGTGGCGGCCCTCGGCGCCGACGGCGTGTTCATCTCCAACGGCCCCGGCGACCCGGCCACGGCAGCCACCCAGGTGGAACTGGTCCGCCAGGTGCTCGACGCGAAGATCCCGTACTTCGGCATCTGCTTCGGCAACCAGATCCTGGGCCGCGCCCTGGGCTACGGCACCTACAAGCTGCGCTTCGGCCACCGCGGCATCAACCAGCCGGTGCTCGACAAGGCCACCGGCAAGGTGGAAATCACCAGCCAGAACCACGGCTTCGCCGTCGACGCACCCCGCGAGGGCGCAGCAAACGCCCCGCTGGAGCGCTTCGGCCGCGTCGAGGTGTCCCACATCTCGCTCAACGACTCCGTCGTCGAGGGCCTGGCCTGTCTGGACATCCCCGCCTTCTCGGTGCAGTACCACCCCGAGGCGGCCTCCGGACCCCACGACGCCAGCCACCTGTTCGACAGGTTCATCACCAACATGCGCGCGGCCAAGAACACCGCCGCCACCGCATCCACCCAGGGAGAGAAGTAATGCCGAAGCGCGAAGACCTCAAGTCAGTCCTGGTCATCGGCTCCGGGCCGATCGTCATCGGCCAGGCAGCCGAGTTCGACTACTCCGGCACCCAGGCGCTGCGGGTGCTCAAGGAGGAGGGCCTGCGGGTCATCCTGGTCAACTCGAACCCCGCCACCATCATGACCGACCCGGAGTTCGCCGACGCCACCTACGTCGAGCCGATCACCCCGGAGGTCGTGGAGAAGATCATCGCCAAGGAGCGCCCCGACGCGATCCTGCCGACCCTGGGCGGACAGACCGCACTGAACACCGCCATCGCCCTGGACAAGGCAGGCGTGCTGGAAAAGTACAACGTCGAGCTGATCGGCGCGAACATCGAGGCCATTGAACTCGGCGAGGACCGCGAGAAGTTCAAGGGCGTCGTGGAGCGCTGCGGCGCCGAATCGGCCAAGTCCGTCATCGTGCACACCATGGACGAGGCCTTTGCCGCGGTCGAGGAACTGAACTACCCCGTGGTGGTGCGCCCGTCCTTCACCATGGGCGGACTGGGCTCGGGCATGGCCTACAACGCCGAGGACCTGCGCCGCATCGCCGGCGCCGGCCTGCAGTACTCGCCGACCACCGAGGTGCTCCTGGAGGAGTCGATCCTGGGCTGGAAGGAGTACGAGCTGGAAATGATGCGCGACAAGAACGACAACGTCGTGGTCATCTGCTCCATCGAGAACTTCGACCCGGTTGGCGTGCACACCGGCGACTCGATCACCGTGGCCCCGGCCATGACGCTGACCGACCGCGAGTACCAGCGCCTGCGCGACATCTCCATCGCTGTCATCCGCGAGGTGGGCGTTGACACCGGCGGCTGCAACATCCAGTTCGCCATCGAGCCGGACACCGGGCGCATCGTGGTCATCGAGATGAACCCGCGCGTCTCGCGTTCCTCCGCGCTGGCCTCCAAGGCCACCGGCTTTGCCATCGCGAAGATCGCCACCAAGCTCTCGCTGGGCTACACCCTGGATGAGATCCCCAACGACATCACGCTCAAGACCCCCGCGGCCTTCGAGCCGGCCCTGGACTACGTCGTGGTGAAGGTCCCGCGCTTCGCCTTCGAGAAGTTCCCGGCGGCCGACGCGACGCTGACCACCACGATGAAGTCCGTCGGCGAGGCCATGGCCATCGGCCGCAACTTCACCGAGGCCCTGCAGAAGGCCCTGCGCTCCCTGGAGCAGAAGGGATCCGAGATCGCGTTCAACAAGCCGATGGACTTCGAGATCGAGCAGCTGCTCGAGGACTCGGTCAAGGGCTCCACCGAGCGCCTGTACAACGTGCAGCGCGCCCTGCTGGGCGGCGCGTCCATCGAGCAGGTCTTCGAGAAGACGGCCATCGACCCGTGGTACCTTGACCAGCTGGTGCTGATCAACGAGACCGCCGCGATGATCCGCTCCAATCCCGACCTCAACGAGTACGTGCTGCGCGAGGCCAAGCGCCACGGCTTCTCCGACGCGCAGATCGCCACGCTGACCAACAAGTCCGAGGCCGTGGTCCGCGGGATCCGCCACGCGCTGGGCATCCGGCCGGTGTTCAAGACCGTTGACACCTGCGCGGCCGAGTTCGAGGCCTTCACCCCGTACCACTACTCCTCCTACGACGAGGAGACCGAGGTCGCGCTGCACGAGAAGCCCAGCGTGATCATCCTGGGCTCGGGTCCGAACCGCATCGGCCAGGGCATCGAGTTCGACTACTCTTGCGTGCACGCCACCATGGCGCTGCGCAATGCCGGCTATGAGACCGTGATGGTCAACTGCAACCCGGAAACCGTCTCCACCGACTACGACGTCTCCACCCGCCTGTACTTCGAGCCGCTGACGCTCGAGGACGTGCTGGAGGTCATCCACGCGGAGGAATCCACCGGCGGCGTGCTGGGCGTGTTCGTCCAGCTCGGCGGGCAGACCCCGCTGAAGCTCGCGCAGGAACTGGCAGACGCCGGCGTGCCGATCCTGGGCACCTCCCCGGAGGCCATCGACCTGGCCGAGCACCGCGGCGCCTTCCAGCGCGTGCTGGATGCCGGAGGCCTGATCGCCCCGAAGAACGGCACCGCCGTCTCCTTCGAGGAAGCCAAGCGCATCGCCGACGAGATCGGCTACCCGGTCCTGGTCCGCCCAAGCTACGTGCTCGGCGGGCGCGGCATGGAGATCGTGTACGACGAGGCCAACCTCGCCCGCTACATCACCAACGCCACCGAGATCACGGCCGACCACCCGGTGCTGGTGGACAGGTTCCTCGAGGACGCCATCGAGATCGACGTCGACGCCCTCTTTGACGGCAAGGACCTCTACGTCGGCGGCATCATGGAGCACATCGAGGAAGCCGGCATCCACTCCGGCGACTCCGCCTGCGTGTTGCCCCCCATCACCCTGGGCCGGGACGTGCGCGACCGCGTGGTCGAAGCCACCCGTGCCATCGCCGAGGGCGTGGGCGTGCGCGGGCTGATCAACATCCAGTTCGCGTTGGCTTCCGACGTGCTCTACGTGATTGAGGCCAACCCGCGCGCCAGCCGCACCGTGCCGTTCACCTCCAAGGCCACCGGCGTGCAGCTGGCCAAGGCCGCGGCGATGATCGGGGTCGGCGTGTCCATCGCGCACCTGCGCTCGGTGCACAAGATGCTGCCCGAATCCGGCGACGGCGCCAACCTGCCCGATGGCGCCCCGGTCTCGGTGAAGGAAGCCGTGCTTCCCTTCGCCCGCTTCCGCACCCCGGAGGGCAAGGTCGTCGACTCGCTGCTCGGCCCGGAAATGCGCTCCACCGGCGAGGTCATGGGCATCGACAAGTACTTCGACACGGCCTTCGCCAAGTCCCAGGCCGCTGCCAACAACCCGCTGCCGACCAAGGGCAAGGTCTTTGTCTCGGTAGCCAACCGCGACAAGCGCTCCATCGTGATCCCGGTCAAGCACCTGGCCGACATCGGGTTCGAGATCATCTCCACCGGCGGCACCGCCGAGGTGCTGCGCCGCAACGGCATCCCCTCCACCGTGGTCCGCAAGGTCCGCGAGGGTTCGGCCGAGGGCGAGTCCAACATCGTCGACCTGATCACCGAGGGGGAGATCGCCATGATCCTGAACACCCCCTCGGGCGGCGAGGCACGCGGGGACGGCTACGAGATCCGCGCCGCGGCCGTCTCGGTGGGCACCCCGATCATCACCACGGTGGCCGAATTCGGCGCCGCGATCCAGGCGATCGATGCGATGCGCCACTTCGAGTGGACCGTCACCTCGCTGCAGGAGCACGCCAAGACCCTGCAGGCTGCCGGCATTGCCGAGGCCAACGCCGCAGCGGCCGCGGTGAATCGGGACGGCGCGAATGCCTAGCGCCGAAGCGCGGGCGGCCGCGGCTGCCGCCCGCGCCCCCTTCGGGCAGCGGCTTGCGGCTGCCATGGCCGAGCACGGTCCGCTGTGCGTGGGCATCGACCCGCACCCCGGCCTGCTGGCGGCCTGGGGGCTGGGAGACGACGTGCACGGGCTGCGCAGCTTCTCGCTTTCCGTCGTGGAGGCCCTGGCCGGGCACGTCGCGGCACTCAAGCCGCAGGTGGCGCTGTACGAACGCCACGGCTCGCGCGGCCTGGCGGTGCTGGAGGAAACCCTGGCGCTGTGCGCCCACGGCCACGTCCTGTCCATCGCCGACGCCAAGCGCGGGGACATCGGCTCCACCATGGCCGCCTACGCGGATGCCTGGCTGGGGGAGGGCAGCCCGCTGGCTGCCGATGCCGTGACGCTGAGCCCGTACCTGGGCTACGAGTCGCTGCGCCCCGCCCTTGACCTCGCTGCGGCCACCGGCCGCGGCGTGTTCGTCCTGGGCCTGACCTCCAACCCCGAAGGCAAGTCCGTGCAGCACGTCGGCGGCGCCGACTCCGTGGCCAAGGGCATCATCGGACAGGTGGCCGCCGAGAATGCCGGCGCGACCCCGTTCGGGTCCACCGGACTGGTCATCGGCGCCACCGTGGGCGCGGCATTGGAGGAGCTGGGCATCGACCTGGCCGCCTCCAACGCCCCGATCCTGGCACCGGGCCTCGGCGCCCAGGGCGCAACGGGTGCGGACATGAAGGCGTCGTTCGGCGCGTTCTGGCCGCAGGTGCTCGGCACCTCCAGCCGCGACGTGCTCAAGGCAGGTCCCGACGCCGGAGCCCTGCGCGACGCCGCCGCGGCAACCCGGGATTCGCTGCTCTAGCCA
This sequence comes from Paeniglutamicibacter sp. ZC-3, assembly GCF_025847175.2. Classification (NCBI taxonomy): domain Bacteria; kingdom Bacillati; phylum Actinomycetota; class Actinomycetes; order Micrococcales; family Micrococcaceae; genus Paeniglutamicibacter; species Paeniglutamicibacter sp. ZC-3. Next base: position 47,404 of record NZ_JAOYTG010000003.1, on the reverse strand, counting down.
CGGGACGCCTGTGCAACCGGTATCGGTTCCAGGTCAATGCCCCCGGTGCACCCCCCCAAGGGGTCGCGCCGGGGGCATTGTCGTCCCCTTCGGGGCACCTCGGGGACGGGCGAAACGGCCAGGCCAGACCCGGCCGTGGCCTGATCCGTCCCGGCGCCGGGCGAGTGGCACATCGGTGCATGTGGGGCGCGCATCGGACGCCGGGAGAAGATTGCGGGATGATCTTGCTTACACCCGTGTCCCGGTAACCCGCCCCACGACCGGAATTTGCCACTCGTTCACGCATTTGCGGTAGCCACAGCGCGATTAACCATTGCATCGAGGCCCATCATTAGTTATCTTCAGTTCAGGGCTTGTTGCCCTGGTGCTTGACCCAATAGATGGAACGGCGGCAAAAGGCATGGTACTGCGAGAACTCTCAGACGAGGACCGTATTCGCGCACGGGCAAAGGCGTTGGCGGCCCGCACGCGCCGGGCCGAAATCAAGAACCAGTTCGGCGCCGGCAAGCTGGGCATCAATGAACTTCTGGACCTGGTTCCCCACGATGAGGCCATCGGACGACTGCGGGTCATGGACCTGCTGGAGTCGGTCCCCGGCGTCGGTGAAATCCGCGCCCACACGCTTATCGATAGACTAGGCATCTCACCCAGCCGACGCCTGCGCGGGCTGGGGCGCAAACAGCGCATCGCATTGGTGGATCATTTCCAGCAATCGCCACCCAAAACGAAAGAGTAACGAAGCACACCATGACGGTTAGCCCCCACCCCGCGGTCACAGTCCTCGCCGGTCCCACGGCCGTAGGGAAGGGAACGATCTCCACCTACATTCGCGACAACTATCCCCAGGTGTGGCTCTCGGTTTCCGCCACGACGCGCAACCCGCGCCCGGGCGAAGTCGACGGTGTGCACTACTTCTTCGTGGGTCCGGAGAAGTTCGGAGAACTGGTCGAAAACGGGGAAATGCTCGAGTGGGCAGTCGTGCACGGCCAGAACAGCTACGGCACCATCCGCACCAAGGTCCAGGAGGCGGTGGCCGCGGGGAAGCGGGTGCTACTGGAGATCGACCTGCAGGGCGCACGCCAGGTGAAAGAGAATTTGCCGGACGCGACATTCGTGTTCCTGGCCCCTCCCAGCTGGGAGGAATTGGTGCGCCGACTTGTGGGCCGCGGCACCGAAACCCCCGAGGAGCAGCAGCGCCGGCTGGAAACCGCTAAACTGGAACTTGCCGCGGAATCGGAATTTGACGTGACCATCGTCAACGACGACATTTCGCGGGCCGCAAACGAGCTGGTGACCCTCATGGGGCTGACCCCGCACGCACGCTAATAAACTTTTGTGCAAGACCCGCCGCGTCCCGGCGGATGCAGTACCCCCTTACGTCTTGATCCACCATCTAGTTATTTGGAGGCTTCGTGAACACGAACCTTGAAGGCATCATCAGCCCGTCCATCGACTCGCTGCTGACCACCACCGATTCGAAGTACGCCTTGGTGATCAACTCCGCCAAGCGCGCACGCCAGATCAACGCGTACTACGCACAGCTGCACGAAGGCCTCTTCGAGTACGTCGGCCCGCTGGTCGACACCCGCCTGAACGAAAAGCCGTTGTCCATTGCCCTGCGCGAAATCAACGAGGGCATGCTCAACGTCTCGAAGATCGAGGAAGCCGCCGAGTAGCCACTCGGCCGCAAACGATTACAACGCGTGGGTGCCGGCGCACCCGGGAGATGCGGCCGTAACGGGCCACACACCCCCGGGCCGGCGCGACGCACTAACGCATCGGTGGTAGCAGTGAAGCGCATTGTCCTAGGTGTATCCGCAGGGATCGCCGCCTACAAGGCAGCTTTGCTGCTACGGCTGTTTAAAGAGGCCGGCCACCAGGTCGACGTCATCCCCACGGCGGCCTCGCTCGAATTTGTTGGCCTTGCGACCTGGGAGGCGCTGAGCGGACGCCCGGTGCGCACCAGCGTGTTCGAGGCGGTGGACACCGTCAACCATGTCCGCCTCGGGCAGGAAGCGGACCTGGTGGTCATCGCACCCGCCACGGCCGACGTCATGGCACGGGCCGCCGCCGGGATGGCCAACGACCTGCTCACCGGCACGCTGCTGGCCACCGGCGCCCCGGTGGTCATGGCCCCGGCCATGCACACCGAAATGTGGGAGCACCCCGCCACCGTCGCCAACGTGGCACTGCTGCGCAGCCGCGGCGTGCACGTGATCGAGCCCGCCGTCGGACGCCTGACGGGCAAGGACTCCGGTGCCGGCCGGTTCCCCGAGCCCGAGGACATCTTCGCGGCCCTCGGGCCGTATCTGGCAGGAACGCCGGGTGCGTCCCTGCCCGACGCGGCGGGTGCGGTGGACCTGGCGGCAGGGGCCGCCTCTCCGCTGGCCGGGAAGATCGTCGCGATTTCCGCCGGAGGCACCCGCGAGCCGCTGGACCCCGTGCGCTACCTGGGCAACCGCTCCTCGGGCCGGCAGGGCATCGCCCTGGCCAAGGCAGCACTGGCCGCCGGCGCCACCGTCCGCTTCATCGCCGCCCACATGGATGTGCCGGCTCCTGCCGGCGTCGAACTCAGCACGGCCTCCACCGCCCGACAGCTGCAGGTGGCCGTCACCGAGGCCGCCCGAGGCGCGGATGCGCTGATCATGAGCGCAGCTGTCGCCGACTTCCGGCCTGCCCAATACGTGGATTCGAAGATCAAGAAGTCCGACGACCACGCCGACCCGGTGATCACCCTGGTGCGCAACCCGGACATCCTGGCCACGCTGGTTGCCGACCGCACCGCCGCGGGCAGCGCCGGCGACCTGCCGCAACTGATCGTGGGCTTTGCCGCGGAGACCGGCGACGCGGAGGCGGGAGTGCTCGAGTACGGGGCGGCGAAGCTGAAGCGCAAGGGCTGTGAAATGCTCGTCGTCAACGAGGTGGGGGAGAACCTGACCTTCGGGACAGACGAGAACTCGGTGACCATCCTCTTCGCCGACGGCGCCGCCGCGGTGCACGCCTCCGGGTCCAAGGACGAAGTGGCCGCCTCCGTCATCGATGCGGTGGGACGGGCGCTGGCCCCGGCCCGGCGGCACTGACGGCCCCGGCGGCCGGGAAAAGAGTCAAGTTTGCTTCCGCGCGGCGTTATGAAGCGCCGCGGTGCGCCACGAATTGTCATCATGACGGTGTGGCCACTTCCACATGACCTCGACGATCCGCTGATCTGACCGGCGTGTGCTGTTACCGGTAGAGTGGCACAGTGACTTTAGAATCCCCGCAGCTCCGCCTCTTCACCTCCGAATCGGTTACGGAGGGCCACCCGGACAAGATCTGTGACCAGATCTCCGATGCCATCCTCGACGCCATGCTGGCCCAGGACCCCAACTCCCGGGTCGCCGTGGAGACCTTGACCACCACCGGACTGGTGCACGTGGCGGGCGAGGTGACCACCGACGGCTATGTGGAGATCCCGGAGATCGTCCGCCGCACCATCCTGGACATCGGCTACGACTCCTCGGCCAACGGCTTCGACGGTGCGCGCTGCGGCGTCTCGGTGTCCATCGGGCAGCAGTCGCAGGAAATCTCCGACGGCGTCTTCAACTCGCTGGAGGTCCGCGAGGGCACCGCCGTTGACCCGCGCGATGCCCAGGGCGCCGGCGACCAGGGACTGATGTTCGGCTACGCCTCGGATGAGACAGCGACGTTGATGCCCACCCCGATCCACCTGGCGCACCGCCTCTCCGAGCGGTTGACCCAGGTCCGCAAGGACGGCACGCTGTCGCTGCTGCGCCCCGACGGCAAGACCCAGGTCACCATCGGCTACGACGGGGACCAGCCGGTCTCCGTGCAGACCATCGTGGTCTCTTCCCAGCACGCCTCCGAGTTCTCGCTGGAGGATTTGAAGGACGGCCTGTTGGCAGAGGTCGTCAACCCGGTGCTTGCCGGCACGGAGCTTGACACCTCCGAGACCCGCATCATCCTGAACCCCTCGGGCCCCTTCATCATCGGCGGGCCCGTGGGCGATGCCGGGTTGACCGGCCGCAAGATCATCGTCGACACCTACGGCGGCTACGCCCGCCACGGCGGCGGCGCCTTCTCCGGGAAGGATCCCTCGAAGGTCGACCGCTCGGCCGCCTACGCCATGCGCTGGGTGGCCAAGAACGTGGTCGCGGCCGGCCTGGCACGACGCGTCGAGGTCCAGGTCGCCTACGCCATCGGCGTGGCTCGCCCGGTGGGCCTGTACGTGGAGACCTTCGGCACCGAGACCGTCGACCCGGCCAAGATCACCGCCGCGATCAATGAGATCTTCGACCTGCGCCCGCTGGGCATCATCGAGGACCTAGACCTCAAGCGCCCGATCTACCAGAAGACCGCCGCGCACGGGCACTTCGGCCGTGAGGAGGCCGACTTCACCTGGGAAAACCTGGACCGCGTCGACGCCCTCAAGGCGTACTTCAACGCCTAAGGGGCGATTCTCCGGCCCGAAGACGTTTTGCGGGGATCGGGTGCCGCGCCCGCGAGGCGATGCGGCACCCGATTTTCGGTTAAGAGCGTTTCGACCGGGTTGGCCAAAGGTGGCCGGATGTCGACGGTAGGGTAATTCTCAAGGCGGGTAAAGGGGAGGTGCGGTGCATGGAGCGCTCGGCCCAACCATCGTTGTTGGCGGGCTTTGACCTGTCATCCCCTCTGCCCGGCATCCCCAACATGGCCGAGGAACTGCCAGTCGCCCGGGTCGTGATCGATTCCCCCGTCCCGCACCTGGACCGCCCCTTCGACTACCTGGTGCCGGCCGAGCTCGACGAGGCGGCGCAACCCGGGGTCCGGGTCAAGGTTCGCTTTGGCGGGCAGGAACTGGCGGGTCTCCTCGCCGAAAGGCTCGAGCACTCCGATCCCGGGATCAAGCTGCAGCCGCTGCGCACCGTGGTGTCGCCGGAGGTTGTCCTCTCCGCCCCGGTGCTTGCAGTGGCCCGCGCCGTGGCCGAACGCTATGCCGGCGGGGTCTGGGACGTGCTGCGCTCGGCCGTCCCTGCCCGCATGGCCAGGGTCGAGACCGAGAAATACGCCGTCAGGGATTCCCCGGCGGAGGAACCCTCGCCGGACGGGCCCGTCGAACCCTCCGCCGCCTTGCTCTCGGAGTACCACGGCGGGGCGGACTACGCCCAGGCGCTGCGGACCGGAGGAGCGCCGCGCGCGGTGCTCTCGGCGGTGCCCAACAGGCCCGGGGACTGGCCGGCGCTGTTGCTCGAGGCCGCCGAACTGACCCTGGCCTCCGGACGCGGCGTGCTCATCGTGGTCCCCGACGCCCGCGACCTCACCCGGCTTTGCACCACCCTCGATGAGCGCATCGGCGACCACGGCTACGCCCGACTCAGCGCCGAGGACGGCGCGACCCCCCGCTACCGCAACTTCCTGCGTGTCGCCCGCGGGCAGGCCCGGTTGGTGGTCGGCACCCGCAATGCCGCCTTCGCCCCGGTGAAGGACCTGGGCCTGGCGATCATCTGGGACGATGCCGACAATTCCCACGCCGAGCCGCGCGCCCCGTACCACCACGCCCGCGAGGTGCTGCTGCTGCGGTGCGGGATCGAGAACGCCGGCCTGCTGCTTGCTGCTCCCGGGCGAAGCGCCGAGGCGCAGCGGCTGATCCGCAGCGGCTGGGCCGCCGAACTTGTCGCGGAGCGGAAACTGCTGCGCGCCCACGCGCCGCGGGTCATCGCCGCCTCCGACGAATTCGAGGCCGACCGGGACCCGATGCTGCACGCGGCCCGGCTCCCCGCGGCAGCCTGGCGCGAGGCCAAGGCGGCGCTGGCCCACGGGCCGGTGTTGGTGCAGGTGGCACGGACCGGGTTCATGCCCGCGCTGCGCTGCGAACGTTGCCGCACCCCCGCCCGCTGCACCGCCTGCAACGGCCCGCTGGCCCTTGACGATGCCCGCGGGGCGCCGGCCTGTGGCTGGTGCGGACTGGTGGCAAACCCCTGGAACTGCGTCGAGTGCGGATTCATGCGCCTGCGCGCCGCATCCATCGGCGCGGACCGCACCGCCGAGGAACTGGGCCGCGCCTTTCCCCATGTCAAGGTAGTCGCCGCCACCGGGGCCAAGCCGCTGTACACCGTGCCTGCGGCCCCGGCGCTGGTCGTGGCAACCCCGGGTGCCGAGCCGGTGGCCCAGGACGGGTACGCGGCGGTGCTGTTGCTGGACGGGGACCGAATGATGGCCCGCGAAGGGCTGCGCACCGGCGAGGAAGTACTCAACCGCTGGATGGGTGCCGCGCACCTGGCCCGCGGGCGCGATGCGGCCGACGGCCGTCCGGGCGGCGGCACCGTGGTGGTTGCCGGGGAACCGGGCGAGCCGATGCGCGCCCTGGTGCGCTTCGACGCCGCAGCCTACGCGGAGGCCGAACTCGATGAGCGGCGCACCCTGGGCCTGCCCCCGGCCGTGCGCACCGCCATGGTCAAGGGGCCCGCGGCGACCGCCGACAAGTTCATGGCGGCGCTGGAGGTGGGCGATGAGGTGCGCCGGCACGGGCCGGTGCTGCTGGGGGAGGGAGAGCACCGTTGGCTGCTGTTCTTCTCCTACGCCCAGGGCCCTGCGGTCACCGCTGCCCTGCGCGCCCTGCGCGCCACCTTCAGCGCGGCGAAGGAGCCAGTCGTCTCCCTTCGCATCGATCCGGACGGGATCCTCTGATCGCGTGGTCGATCCGGTGGCAGATGCCGGCGTGGCGCGACGTTCGCCCGGGCCCTAGTTGTTGTGCTGTGCGTGGTTGCCTGTCGCCACACCCGCGGTCCGGTCACGGTACGTGGTGCGCGGCATGCCTTGCGGCGCCCAGGGATGCTCGGAGGCCAGGAAGTCCTCGATGAGCGATGCGGCCTCGGCCGCCTTTTCGTAGTGGATCAAGTGCCCGACATCGCCAATGACCCGCATCCGGGCCCGCGGGAAGCTGCGGGCGAGCGCGCGCTGGGCGCGGATCGATCCCAATTCGTCGTGCTCTCCGACCACCAGCAGCGTGGGCTCGTTGATGCGGGCCGCGACGTCGCGCACCGTCGCGGTGATCGAGGCGCCATAGGCCTCGCGCAGGGTGCTGCGCGAGGTGAAACCGGAGAAGTAGCGCCGGTGCTGGTCAACGACATAGGAGCGCATCGCCGGATCCCTGGACTTGAGCATGGCCAGCGACATGATGTCGGTGACCAGGCGCGAGCGCAGCAGCGCCTCGCCCGCTGCGGCCGGCAGCCTTTCCCCGGCGGCGTAGTACGCCCCGGCGGCCCGGGACATCGCCGCCTGGCTGCCCTCCAGCGCGGGCTCGCAGATCGGGTTGATGAGCACCAATTGTGCAAAGGAACCCGGGTGCCGCGCCAGGTACGTTGCCGCGACGATGGTGCCGAAGGAGTGCCCCAGCAGGATGGTCTCCGGGCCCAGCCCCAACTGCCCGCGCAGCGCGCCGATGACCTCGCCGTAGCCTGCCACGTCGTGGCGCGGAGCCGCCGCGGCGGAAACTGCGTTCGGATCCCCGGTGAAGGGTGTCGAGGCGCCAAAGCCGGGCAGGTCAGGCACGATGATCGCGTAGTGAGGCAGCTGGCCGATGATGCGGGCCAGCCCGTGGTGGTCGCCGCGGAAGCCGTGAACCGCCAGGATGACGCCGCGGCAGGGGCCCAGGGCCGGGTACATCCAGCTGGAAACCTCCGAGCCGTGGATGTGGTGGATGCTTTTCAGGGCGCGGCGCGAGGCATGCGGCGGGATCGGGAGCATGCCTCCAGCCTATCCGCTGCGCGGGGCTGAACGGGTGAATGCGCGCGGAAACGGGCACATGTGCGGCTCCGGTTCGGCAACGATTCGCCTACGCTTCACCCGCGGGGCTATGCGGTCGCGCCGGTGCCCCGGTAATGTCGACAAGACCATGTGAAGCACGCTTTACGCCCACTGCAACACCGAAGGATGGCCCCACCGTGGAAGCCGCAGCGTCCCACCGATCCCAACTGGCGGCACTGCGCGCCCGGCCCGGAGCCAAGGTGCTCATCGTGGGCGGTGGCATCAATGGCGTGGCGACCTTCCGCTACCTGGCGCTGCAGGGGGTCGACGTGGCGCTGGTGGAACGCGGCGACTACTGCCAAGGTGCCTCGGGCGCCTCCTCGCACATGATCCACGGCGGCATCCGCTACCTGGAAAACGGCGAATTCCGCCTGGTCCACGAGGCGGTGCGGGAACGCAACACGCTGCTGGAGATCGCGCCGCACTACGTCAAGCCGCTGCGCACCACCGTCCCGATCTTCTCCACCTTCTCCGGGCTCCTGGCCGCCCCGTTGCGCTTCGTGACCCACCGACCCGGGCTGCGGGCCGAACGCGGGGCGCTGCTGATCAAGATCGGCTTGGTCATGTACGACTTGTTCGCCGGGGCCATTGGCCGCAACACCCCCTGGCACCGGTTCCGCGGGGCCAAGGCCTCCCTCGCGGTGCTCCCGAAGCTGCGGACCGACGTGAAGTACACCGCCACCTACTTCGACGCCTCGGTGCACAATCCCGAGCGGCTCACCTTGGACGTGCTGCGCGACGGGCTGGAGGCAAACCCGCACGCGAGGGCCAGCAACTACGTGGCCCTCATCGGGCACGGCGAGCGCGGGGCGCACTTGCGCGACGAGCTCACCGGGGAGGAGTTCGACTTCGACGCCCAGGTCATCGTCAACGCCACCGGGGCCTGGGTGGATCAGACCAATGCGGTGATCGGCACCCCGAGCCGCTTCATGGGCGGGACCAAGGGCAGCCACATCGTGCTGGATCATCCCGGGCTGCTGGCCGCCTGCGACGGGCGGGAGATCTTCTTCGAGCACTCCGACGGGCGCATCGTGCTGATCTACCCGCTGGGGGACCGGGTGCTGGTGGGCACCACTGACATCGATGCGGACATGGGGGAACCGGCGCGCTGCACCGATGCGGAAGTCGCGTACTTCTTCGAGCTGATCGGCCACGTCTTCCCCTCCATCAAGGTCGGAGAGGAGCAGATCGTCTACAGGTTCTCCGGGGTGCGTCCGCTGCCGAGCCATGAGAACACCGCCCCCGGATTCGTCTCACGGGACTACCGGATCGAGCATTCGCGGCTGGCCGGGGGAACCCCGATGCTTTGTCTGGTCGGCGGGAAGTGGACGACGTTCCGCGCGCTGGGCAAGACGCTGGGCAACAAGGTGCTGGCCGAACTCGGGGTCTCCCCGGTCCCCGGCAACCGCATGCTTCCCATCGGCGGGGGAAAAGACTACCCCAAGACCCCGGCGGAACTGGAGGCTTGGTTCGCCCAGCGCGCCGCACTGGCACCGCGGGCGCGGCTCGAGGTGCTGCTGCAGCGCTACGGCACCCGTGCCGACGCCGTGCTGGAGCACATCGGCCCCCACGACCCGACGCTGCCCGGGTGTCCGGAACTCTCCGCGGCGGAGGTGCGCTACCTGGGCACGCACGAGCAGGTCGGGACGCTGGCCGACGTGTTCATCCGCCGCACCTCGCTGGCCTTCCGGGGACGGGTGACCGAGTCGCTGCTGGCCCAGGTGGCCGAGGCGCTGGCGCCCGTGCTCGGCTGGGACGCAGCCGATACCGCAGCGCAGGTCGATGACTGCCGGCGCGTGCTCACCGAGGAGCACGGGGCGCATGTGGCCCTGAGCAACGCCTGACTCCGCGCACCGCACGACGCTTTCCGTCGTCGAGCGCGACCCCCCTGAACGGCACCTTTGAAAGGCACCGACATGAACAACTACGTCATCGCGATCGACCAGGGCACCACCAGTTCCCGGGCCATCGTCTTCGACCATGCCGGCACCGTGGTCTCCACGGGGCAGATGGAACACGAGCAGATCTTTCCGCATGCGGGATGGGTTGAGCACGATGCGGTGGAGATCTGGAACAACGTCCGCAAGGTCATCGGCATCGCACTGGCCGAAGCCAACCTCACCCGGCACGACATTGCCGCCGTGGGCATCACCAACCAGCGCGAAACCACCGTGGTGTGGGACAGGCGCTCCGGCAAGCCCATCCACCACGCCATCGTCTGGCAGGACACCCGCACCCAGGGCATCGTCGAGGAACTGGCCGCCGACGGGGGAGTCGACCGGTACAAGGAACGCGTGGGCCTGCCGCTGGCACCCTATTTCTCCGGCACCAAGGTCAAATGGATCCTGGACAATGTGGAGGGCGCCCGCCAGGAGGCGGAGGCGGGAAACCTGCTCTTTGGCACCACGGACACCTGGGTGACCTGGAACCTGACCGGCGGCACCGATGGCGGGGTGCACATCACCGACGTCACCAACGCCTCGCGCACGCTGTTCATGGACCTGGAGAAGCTGGAGTGGGACCGGGGGATTCTGGCCGACTTCGGGGTGCCGGTCTCCATGATGCCCGCCATCAAGTCCTCCTCCGAGGTCTACGGAACCGTGCACACCTCGCAGCTTCTGCGCGAGGTGCCGATCGCCGGGATCCTGGGCGACCAGCAGGCGGCCACGTTCGGGCAGGCTGCCTTCGAGGCCGGGGAGGCCAAGAACACCTACGGCACCGGCTGCTTCCTGATCTTCAACACCGGGACGGAAATCGTCCGCTCCAAGAACGGCCTGCTGACCACCCTGGGCTACAAGCTGGGCGACGCCGCACCGGTCTATGCGCTGGAAGGGTCGATCGCCGTGGCCGGTTCGCTGGTGCAGTGGCTGCGCGACAACATCGGGATGATCTCCACCGCTGCGGAGGTCGAGGAACTGGCAGCCAGCGTGGAGGACAACGGCGGGGTGTACATCGTGCCCGCATTCTCCGGGCTCTTCGCCCCCTACTGGCGTGCGGACGCGCGCGGGGCCATCGTGGGGCTGACCCGCTACGCCAACAAGAACCACATTGCCCGGGCGGCGCTGGAATCCACCGCCTTCCAGACCCGGGAAGTGCTGGATGCCGTGAACGCCGATTCCGGGGTCCCGCTCACCGAACTCAAGGTCGATGGCGGCATGGTCGCCAACGACGCGCTGATGCAATTCCAGGCGGACCTGCTCGGGGTTCCGGTGATCCGCCCTAAGGTCACCGAGACCACCGCGCTGGGCGCCGCCTACGCCGCCGGGCTGGCCGTCGGCTTCTGGAAGGACCTCGGGGAGCTGCGCGCCAACTGGTCCGAGGACAAGAGATGGGAGCCGGCCATGGAACCGGCGGAGCGCGATCGGCAGTTGCGCCTGTGGAAGAAGGCCGTCACCCGCACCTTCGACTGGGTCGATCAGGACGTGCCGTAGGCCACTGCGGACGGCCCCCGGGGGCGGGCGTGCCTCCGGCGCGCCCGCGGGACCGGCACCTTGTGGGGTAGAATATGGGGCATGAACGCAGTGCTCTTGCTAAGTTAGCCGCATGGGATAAACACCCCCCCATGCGGCCGCCCCTTGCATGCAAGGGGCTTTTGTGTGTCAGGGGGGCCTACGCCGCCGATGCACGCCAGCAACCAGCAGGACAGCCACGTTCCACCCACAGGCGCATGAACAGAAGAAGGCGAAACCCGATAGTGAGCACCCAGCCGACCGGCACCGAAACCGCTGACAACGAGTCCACCGCAGCGGCCTACAGCTTCCAGGAGATGGAAGCCAAGTGGGCCCCGGTGTGGGACAAACTCGGGGTCTTCACGCCCAAGGACGACGGCAGCGCAGAACGCCGCTATGTGCTTGACATGTTTCCCTACCCCTCCGGCGACCTGCACATGGGCCACGCCGAGGCCTTCGCCATGGGAGATGTCGTCTCCCGCTACTGGCGCCAGCAGGGCTATGACGTGATGCACCCGATCGGCTGGGACTCCTTCGGTCTGCCGGCCGAGAACGCTGCCATCAAGCGCAACGCCCACCCCGCCGAGTGGACCTACAAGAACATCGACACGCAGGCCGCCAGCTTCAAGCGCTATGCGATCTCCGCCGACTGGGACCGCCGCATCCACACCTCGGACCCGGAATACTACCGCTGGACCCAGTGGCTGTTTACCCGCTTCTACGAAAAGGGCCTGGCCTACCGCAAGAACCACCCGGTGAACTGGTGCCCCACCGACCAGACCGTGCTGGCCAACGAGCAGGTCGTCAACGGCGCCTGCGAACGCTGCGGAACCGTCGTCACCAAGAAATCGCTGAACCAGTGGTACTTCAAGATCACCGACTACGCCGACCGCCTGCTCGATGACATGGAAGAGCTCAAGGGCCACTGGCCCGAGCGCGTGCTGGCCATGCAGAAGAACTGGATCGGCCGCTCGGAGGGCGCCCACGTCGACTTCGTCATCGAGGCCGCCGGCGGCAAGGACGCCCACAAGACCACGGTCTTCACCACCCGCCCGGACACCCTGCACGGCGCCACGTTCTTCGTGGTCGCCGCCGACGCCGAGCTGGCGAACGAACTGGTCACCGAGGAACACCGCGAAGCCCTGGAAGCCTACCAGGAGCAGGTCAAGGCGCTGAGCGAGATCGAGCGCCAGGCCACCGAGCGCGAGAAGACCGGCGTGTTCACCGGCCGCTACGCCACCAACCCGCTCAACGGCGAGAAACTGCCGGTCTGGGCCGCTGACTACGTGCTGGCCGACTACGGAACCGGCGCGATCATGGCCGTCCCGGCACACGACCAGCGCGACCTTGACTTCGCCCGCACCTTCGACCTGCCGGTGCGCGTGGTGCTTGACACCGGCGAAGAGGACCCGGCCGAGACCGGTGTCGCCACCGCCGGCGAGGGAACCCTGGTGAACTCCGGCGAGCTGGACGGCCTGCCCAAGGCCGAGGGCATCGCCCGCGCCATCGAGATCGTCGAGGCTGCCGGAACCGGCGAGAAGTTCGTCAACTTCCGCCTGCGCGACTGGCTGCTGAGCCGCCAGCGCTTCTGGGGCACCCCGATCCCGATCATCCACTGCGCACACTGCGGCGAGGTCCCGGTTCCCGACGACCAGCTGCCGGTGCGCCTGCCCGATGACCTGCGCGGCGAACAGCTCGCCCCGAAGGGCACGTCCCCCCTGGCCGCGGCCGAGGACTGGGTCAACGTTCCCTGCCCGAAGTGCGGGGCCGCCGCCAAGCGCGACACCGACACCATGGACACCTTCGTGGACTCCTCCTGGTACTTCCTGCGCTTCGTCTCCCCGCACTACACCGAGGGACCGTTCGACCCGAAGGCCGTGCGCGACTGGATGCCGGTGGGCCAGTACGTCGGCGGGGTCGAGCACGCCATCCTGCACCTGCTCTACTCGCGCTTCTTCACCAAGGTCATCTTCGACCTGGGGCTGATCGACGTGAAGGAACCCTTCAGCGCGCTGCTGAACCAGGGCCAGGTGCTCAACGGCGGCAAGGCCATGAGCAAGTCGCTGGGCAACGGCGTGGACCTGGGCGAGCAGCTGGACAAGTTCGGCGTCGACGCCGTGCGCCTGACCATGATCTTCGCCTCCCCGCCGGAGGACGACGTGGACTGGGCCGATGTCTCCCCGGGCGGATCGGCCAAGTTCCTGGCCCGCGCCTGGCGCATGGCCCAGGACGTCGACAGCACCCCGGGAACCGATCCGGCCAGCGGCGACAAGGCGCTGCGCCAGGTTACCCACAAGGCGGTGCACGAGGCGGCCGGCATGCTCGAGGGCGGCAAATTCAACGTCGTCGTCGCCAAGCTGATGGAGCTGGTCAACGCGACCCGCAAGACCATCGACTCCGGCGCCGGCGCGTCGGATCCGGCGGTCCGCGAAGCAGCGGAGGCCGTGGCCGTCATCCTCTCGCTCTTCGCCCCGTACACGGCCGAGGACATGTGGGCGGCGCTGGGCCACGAGCCCTCGGTCGCCAACGCCGGCTGGCCGACGGTCGACGAGGCCCTACTGGTCCAGGACACCGTCACCGCCGTCGTGCAGATCAAGGGCAAGGTCCGGGCACGCCTGGAGGTCTCGGTCGACATCACCGCCGAGGAACTCGAGGCCCTGGCCCTGGCCGACGAGGCGGTCGTCCGCTACCTTGACGGCGCCGCCATCAACAAGGTCATCGTGCGTGCGCCGAAACTGGTGAACGTGGTTCCTGCCTCCTAGGGGCGGCAGGTAGCCTACAGATATGGACGCCACCCAGCAGCCACCCCCCACACCGCCGCGGCCCACCCGCACCGGCGGTTGGATGGGGCGGCTCTGGAAGCAGCGCGTTGCGGATCCCGCCCACCGTGCCCGCCCCGCCCGGGGCCTGGTTCCGGTGGGCGTGGTCAGCGACTCCGCCGCGGCGCTGCCGGAGGACTGGGTGCGGCAGCACGCGCGCTTCCTGCGCGTGGTGCCCATGCCGGTGATGGTCGACGAGCAGATCTTCTCCGAGGGCACCGACGATGTGCCCACCGAACTGGCCCTGGGCCTGGCGATGGGCAAGGCGGTGCGCACCTCGCGCCCGGCGCCGGGACAGATGCTGCGCGCCTACCGGGAACTCGCCGATGCCGGGGTGAAGGAAATCATTTCCATCCACCTCTCCTCGGCGCTCTCCGGGACGGTGGACGCCGCACGCCTGGCGGCCGAGTCCTCGCCGGTACCCGTCACCGTCGTCGATTCACTCACCGTGGCCCTGGCAGAGGGCTTCACGGTGATGGACGTCGTGGAACTTGCCGCCGCGGGTGCGCCGCTGGCCGAGCTTGAGGCAGTGGCCAACCGCGCCGCCGAAAACCACGTGTACTTCGCCGTCCCCTCACTGGAGCAGCTGCGCCGCGGCGGGCGCATCGGCACCCTGGCCTCGGTGCTGGGCACGCTGCTGAACGTCAAGCCGATCCTTTCGGTGCGCGACGGGCAGATCGTCGCCCACGAAAAGGTGCGCACGCATTCGCGCACGCTGGCCCGACTGGTGGCCATTGCCCGCGACGAGGCGGCCGCCCGGGGGCCCGAAGCGCGCCTGGCGGTGCACTACTTCGGGAACCAGGACGCCGCCGAGGAGATCGTGCAGGAACTGGCCGGGGCCTCGCTGTTGGAAGTGCTGGCGGTCCCGGTCCCCGCAGTGCTTGGCGCCCACACTGGTGCCGGCGTGCTGGCCGTGGCGATTTCCGGAGGCATCGCACCCCCGGTGCCCGGACCTGTACGGCACGAGCCCAAGACAAAAGCGGAACCGAAACCAAGGCCCGAACCAAAAGCGAAACCGGTGCCTAGGCCCCGCAACATTGAGCCGCGTCGGGAATCGCGCCGCCGCACAGCCTCGCCCTCGGCCCAGGGTACGCCCGTCACGCCAACCTCGGCGTCACCGGACGAGCCGGCCAATCCCGAGGCTTCCGGAACCCCTTAGCGCATTCTCCGCTTCAGACCTTGGGCTGCCGCGGGCCGTGGTTCTCCACAACCCGGCGGTTCCCGTCCCGCACGGCACCGGGGGTCGTGTGCACTGGAGGACATGGGCTCGCACGAGTGGGTGGATCATGCCGAACGGAGCAACCTGGCTCCGGTCCCGGGCCGCCTGCGCGTGCTCATTGGCAGGTCCGCCGCGATTGTCCTGATCCTCGGAGCCCTGACCTGGATCTCGGTGTCGTTGCTGTTCAACCCGCCGCCGCGTGCTCCAAGGGGTGCCGAGTCCATCCCCTTGGAAGTGGCGGAGAGCGGCCAGACGGATCCCGCGGCGGAGCCGGGTGCCCAAGATCCGCCACCGGAACCGGAGGAGACCCCGGAGACGGAGCAAGGACCTCCGAAACCGGGCACCACCGGCCCGCCGGGAAGCGGTGTGAGCGCCGTGGTCCACTTGGTTGGAGCCGTGAAGAAACCCGGGGTGTACTCCCTGCCGCTGGGATCCAGGGTGCTTGACGCGGTGGAACTGGCCGGCGGGCTGGCGAAGGATGCCGCTCCGGAGGCGATCAACTTGGCGGCACAGATCCGTGATGGCGAACAAATCCGCATCCCGCGCCGTGGCGAGACCGGACAGGTTCCGGTGCCCGGGGTTCTGGATTCCAGCCGTTCGGAGGGTGCGGGCGGGCCAGGCGTGCCGCCGGGGAAAATCAATGTGAACACCGCGGAGCAGGCGCAATTGGAGGAGCTGCCGGGCATCGGTCCCTCGCTGGCGGGCAGCATCCTGGAATTCCGGCAGGCCAACGGCCCGTTCAAGAACCTCAGCGAACTTGATGCCGTGAGCGGCATTGGTCCGGCCCTGATGGGGAACCTGCGCGAACACGTGGTCTTTGAATGAGTTTCCCGGGCCGTGGCCATGTCGGAGGCGGGGTCACCGGGCTGCTTGGTCACTGCAGGACGGCCGGAAGGGGATGCCCGCCCTTGGCTCCGGCACAGCCGGAAAGTTGGGGGCCTGCGTTCCCTTGGTCTGCCTGGCCAGGAAGTCCAACGCCTCCCTTCTGTGGGCAGGAGTTGCCCACAGGGGCCTTCGTGCCGCAGCCGGGGAATTCGACCTTACGGAGCGCGCGCTCGTCACGCACTGTCTGGGCACGTGGTGCACCGACGGCCGTCCACCACGCATTGTGACCGTGGCCTTGACGGTGTTGGCCGGAAATTTCGCGCTCAAGCGCAGGGGGTGCCCAGCGTGCAGGCAACCCGTTGGAGCTTGTCGCTCGTGGACGGCGGGCGAGCGGAAGGCTTCCCTCAACGCGTCGGGCCGGGCGGCCCATGTTCGGCGGACCGGCAACTCGTGGGCTGTCGCAATGCGGTCGAGGCGATCGGTGCAACGAATCGAGTGGCGGAAAATATCTAAGTCCGGCATGTGTCAAGCTGGCGGATGCCTTACGCGCCCGAATGGCCCGGCGGCCGAAAGCGGAGCCGGATACCGAGCCCGGTCGGGTTGATCTCCGCGAGTGCTGGGCGTTGGCCGATGCCTGAGTTGCGGCGCTGGGAGGATTGCAGCTGCACCAAGTGTTCTGTGCGGTGGGTGTGTGGCTGTTTCGACTTTGATAACGTTGTCAAGCGTCGTCCATACCAAAGGCTAAGCGCATAGCCTTTGGTATGTTTGGATGGTGACCACAGATAAGCAGCAGTCCGGCGTCTGGCCGGCGACCGGATACGAAGCACGCCCGTGGGTGCGCGCCGGGAACGAAGTCGCCTCACGTAGGGCCAAGCTCTAGGCCCGCGGCGACTACCGGGCCGCCGTCCCGCCGCTCATCGCTGCAGCACCGGTTGCTCTGCCCGCCGAGGTGATCGCCCTAGCCGATGATGCGAGCCAGGAACTCGCCCGATTCGACGCCGAGGCCGGAACGATGGCCGCCCCGTTCGCATCCATCCTGCTGCGCAGCGAGTCTGCTTCCAGCTCGGAAGTGGAGAACCTCACCTCCAGCGCCAAGCAGGTGGCCCTCGCGGAGATCGGCGAGTCGAAGTCCGGGAACGCGCGCTTGGTCGTCGCAAACGTTCGCGCCATGACCGCGGCCATCGCGCTGTCCGACCATTTGGATGAGCACTCGATCATCGCGATGCACGATGCGTTGCTGCGGGACACTGCGCCCGAATATGTCGGTTATTGGCGCAACGAACAGGTATGGATCGGCGGCGGCAGCATTTCGCCGCACGCCGCAGCGTTTGTGCCGCCCCACCACACCCGCGTTTCCAGCCTGATGGCCGACGTTGTCGCATTCGCCCGGCGCACGGACGTGCCGGTGCTCATCCAGGCGGCGATTGCGCACGCGCAATTCGAGACCATCCATCCCTTCCCCGACGGCAATGGCCGGACCGGACGGGCACTCCTGCAGGGCATGCTCCGCCACGGCGGCCTGACCCGCAATGTCACCGTGCCCGTCTCGGCCGGGCTCCTCTACGACACGGATGCCTACTTCCGAGCGCTGACCGAGTATCGGGCCGGGAACACAAGCGCCATCGTCACCGCCGTGGCGGAGGCATCCTTTGCCGCGATCCGGAACGGCCGTGTACTCGTGAGAGACATCCAAGACGCAGCTGCGCGCTGGGACGACTTGATCATGGCCCGAAGCGACTCATCCGTGCACAAGGCGAAGAGCTACCTGCTCCGCCAACCCGTGGTGAACGCAAAGACCCTGGCCGGTGAGTTGCAGATCAGCGACGTCGCGGCCCAGAAAGCCATCGACCGGCTGGTCGACGCCGAGGTGCTCACTCAGACCAACACCGGCCGCAGGAACCGTGTCTGGCAGGCGCCGGAGATCCTCGCCGCACTCGATGCGTTCGGCGCACGGGCCAGGCGCCGCCGCGGCTGAGAGTCGCAAAGCCCGATGTTCGACACTCGCAGAAAGATCTAGACATGCCCTTATCTGCCAGTTATCTCGGGGAACACATTGAGTCCTGGAGCATGGGAACCGAAGCGTGGGCCGCGCCTAGGCGCATCTACCGCACATCGGGGCCAACCTGGGCCCGTGTCCGAACTGGTGTCCCGACGCGGAAGCCCCGGGGGCAGTGCCGAAGAAGCCCTGGAGGCCGACTGCGGACTCTGCTTCGATGAGCCGACCGCCTGGATCTGAACCACCGATGAACCTGGGCTACGACCAACAGGCATTTTTTCCTTAAGTTGCTGACGCCCGGCAGAATCACCTGAATCGCCCATCGGACCGGCCAACCCCGGGAGTGCGGGAACCGGTCGGCGCCCCTCTTCTCGTTCTCCGGATCATCGGGCGTGTTTCTCCACAGTCGGGCGCCGACGCTGAATGCACGGCAGCGGAAACGTGTGCACTGGAGGGCATGGGTTCCTACGCGCGGCGTGATCACACCTCAGAAAGCAAATGGCACGCGGCACTCGCCATGGGCAGGCTCGCGGACCTGATGCATGCAGCCTTGTCCCGGCGTTCGAAGGGGGAGTCGGATCTGGAGCCCGGCCGCGTAGACCTGCGCGGGTGCTGGGCGTTGGCCGGGGCGTGGGTGGCGGCGTTGGGCGGGGTGCAGCTGGGCCAGCTGCACCAGGTATTTTGGGCAGTCGGTTTGTGGTTGGTGGCCGGTGCAGGTCTTCTGGCGTTGTTGCGCCCGCGGCATGGGCGGCTGGGCCCGGCCGCGACCCCCAGTTTTGCCGCACCCGCCCTTGGCTGTGCCGCCGCGGCCCTGGTCTTCACGCAATTGTTCTTGACCGGGGCGGGCACGAACCCTGACTCGCTTGAACAGGCAGCCCGCGCTGGGACGCCGGTTCGCATCCAGTTGTCGTTCACCGAGGCCCCGCGGGCATCGTTGCAAACTGACAAGTTCTCCGAAGATGCCCGGCCCCACCGGCAATTCACCGTCGCCGCGCGTGCTCTGGTGGTCGCCGGCAACGGCAGTTGGCAGATCTCGGGGGTACCGGTGCGGCTCAGCTACCCCGAATCCCGGGCGCCGGACATTCCACTGGCCGGCGGGAGCACCGTTGAAGTGCTCGCCACGGTCTCGAACAGCGAGCCAGGGGATAGGCAACGCTTCTGGCTCAATGCCTCCGCCGATCTCCTGCCCCTGGGCAAATCCACGGCGCCGGGCGTTTTCCAAGGCATGCGAGAACGCTTTGTCGGTGCCAGCGACGCACTTCCACAACCCGCCCGCGCCCTGCTCCCTGGCATGGTGTTTGGTGACCGCAGCGGGGCGGACGAGGAACTGTCGGAAGCGATGAAGGTTGCCGGACTGTCCCACCTCAGTGCTGTCAGCGGGGCAAACTGTGCGATGGTACTTGGTTTTGTTATATCCGTCGGCCGTTTGCTGGGATTGGGTCGGCTGCCCACGTTGGGCTTGGGCTTGGCGGCATTGCTCGGCTTCGTGTTCCTGGTGGGTTACGAACCCAGCGTGTTGCGCGCAGCGGTGATGGGCACCATTGCGGCCGTGGGCCTGCACGCGTCCCGCGGCAGGAATGCCATGGCGGCCCTGACGCTGGCCGTGGTGGTCCTGCTGGCCATCGATCCGTGGTTGGCCTGTGAGCCGGCGTTCCAACTTTCGGTCCTGGCCACTGCCGGCATCGTGATCATCGGCAGGCCGATGGCGGCACGGTTGAATCGGTGGGTGCCGTCCATCGTGTCCGATGGAACGGCCATTGCCTTGGCCTCGCAGATCGCCTGCCTGCCGGTGCTGGTGGCGCTTAGCCCGGCCTTCTCGCTGTACTCGGTGCCGGCAAACCTCCTGGTTTCACCGTTCATTTCCCTCATCACGGTGGCAGGGACGCTCGCCGTGGTCGTCCTGATGGTGTTCCCGCTGGCGGGAATGGCGCTGGTGTGGGTCGCCGGCATGCCCACCATGGTGGTGGGCCTCGTGGGAACGTGGATTGCAGCTCTCCCGGGGGCGCTGCGGCCATGGCCGGTCGGGGTGGCGGGCGTCCTGCTGGCCTGGGGAATTGTCTTGGGAACCCTGCTTGCCCTGGGCCACGTGCATCCCGCCGCAGGATCCTGGCATTCCCGCATGGGGTTGGCGGCGCAGGGCGTGGTGACGGGGATGTTGCTCGGGCTGCTGCTGCCGGTCACCGCACTGGTACCGGCACCGGCCGTCGACTGGATGGTGGTGTCCTGCGACGTTGGCCAGGGCGACGGGTTGCTGATCAACGCCGGGGATGCCGGGGCGGTGGTGGTTGACACGGGCAAAACGGCCGAAGACATCGCCGCCTGCCTGAAGCACATGCGCGTCACGCGGGTCGCTGCCCTGTTCATCACCCATCGCCATGCCGACCACGACGGCGGGATTGCAGGGGTCGGCGACCGGCGACCGGTTGACAAGATCTACTACTCGGCTGCTGACGACCCCGCGGATCCGCCACATCTGACCGACTCCCGGGGCAGCCAGGTGACCGCCAGCCAGCTTGGGTCGGGGGCGACCGGAGCCGCAGGCCCCGTGGCCTGGAAGGTCCTGGGCCCGATCCCGGACGGTGTGTTCACGGGAGAAAACGACGCGTCCCTGGTCGTCCGCTTCGAAATAGAGGCGGACGGTTTGCAGCGGCGCATTTCCATCCTGGCAACCGGGGACATGGAAGACGAGGCCATGGACCAGTTGATCGACAAGGGGCTGATCGGACACGCCGACATCTTGAAGGTGTCGCACCATGGTGCCGAAAACGGTGGCGTGCGCACGGCGCCGACCGTCCGTCCGGCTCTGGCATTGATCAGCGTGGGTGCAGACAACACCTATGGGCACCCCTCGGATGAGGCCTTGCAGGCACTCGAGGAGAACCACGTGGCAGTCTTCCGCACCGACCTGCGGGGCACCATCATCGTTGGCTGGGACGGGAAGTCGCTTCGGGTCTCGTCATTGGGTCCGACAGCGGAACGGACGTCGACACGGGGACCGTCAAAGGGTGGGGAATGATGAAGCATTTGGCGTTGGAGATAAGATCGATGGGGTTCGTTAAACACTATGTAAGGGTCGGTCATGGCAGCGCCACGAGGCACATCCAAGAATGCGGGCATTTCATGGCGGTCAGTGGCGCCCGCCCCGTTGATCCTGCTGCAGGGCTCCGAGGAGCTGCTTGCCACCAGGGCCTTCGAAACCGTACGCAACACCTTGCGTGGGGGTGCCGAGATCGAACTGACCCGCTTTGAAGCCAACAGCTACGAGCGCGGGGAAATGCTGCTGGCGTCCAGCCCGTCGCTCTTCAGTGAAACCAAGCTCATTGAGGTCCGCGGGCTGGCCACCATGAACGAGGATTTCCTCAACGACACGCTCGCCTACGCGAAAGCCCCGGCACCTGAGGTCACCTTGGTCATGCACCACGGAGGGGGAGTGCGCGGCAAGAAACTGCTTGACGCACTCAAGGCCGCCGGCGCGGTGGTCGTTGATTGCCAGCCGTTGAAAAAGGACGCGGAAAAGATCGACTTCGTCACCCAGGAGTTTCGGACGGCGAAGCGCAAGCTAAGCGCCGAAGGCGCACGCGCCCTGGTTGCCGCCCTGGGCAGCGACCTGTCCGAACTGGCCGCAGCCTGCTCACAGCTCCTGCAAGACACCACGGGCGCGATCGACCAGGACATGGTGGACAAATACTACGGCGGTCGCGTGGAGGCCACGGGGTTCAAGGTCGCCGATGCCGCGCTGGCCGGTCGGGCGGACATCGCGCTGAGCACGCTGCGCCACGCCTTGGCCACGGGCACCGATCCGGTGCCGATTGTCGCCACGCTGGCCATGAAGCTGCGCCAAGTCGCGAAGGTCGCGGGGGCGCGCAAGTCGTCCGGGCAGCTTGCCAGTGAACTGGGCATGCCGCCCTGGCAGGTCCAGCAGGCCCAGGAGCAAGCTCGGCATTGGAACGTCGATGACCTTGCCCGTTGCATCCGGCTGGTGGCAGAGGCGGATTCGCAGGTCAAGGGCGCCTCGCGTGACCCGGAATACGCCGTTGAGCGGGCCGTTACCCAGATTTCGTTGGCGGCGCGCCGCTAGTTACGGCAGGTAACGCCACGCGGCGCCGGCCGAAAAGGATCAAGACAGTTTGCACGTGGCCTCACCACCGGAATGCCCACGGCCATTTCCAAACCCCAATCCAAGGGGCAAGCCATACGCGGGTTGGGACGCTAGGATCGACACATGAAACGGCGGTGGAAATTCGTGCTTGCCGTTGGCGTGTTTGGGGTTCTCATCGCTCTTGTTTTGGTTGTAGTGCGACCCGGTCTCGCGTGCCCGGCAGTGGGGTACGCGGATCTGGGCGACGTTGAACTTGAATTTACCAGCGAGCCGGACTCGGTTGCTGCCTGCTTCGGGTACGAATGCACTCCACAACCCGTCCAGAGATCTAACGACGGCAAATGGAAAGTTCCGCAGTCCTACCCCTACATGCCGCAAGATTCGGACCTGCATGGCAACGTAGGGCCGGGCAATGTCACCGCCATTCGAATCATGGCTGCGCGCCCGGCGGCCGCACCGATCGTCAGTATTATGGCCATCCGTTCGGAACCTGCCGAAGGCGGCCAGTTCTGGTCCACGTGTCCTGGTCCAACGAGGTACATGCCGGTGCGGGTTCCCTGAGAACGTCAGCGGCGGCATAATGGTCGATTCGGAGCATCGGCTGGTACCGGCAATCATTGTGATACAAAAATCGCCCGGCCGGGAATACTACAGGAGCTTCCCATGGCCCCCCTGTGATCCCCGGCTTCGAAGAACCATATGAGTGGTTAAACACGAAAGGCTCCCTTTCCCCTAGATATGGAGGAAAAGGAGCCTGACGATTCAGTGAAGCAATCCTTAGAGGGCGTTAACCTTCTTGGAGATGGCCGACTTGTGGTTGGCTGCGTTGTTCTTGTGCAGCACACCCTTCGTGGCGGCCTTGTCGATCTTGCGACCAGCTGCAACGAGTGCTGCTGATGCTGCATCCTTGTCTTCGGCTGCAACGGCAGTGTTCACTGCGCGGATTGCGGTGCGAAGCTCGGACTTGACGGCAGCATTGCGCTGGCGCGACTTCTCGTTGGTGAGAATGCGCTTCTTCTGGGACTTGATATTAGCCACTGTATTAAACTCTCTTGCTCATCGCTTGTATGGTCGGTGAGGGATATCTTCCGGGCCATTGACTGAGCGGCGTGGGGATACCTATGGCGACCCGGGAGAAGTGCCCGTCGACCTGCGCGGACACACAAGAAATAATACTAGCAGGTTCGGATGGCCATCACGAGTCGTTACCGCCCGCCGTGACTGTGAGCTACTTCCGCCGTGGCGAAGCGGGGTTCGCAGGTTTGGCCATGTATGGAGTTGCCCCGCATGGACGACGAACGGCCCCTGACCGTGAAGCCAGGGGCCGTTCGTGCCACAGAAGCTGCCTGTTATTTAGAGGGCAAGTTCCATCAGGTCCTCCATCGATATGCCGGTGTCGGTGGCCGGACGCCCCAGGATCGAGGACAGCACCTCGAAGAGCGCGGCCTGCGGGTCTTCAACCATGCGATGCGACCTCCAGCCGATGTGCTTGTCAGGGCGGACCAAGATAACGCCGTCTTCCTCGACTTCTCGTTGGTGCAGCCAGTCTCCGTAGAGGTCCTGCACCTCGAGGCCCTCGCCGATGACCACGGCTACCAGATCGATGCCCAGCCGGGAGCCGAGCTTGACCGCCGCATCCGCCCATGCCTGCCCGGTGATGCCGGTGAATAGCGTGAACTGGGTGCCCTTGGCGATGTCGTGGGTGGAGAACTTCCGGTCCCTGTCTCCGATCCAGGCATGCGGCAGGCGCAGTCCCGGATAGGTGGACTTCTGGTGGTGGAGCATCGGGTCTTCCGTTGGCTCCGGGCGTGTGCCGCCGTCGGAAACCACGGCGCTCGATTCGTAGAACTGGCCGATCTCCGTGCCCTGGGCATTAAATTCGTAGTCCTTGTTGTCCAGCGCCTCCCGGAGCGCCTTGCGGCGTGCCGCGCCTTCGGGGGAGTTCTCCTTGCGCAACTTGAGCTTCTCGATGAACTCCTCGTCCGTTGCCGCATCCGTGACTCCCAGGGCATCGAAGATCGGCTTGTACTCGCGTCCCGAGTCGTTGGCGCGGGTGACGATCTGCTTGGCCACCGGTGCCCGTTCAGCCGAATAGGTCTCCAGCAGCTCCTCGCCGGCCTGGCCCTTGAGTACTGCCGCCAGTTTCCAGGACAGGTTGTACGCGTCCTGGATGGACGTGTTGGAACCCAATCCGTGGCTCGGCGGGTGCTTGTGGATGGCGTCTCCCGCGCAGAAGACGCGGCCCTTCTGCAGGTGCGTGGCGTATTGCTCGTTGTTGCCCCACAGCGAGTAGCCCAGGATCTCGACCTCGAGGTCGTCGATGCCCACCAGGTTGCGGATGACCCTGATCGCTTCGTCGTTGTCGAGCACCGGGGGTTCCCCGTTGATGTCGAACCCCCAACAGATCAGCCACTCGTTCCACGGCCGGACCATGCGGATCAGTCCGGCGCCCAAGCCGCCGATGTTGGAGCCCGGGTTGAAGACCCAGTAGAGGATCGACGGACGGTGGGCGGCCAGGTGGGCGAGGTCCGCCTTGAAGGTGATGTTCATGGAACCGCCGATGTCCATGGCGCCTTCCATGGGCAGGTCGATGTCGGTGGCGACCTTCGAGCGGGCGCCGTCGGCGCCAATGAGGTACTTGGCGCGGATCGTGTACTCGTGGCCGGTGAGCCGGTTCAGTACCTGCACGCTTACGCCCTCGCTGTCCTGGGTGTGTCCCAGGTACTCGGTGGAGAACTGCGTCTGGGTGCCGCGCATGGTGGCGTTCTTCAGCATGATCGGTTCCAGCAGTGTCTGCGGGATGTCGCAGGGCATGGACGGGGAGGCCAGTTCGTAGTCGGCCCGGCGGTCCGGGCGCAGCCCCCAGGTGGGCCGGCGCCCGATTTCCTCGCCGGCCATGGACTCGCAGTAGACGGTGTCACCCATCAGCTCGTGAGGTGTCGCCTCGGCCAGGACCTGGTCCTCGATGCCTGCATCGCGCAGCACCTCCATGGTGCGCTGGTTGGTGATGTGCGCCCGCGGGGTGTTGGCTGTCCAGCGGTATTTGGTGATCATGATGTTCGGGATGCCCTGGTTGGACAGGAACAGTGCGGCCGAGCTGCCGGCAGGACCGGATCCGACGATCAGGACGTCGGTCTGGACCACGTTCGCGGTCTCCGGAGAAACGGTATCGGTGATTCCATCATTGAAAACAGGCATTGCGTGCCTCTCTTACTTGGACTGGTGCTCACTGCCCGGGGCGGGTGGAGCTGGGTATGCCACGAGTGTTGCAGCTCACATGCCCACGGTGGGTGGCCCTTCGCTTTGCTGGCCGCACAGTTGTAAAAGATGTCCGCTGAGTGCAAAACCCCTCGGACACCCTTGGAGGCCGGTGGCGGGGTAGCGTCTTTTGGTCCGTTGTGATTCCGGATACAATTGTGGCTCCATGGGCCACAATCAAGATGATGCCGAACGGGCATCCGTTGCCGAGCAGGGACAAGACCGCGCAGTTGCGCCCGGATCCAGGCCGGCCAAGCAACTGCGCTTCAGCACCAACGGCATTCCGGCAACGAATCGGGTTGAGTTGTGGGAGCACCACAACGCCAAGGCGCTTATTCCCCTGGACATCAGGACCATTGATGAGGAGCCGCTTGAGGCCAGGGAAGTCAGCCTGGGCTACGGCTCGCTCAGGTTTGGCGGCGTCACCGGCAGCGCCCAAGTCGTGGAACGCAGCGAACGTTTCATCCGGCGGAATCCCACGGATGCGATAGCCGTCTTCTTCACGCTTCGCGGGGAGGCGCTCTTCTACCATCGCGATGGCCACGAGATCGTGAGGCCCGGCCAGGCCATCATCTGCGACGCGGACCGCCCGTTCATGCGCGGTTTCAGCAAGGGACTGAAGGAAATGGTCCTGACCATCCCGCGTGAAGAATACCTGGAACTTTCCGCGGGACAGCCGCTGCTCAAGCCCCGGATCATCGATTTCAGCCAGGGGGCGGCGTCAAATCAGCAGATGCGCGCGCTGGCCGGACTGGTTAGCTCCACACTCTCCGGGCAGCCAGGGAATCGGCCGTGTCCCGAAGGCTCCGCCCTGGACCTGCTCCAGATCCTGGTATCAGGAGGAAGCAGGGAGACCGGTGCCGGGTACCTGGCTGCGGCGCATGCCCATATCGAAGACCATTTGTGCGACCCGGAACTCGGGACGGCCAAGATAGCTGCTGCCATCGGCATCAGTGAGCGGCACCTCTCGCGCATCTTCTTAGAAGCGGGAGAGCCATCCGGCAGCTACATCAGGGAGCGGCGCCTGGAGTTGGCCCGCGGCATCCTGACCGACCCGGCCAGGCAATCGGTGCCGGTCGGGGCTGTGGCACTGCAGGTCGGCTTCGCGTCGCAAAGCTATTTCACGCGCGCCTTCAAGTCCCATTACGGCATCACGCCGTTGGCTTCTCGCCGCGAGGCGCTGTGGGGCACCTAAGGGGGTAGGTCAGGCAACGGATCTTGCCGCCGGTTCGCGGTGAAGTTGAATCAGGCCGCGGCGAGTCGTTCGGCGACTCGGGTAAAGGCCTGCTGGCCCAGGATCGCGCCCTCGCGACGGATACCCGCCTCGTGCAGGCGAATGACCCGATCCAATTTCACCTCGCTGGGACGGCCCTGCCGATCCCAGGCACCGGTGCCGATGTCCACATAGTCGCGGTCCTGGGCCTGCCCGTTGTTGCGGTCCTTGGAGGTGAGCATCAACGCCAGCAGATACTGGCCGTCGCGCCCGACCAACAACACCGGGCGGTCCTTGCCCTGCGCATGGTCCTCCTCGTAGGGAACCCAGGCCCATATGACTTCACCCGGGTCCGGGCGTCCGTCGGCGCGCGGGGAATACGCTGCGTTTACCGCACCCCGGAAGTCCCCGGGGTAGCCGCCGAACTCCCAGCTGGCGGTCTCGCCCGAGGCCGGAGACGTGGCCGGGTCCCGCCTGCGGGTCGAGGTGGAGCCGGGGCGATTGCCGGCCGGGCGGCCGGTGCTGCGCTGCTGCCTTGCCGCGCCCCTGAGGGCTGATTCGAGTGCGCGGCCCAGGAGCCTGAGGATGGAGGCGGTGTTGAACTTCATGTGGTCAAACTACCAGTTCGGGCATGCTCCTGAGTCGCAATGCGACACCGTGCCCCAAGCATGGGAGAATGGCCTGTGCGAAGTATTTTGCACCCCCCTGAACATTTTCGTCCCCCATTAGCGAGGTCCCTTACGTGTCACCCATGGCCCGCACCGCACCGGTGCCTGCCGCGACTGATCCGGCGATCATCAGAAACTTCTGCATCATCGCCCACATCGACCACGGCAAGTCGACCCTGGCCGACCGGATGTTGCAGCTCACCGGAGTCGTCTCCTCACGCGATATGAAGGCCCAGTACCTGGACCGGATGGACATCGAGCGCGAGCGCGGCATCACCATCAAGTCCCAGGCCGTTCGCATGCCGTGGGAGGTCGACGGACAGTCCTACGCGCTGAACATGATCGACACCCCCGGGCACGTCGACTTCACCTACGAGGTCTCGCGTTCGCTGGCCGCCTGCGAGGGTGCCATCCTGCTGGTTGACGCCGCCCAGGGCATCGAGGCCCAGACGTTGGCGAACCTTTACCTGGCCATGGAGAATGACATGACGATCATTCCCGTGCTCAACAAGATCGACCTTCCGGCAGCGCAGCCCGAAAAGTACGCCGCCGAGATCTCCAAGCTCATCGGCTGCGACCCGGAGGACATCCTCCAGGTTTCGGGCAAGACCGGCATGGGCGTCGAGGCGCTGCTGGACAAGGTCGTCCGCGACCTGCCGGCACCGGTCGGCGATCCGAACGCCCCGGCCCGGGCCATGATCTTCGACTCCGTGTACGACACCTACCGCGGCGTTGTCACCTATGTCAGGGTCGTGGACGGCAACCTCTCGCCGCGCGAGAAGGTCCAGATGATGTCCACCGGCACCGTCTACGATCTGCTGGAAATCGGTGTTTCCTCCCCGGAGCCAAAGCCCAGCAAGGGCCTGGGCGTCGGCGAGGTGGGCTACCTGATCACCGGCGTGAAGGACGTGCGCCAGTCAAAGGTCGGCGACACCGTCACCAACTTCGCCAAGCCGGCCGAAAAGTCCCTGGGCGGCTACCAGGACCCCAAGCCCATGGTGTTCTCCGGCCTGTACCCGATCGACGGTTCTGACTACCCGGCCCTGCGCGATGCGCTGGACAAGCTGCAGCTCAACGACGCCGCGCTGACCTACGTCCCGGAGACCTCCGTGGCCCTGGGCTTCGGTTTCCGAGTGGGCTTCCTTGGCCTGTTGCACCTGGAAATCACCCGTGAGCGCCTCGAGGCCGAGTTCAACCTTGACTTGATCTCCACCGCACCCAACGTGGTGTACGAGGTCATGACCGATGACAAGAAGCTGCGCACCGTGACCAACCCGAGCGAGTTCCCCGACGGGAAAATCCTCGAGGTCCACGAGCCGATGGTGGCCGGCACGATCCTGGCACCGAACGAATTCGTCGGCGCCATCATGGAACTGTGCCAGTCACGCCGTGGTGTCATGCGCGGCATGGACTACCTTTCCGAGGAACGCGTGGAGATCCGCTACTGGCTTCCGCTGGCGGAAATCGTCTTCGATTTCTTCGACGTGCTGAAGTCAAAGACCCGCGGCTACGCCTCGCTGGACTGGAAGGCCGACGGCGAACAGGTCTCCGACCTGGTCAAGGTCGACATCCTGCTCCAGGGCGAACAGGTCGACGCGTTTTCCGCCGTCACGCACCGCGACAAGGCCTACGCCTACGGGCTCATGATGACCCAAAAGCTGCGGGAACTGATTCCGCGCCAGCAATTCGAGGTGCCGATCCAGGCAGCCATCGGTTCACGCATCATTGCCCGTGAGTCCATCCGCGCCATCCGCAAGGACGTTTTGGCCAAGTGCTACGGCGGTGACATCAGCCGCAAGCGCAAGCTGCTGGAAAAGCAGAAGGCCGGCAAGAAGCGGATGAAGATGGTCGGCCGCGTGGAGGTTCCCCAGGAAGCCTTCATCGTCGCCCTGTCATCCGACGAGCCCAAGAAGAAGTAGCAATGCCTTCTGCCTTGCCCCTCGGGGACCCGGCGCCGTCGGACGGGTTGCTTCCGGCAACCTGCGCCGAGGGCGCCGTGGACCGGAGTTTTTCGGTCTACGTCCACATTCCGTTCTGCGCGGTGCGCTGCGGTTACTGCGACTTCAACACCTACACGGCCCACGAGCTGGGATCCGGCTCCAGCCAGGACACCTACGCCGAGGCGGTCTCCGCGGAAATCGCCTTTGGCGCGAAGGCCCTGGAGGAGTCGGGCGTGCCGCGGCGCGAGGTCTCCACCGTCTTTTTCGGCGGCGGAACCCCCACGTTGCTGCCCGCCGAGGACCTGGTCCGGGTGCTGGCCGAGATCCGCACCCAGTGGGACCTGGCGCCCGACGCCGAGGTCACCACCGAGGCCAACCCGGATTCGGTGACGCCCGAATCCCTGCAGCTGCTGGCCGACGGCGGGTTCACCCGCGTGTCCATCGGCATGCAGTCGGCGGTCCCGCACGTCCTGAAGACCCTTGACCGCACCCATGACCCCGCGCGGGTTGGCCAGGCCGTGCAGTGGGCCAAGGACGCCGGCCTGCAGGTCAGCGTCGACTTGATCTACGGCACCCCGGGGGAGTCGGTCGAGGACTGGCGCACCAGCGTGGCCACGGCCTTGTCCTACGATCCCGACCACATTTCGGCCTATGCGCTGATCATCGAGGAGGGCACCCGGCTGGCCGGGCAGATCCGCCGCGGTGAAGTCGCCAACATCGACGACGACGACCACGCCGACAAGTACCTGATCGCCGACGAGCTTTTTGCCGCCGCCGGATACAAATGGTACGAGGTCAGCAACTGGTCCAAGGACGAATCCACGCGGTGCCTGCACAACCTTGCCTATTGGCAGGGCGGCGACTGGTGGGGAGCGGGCCCCGGCGCGCATTCACACGTGGGCGGGCTGCGCTGGTGGAACGTGAAGCACCCGGCCGCCTACCAGCAGCGCATCGACGCCGGCACCTCGCCGGCGGCAGGACGGGAAACCCCTGACGCCGAGGCGCGCTACCTGGAGAAGGCGATGCTGCTGACCCGCATCGTGGATGGAATGGACACCGCGGACCTTGAGCCCGCGGGCCGCAAGGCCATTGCCGGGCTGATCGCCGATGGACTGGTGGTGCCCGAGGCGGCCTTCGCCAGGAAGGTCGTACTTACCCTGCAGGGCCGGCTGCTGGCCGATGCCGTGCTGCGGCGTTTGCTGGATTTCTAGTCCCAGGCGATTTGGCAGGGCACAAAGGAAGGTGTGGTCGGAAACCCCGAGGGGATTTCGACCACACCTTCCTTTTTGGGACGTTTCGCTGCTACCGGAAGAGGCGCAGGTTCAATCCGTAGCGGTAGGGGCGGGACTTGTTGACGTTGATTCCCGCACGCACTCCGCTGATGGTCAGGAAGAGCCAGATGGCCACCACCAGGATCGCGAAGATCCAGCCAATCCCGGGGATCATCGAGAACAGGTGCAGCACGATGGCCAGGACGGTCAGCGGGAAGGTGAAGTTCAGCGCTTCCCTGGATTCCTGGGCAGTGAACGGGCCGCGCGCCCGGAAGACCGCGTAGATGACCAGGGAGGGAATGCAGCCTAGGATCGCGCCGAAGTGGGCGATCATGGCCCATTGGCGGTCCTCGGAGGGGGTCAGGGGCAGGGGCGCGGCCGAGGAACCTTCGAATCGATCCGACTGGCTGTCGCCGCCGGGAGCATTTCGTGCCTCGTTTACCACTGCTGATGTCCTCTTCGTTGGGTTGGTTGAACCGTTGGCCAGTTTATCCCCAATCGGGTGACACCGGCGAACACGAAATGCCGTTCGTTGCGCAATTGGGACCAGCTGGCGGATTTGGCCGGGATTCCGCCTTATCCCCGATGGTCCCACGTGCCCGTTCGCGTCGGCGCGGTGATCAACCTCACGTGCAGGTGGGCGGGTCAGTGGTCCCCGGCGGTCAGGAAGTCGATGACTTCCTCGACCCGGCCCAGCAGCGACGGCTCCAGATCGGCGTAGGAGCGCACCTGGCCCAGGATCCTCTCCCAGCCCTGGGCGACATCGATCTGCTCCTGGTGCGGCCACCCCAGCCCCTTGAGGATGCCGGTCTTCCAGTCGGTGCCGCGCGGCACGACCGGCCACGCCTTGATCTTCAGCACGGAGGGGCGGATGGCCTGCCACACATCGACGTAGGGGTGCCCGACGATCAGGACGTTGCCGACAGCGCCGGGAACGCGCATCGCCTCGGCGGCGATCCTTGCCTCCTTGGTTCCTGCCACGAGGTGGTCGACCAGGATGCCGAGCTTGCGCTGCGGGGAGGGCGCGAAGGCACGGATGGCACCGGCCAGGTCATCGACGCCGTGCAGCGGTTCGACGACGATGCCCTCCACGCGCAGGTCGTGGCCCCACACCTTCTCGACCAGCTGGGCATCGTGCTTGCCCTCGACCCAGACGCGGCTGGCACGCGCCGTGCGTGCCTTCAGGTCGGTGACCATGCGCGAGCCGGAGGCGCTGCGTGCGGTTCCCTGGGGAGCCGGGGGAGCGGCGGCGGGTTCGATGATTTCCACCGGCTCACCCTCGAGCAGGAAGCCGAAGCCGGCGCGGAAGGACTTGGTGCGTCCGTGGCGGTCCTCGAGAACCATCACGCGCATGCCGCCGGATTTTTCGGTGCGAACCACCTCGCCGACCCATCCGCTTTCCACGTCCTCCAGCAGCAGGCCGCGGGCCAGCGGGACCTTGCGCAGTGTGCGTTTCCTGGGGGCGCTGATGTCCTGGGCGCCCCAGCCGTGGTAGCTCATCGTGTCACTTTCAGCTAGTGGTCAACAGGTCCCGGACCCATGTACGCAGCGGATTCGTTTGCCAGGGGCCGGGCAGCGTTCCGCCCTCCCACTGGCTGATGTGTCGAACGCGGCATCGCGGTCACGGACCAAACCATGCTAACAAGGGATGCGAAAGGTATTAGACTTAGCAGTTGAACGTGTCGAGTGCCAATGCCTGCCGTCGGGCCTCGGTGCGCGGCCGGGGGTGTGGACACTGCCCCCGGGACCATGGTGATCCGGCTTGCTGGGAGAGGTGAGAATGACCGAACCACGTAGGCTCGAAGTCCTTCGAGCCATCGTTGAGGACTACGTGCAGTCACGGGAGCCCGTTGGTTCGCGTGCCCTGCTCGATCGCCACGATTTGGGCGTCTCCGCCGCCACGATCCGCAACGACATGGCATCGCTGGAGGAGGAAGGGCTCATCGTGGCCCCGCATACCTCCTCCGGGCGGATCCCCACGGAAAAGGGCTACCGGCACTTCGTTGACCAAATCGGGGACATCAAGCCGCTCTCGGGCGCGGAACGACGCGCCATCGCGGCGCTGCTCGAGGGATCCCACGACGTCAACGACGTGCTGGAAAACACCGTGAGGCTGCTGGCCAGCATCACCCGGCAGGTTGCCCTGATCCAGGTGCCGCACTATTCGAACGCCACCGTTCGCCACATCGAATTGGTGGGACTGGGCGGCGGGCAGACCCTAGTGGTGCTCATCGCCTCCAGCGGCAAGGTCGAACAGCGCGTGATCCTGCTCCCGCCCTCCTTGGGGGAGTCGGACCTGCAGCAACTGCGCGCGGTGCTTCTCTCCGTCCTGGACGCCAAGCCGATATCCGACGTCGTCCGGCTCGCCCAGGGCGTCCCGGAACTCGTCGAGCCGCGCCTGGCGCCGGCGGTCCGTGCGTTGGCCGAGGCCCTTGGCGCCCTGGCGCGCAATTCCTCGGTGGACAGGATCCTCACCGCCGGCACCGCGAACCTGGCCCGCGCCAACCTGGATTTCCCGCTGAGCATCACCCCGGTGCTGGAGGCGCTCGAGGAACAGGTGGTGCTTTTGCGCCTCTTCTCCGAGCTCGAACAGGACGCCCACGGCATTGCCGTGGGGATCGGCACGGAAAACCAATACGGCGCCCTGACCGAGGCCTCGGTGGTCGCCACCGGATACGGTCCCGGCGAACAGGCCATGATCGGCGTGCTGGGTCCGACGCGGATGAACTATCCCACCTCGATGGCCGCGGTTCGCGCCGTCGCCCGATATCTTTCCCGAATCCTGGCCGGCTAATGCGGGTCGTAACATATTTCTTGAAGTACGAAAGGACACAGCGAGCACTGTGAGCACCCATTACGAAGTCCTGGGCGTCAGCAAGGACGCCACCGGCGAGGAAATCAAGAAGGCCTACCGCAAGTTGGCCCGTAAGCTCCACCCGGACGTGAACCCCGGCGAGGACGCGAGCGAGAAGTTCAAGCTGGTCACCCGCGCCTACGAGGTGCTCTCCGATGCGGACAAGCGCGCCAACTACGATGCCACGGGCAACGAGAACGGCAACGGCCAGACCGGATTCGGCGGCGGCGGAGGATTCGGCGGGGGTGGCTTTGGTGACATCTTCGAGCAGTTCTTCGGCGGCGGCGGGGCCCAAGGTCCTGCTTCGCGCACCCAGCGCGGCCGCGACGCGCTGATCACCGCCACCATCGACCTGGCCGACGCGGTGGCCGGGACCGTCTACCCGCTGGAGATGGAAACGGCAGTCAGCTGCCCGACCTGCGAGGGCAGCTGCTGCCGTCCGGGCACCTCCCCGGTCACCTGCACCATCTGCCACGGTGCCGGACAGGTCCAGCGCCCGGTGCGCTCGTTCCTGGGCCAGATGATGACGGTTGAGACCTGTGCCGCCTGCCGCGGCTTCGGCACCACCATCCCCGACCCCTGCATCGACTGCAACGGCCAGGGCCGCATCCGCGAACGCATTTCCAAGCAGCTCAAGGTTCCGGCCGGCGTTGCCAGCGGCACCCGCATCCACCTGGCCAGCCAGGGCGAGGCCGGCCCGGGCGGCGGACCGAACGGCGATCTTTACGTCGAGATCGAGGTCCGCCGGCACAAGATCTTCGAACGCGACGGCGTTGACCTGCACGCGCGCATGAACGTGCCGATGACGGCCGCCGCCCTCGGCGCGGACCTGGACCTGGAGACCTTCGACGGCTCCCAGGTCATCGAGGTCGAATCCGGTGCGCAGTCAGGGGACACCGTTCGGCTTCCGGGCTTGGGCGTCCCGCGCCTGCGCGGCGGCAAGCGCGGGGACATCATCGTCCACCTGCAGGTGGAGACCCCCACCAAGATCGACTCCGAACAGCGTGAGCTGCTTCAGCAGCTGGCCAAGCTCCGCGGCGAGGAATTCGCCGAGGGCCGCATGGAAAACAGCGGCGGAATGTTCTCGCGGCTGCGCGGGAAGCTGGGCAACCTGGGCGCATGAGCAACCAGTGCTTCTTCCTGTCGCCCGGTGAGCTCAAGGATGCGCGGGTAGACGCCGAGCTGCACCTGGACGGCCCCGAGGGGCACCATGCGGTAACGGTCAAGCGTGTGCGCGTGGGCGAAATGATCGACCTGGTCGACGGCTCGGGGGTGCGGGCGGTCGCCGAGGTCACCGCGACGCAGAAGGCGGCACTTGTCGCAACGGTGCGCGCCCTCGAAGCCGAGGCGCTGCAGCCGGTGGCCATCACCCTGGTGCAGGCGCTGGCCAAGGGGGACAGGGATTTGCAGGCGGTGGAGTCCGCCGTCGAACTGGGCATCGACGCGGTGCGTCCCTGGCAGTCGGACCGGGCCATCGTGCGCTGGAACGACGCGAAGGCCGCCAAGGCCCTCGCCAAATGGGAGGGCACGGTGCTCGCCGCGCTCAAGCAGTCCCGCCGCAGCTTCCTGCCCGAGGTGCGCCCGATGCTCAACAGTGCAGAGCTTGCCCGGGACATCGCCGAACGCGTCTCGGGCCCGGTTCCTGCCCTGGTGGTCGTCCTGCACGAACGCGGCACCGAGTCCCTCGCGGCCGTGGTTGCCGGGTGGCTGGAAGCCGCCCCCGTGCCGGTGCCGGACGAATCCGGGACGCGACAGGAGATCCAACTGGTGGTGGGACCCGAGGGAGGGATCTCCGATGCCGAGCTCGACCGCTTCACCGCGGCCGGAGCCAAGGTGGCCCTGCTGGGAAGCCATGTGCTTCGCGCCTCCACGGCCGGCCCTGCCGCACTGGTGCTCACCCGGCACCTGCTGGGCCAGCTCTAGGACACCAAGGATCCCCCCCGTTCCCCGCTGGAATTTTTCCGGCGGGGAACGGGGGGATCTTTTTGTGCTGGTGGGGTTCCCGCCAAGCGCCAGGGGTGCAAGGCCTAGTGCTTGACGGTGAAGTCCTTGGACTCGGTGCCGGAGCGGCCGCCGGTCTGCG
Organism: Paeniglutamicibacter sp. ZC-3; assembly: GCF_025847175.2. NCBI lineage: Bacteria > Bacillati > Actinomycetota > Actinomycetes > Micrococcales > Micrococcaceae > Paeniglutamicibacter > Paeniglutamicibacter sp. ZC-3. The sequence goes on along the minus strand of NZ_JAOYTG010000003.1, from coordinate 11,928 downwards.
CGTCGACGCCCCAGGCCGTGAACGTGTATTCGCCGGGGGCCAGCACATAGCTGAAGGAAAATTCGTTGTGTCCCAGCGCATCGCCGCCGGTGTGCAGTGCACCGGAGGCCACAACGGTGTCCTCGTCGCCGGATTCGGCGCGGCGGGTGATTTCCCAGAATTCCCCGCCGGAGAACATCGCGCTCACGCCGTGGAAGGTGACCTGGCCGGCCTTCTGTGTGGATCCGAATTGTGGGTCGATGATCCACAGCGGCGCGGCCAGCGCGGTGTCGCGCCCGAAGTCGTGGTCCAGGGTGATGTGGTCAAAGGCCTCGTAGCCGGTTTCGCCGTCGACGAGGATCCGCACGGTGGGTTCCAGTCCCTCGGTGAGGATTCCGGCGTTCGACGCGGCCGCGGTGGCCGTGAACACCAATTGGGCGATGGAACGTTCGGCCAGTCCCTCATCGACGTCCGAGCCGAAGGCCTTGGCCGAAAGGTCCAAGGTGATGACGTTGTCGGGGCCGATTGAGGCGCCGACGGACGAGCTGGGGCGCCAGGCGCTGAAATAGCGGGGGTCCGCCGGCTCTTGGGAGAGCATGTAGCGCACCGAGTCGGCGATGGGGTCGGCCGCCTCCTTGACGCGAACGAACTCCCGGTACAGGGAGACGGTTCCGTCGTTTTCCGCCAACCAGTACACCGGGATGTGTGCGGTGGTGTTCAGTGATTCCATTTCCACGCTCGGCAACGGCGCAGGAGACTGCACGCTGGTTGCCGCTTTAGGCATGGAATACCGCTCGCCCGGTACGCCCAGCCCGCACGCGGCCAGGGCACCAAGTGCCACAGTCATCCCCAGCACCGCAAGGCGGGAACGGGGGGACCGGCTGGAACGGGACATCGGAATACTGGGCTCTCTGCAGGAATCTGGGGCGAATGGCTGGACCGGCATGGCGGGGGATTGCCGTGGGTCCTTCCCCAGCTTGGCATAGGTTGACGACCGGTAGGGCGGGATATCCGCGATTCGCGTGGACTGTTGCCTGATTGATATGTATCGATGCAAGTTGTGCCCCAATCGTTGCCTTCCCAATTTGCAAACCATTCGCTATATGGTTTCTTGGCCGCACGCCCGTGCCGCCACACGGGTAGTCCTGGTCGGCACTTCCAAGTCCCGAAGCTTCCATCCACGATAGGATTGGATAAGTGCAGGGAACCCTGGCCGCGGAACGACCGCAGGCGCCATTCGCCGGCACGGAATGCGGAGGCTTCAACAGTCATATGGACCAACAATTGAACCAAGTGGGCCAGCCCCGGGGAACCGACGCCCTGGTCCAGTTCGACAGTTCGGACCAAATGGTCGCCACGCTCGGTGCGCACGATGAGCTGCTGCGCGTGATCACGGGAGCCTATCCGCTGGCGGAATTGCACGTCCGCGGCAACGAGCTGAAGGTCAGCGGCGATGCGGTCCAGGCCCACAAGGCCCTGCGCGTGATTTCCGAGGCCCGCACGCTGGCCGGAAACGGCACCCGCATTTCCGCCCAGACCATTGAGCAATTGGTGCGCATGCTGGAAAGCACCGGCGCCGACGAGGCCCAATCGGTGCTGGGCCTGAAGATCCTCTCGGGCCGCGGCAAGGCCATCCGCCCCAAGACCGTGAACCAGAAGAGCTACGTCGACGCGATCGACGAGAACACCGTCATCTTCGGCATCGGCCCCGCAGGCACCGGCAAGACGTACCTGGCCATGGCCAAGGCGGTCGCCGCGCTGCAGGCCAAGGAAGTCAGCCGCATCATCCTGACCCGCCCGGCCGTCGAGGCGGGGGAGAAGCTCGGCTTCCTGCCCGGCACGCTCACCGACAAGATCGACCCCTACCTGCGCCCGCTCTACGATGCGCTGCACGACATGATCGAGCCCGACTCGATGCCCAGGCTCCTGGCCGCCGGCACCATCGAGGTCGCGCCCCTGGCCTACATGCGCGGGCGCACGCTCAACGACGCCTTCATCATCCTGGACGAGGCGCAGAACACCACGCCCGAGCAGATGAAGATGTTCCTCACGCGGCTCGGCTTCGGGTCCAAGATCGTCGTGACCGGTGACATCACCCAGGTCGACCTTCCCGGCGGCACCAAGTCCGGGCTGCGCGTGGTCACCGAGATCCTCGAGGGCGTTGACGACATCGCCTTCTGCGAGCTCGACGCCAGCGACGTGGTCCGCCACCGGCTGGTGGGTGCCATCGTCGGCGCCTACGAACGCTGGACGGTGCGCCAGGACCCCAATTTCAACCGGTCCCAGGCGCGTGCCCGCCGTCGCGCCGGCACCTCGAAGAACCCCGAACACGCGGCCGAAAAGAAACAGCAGGGCCCCGCGCCCGAAAACCAGGAGCAATCCCCATGAGCGTAGAGGTCAACAACGAATCCGCGGTTGCGGCGGACCTGGAGCGCGTCAGCGCGCTGGGACGCCATATCCTGGCGGAACTCTATGTGCACCCGGAAACGGACGTCTCCATCATCCTGCTCGACGAAGAGCCCATGAGCGCGCTGCACGTGGAGTGGATGGACCTCGAAGGCCCCACCGACGTGATGAGCTTCCCCATGGACGAGCTGCGCCCCGGCGTCCCCGGCTCGCCCACGGAGGCAGGCATGCTCGGTGACATCGTGATTTGCCCGCAGGTCGCCACCACCCAGGCCCAGGCCCAGGGGCACTCCGTGGAGGACGAGATCCTGCTGCTGACCACCCACGGCATGCTGCACCTGCTGGGCTTCGACCATGCCGAGCCGGAGGAAAAGGAGATCATGTTCTCCCTCCAGCGCCAACTGCTCGAGGACTTCCTGGGCCGCCCGGCTCCCCGGGAGACGATGGACTAGTGACCGCGGTCATTCTCGCGCTCAGTGCGCTGGTCTTCATCCTCAGCGCCGCGCTGCTCACGGCCGCCGAATCGGCCTATCTCTACCTTTCGCGGCAGCAGGCCGAAGCCCTGCGCAACGACTACGCCTCGCCGCACCTGGCGAACATCCTCGCCGATTCCCAAAGCCACACGCACGCGGTGCGCTTCTGGCGGATCTGGTTCGAGACCGCCTCCGCGGTGGCAGTCGCCATCCTCTACCTGGACCGCCTCGGCAACATCTGGCTGGCCGGGCTGTTGGCCACCGTCACCATGGCGGCGGTCAGCTTCGTGCTGGTCGGGGTGTCTCCGCGACGCCTGGGACGCAGCCACGCCGACACCGTCGTGCGCTACACCGCGCCGTTGATCCGCTTCCTGCGCGTGGTACTCGGGCCCATCCCGACCTGGCTGGTGGGCATCGGCCAGGCCATGAGCCCGCGCTCGGTCGCCGAGGAGGATGGCTTCCTGTCCAAGGAACGCCTGCGCGATCTTGTCGACAGGGCCACGGAGGGTGACGCGCTGGAGGACGAGACGGCGGAAATCATCAACTCGGTCTTCGACCTGGACGACACCTACGTCCGTTCTGTCATGGTGCCGCGCACCGAGATGAAGACCATCGACAAGGGCGAAGGCCTGAAGGCCGCGATGGACTTGTTCCTGGCCTCGGGTTGCTCGCGCGTCCCGGTCATCGGAGAGGACACCGATGACATCCTTGGCATCGTCTACCTCAAGGACGTGGCCTACAAGCTGCACCTGAGCCCGGAGAGCACCGACAAGGTCGAGGATCTGGCGCGCAGGGCACGCTACGTGCCGGAGTCCAAGTCCGTGGCCGAGCTGCTGCCCGAGCTGCAGCAGGAATCCACCCACATGGCCATTGTCATCGACGAATACGGCGGAACGGCCGGCCTGGTCACCCTCGAGGACCTCATCGAGGAAATCGTTGGCGAGATCGACGACGAGTACGATCGGCAAAAGGTCGACATCGAGGAGGTGGGCGATGGCAGCTTTGTGGTGCGCGCCCATACCTCCATCGACGAACTCGGGGAGCTTTTCGACATCGACATCGACGAGGACGAAGTCGACTCGGTGGGTGGACTGCTGGGAAAGGTGCTCGAATCGGTGCCGGTGCTCGGATCCCACGCCACGTTCGAAGGCATCGAAATGAAGGTCCTCTCACTGAGCGGCCGACGCAACCGGATCGGCAAGATCCTGGTGCGCAAGGAAACAACACCACCCACGACCGGCGAACAATCCGCCGCCAAAGATGCAGGGCATCACAAGGAGCAATCATGAGCCGGAACATCAAGAAGCCACAGATGCTGCCCACCGGAGGCTGGCCCGAGGACTTCCGCGCCGGATTCACTTCCTTCGTGGGCCGCCCCAATGCGGGCAAGTCGACGCTGACCAACGCGCTGGTGGGGCAGAAGGTGGCCATCACCTCCTCGAAGCCGCAGACCACCCGCCACACCATCCGCGGCATCGTGCACCGTGAGGATTCGCAGCTGATCCTGGTCGACACCCCGGGCCTGCACCGCCCGCGCACGCTGCTGGGCCAGCGCCTGAACGACCTGGTTGCCGACACCCTCTCCGAGGTCGACGCGATCGGCTTCTGCCTGCCGGCCAACGAGAAGATCGGCCCCGGCGACAGGTTCATCGCCGCCCAGCTGGCACAGCTGCAGAAAAAGCCCATTGTCGCGATCGTGACCAAGGCCGACACCGTTGACCGCGCGGCGCTGATGGCCCAGTTGATGGCAGTCACCCAGCTGGGCGTCGAAACCCTGGGCGAAAGCGGTTGGGCAGCAGTGGTCCCGGTGTCCGCCACCGGGGACTTCCAGGTCTCCGAGGTCGCCGACGTGCTGGTGGCCCAGATGCCGCTGTCCCCGCCGTTGTACCCGGATGGGGAGCTCACCGACGAGCCGGAAGCGAAGATGGTTTCCGAGCTGATCCGCGAGGCCGCCCTGGAGGGCGTACGCGACGAGCTGCCGCACTCCCTGGCCGTGGTCGTGGAGGAAATGGTTCCCCGCGAGGGACGCCCGGAGGACAGCCCGTTGCTGGATGTGCGGGTGAACCTGTACGTCGAGCGCTCCAGCCAAAAGGCCATCGTCATCGGCAAGGGCGGGGCACGGCTGCGCGACGTGGGAACGCGTTCGCGCAAGGCCATCGAGGCGCTGCTTGGCACCCGGGTGTACCTTGACCTGCACGTGAAAATCGCCAAGGAATGGCAGCGCGACCCCAAGCAGCTGGGCAAGCTCGGCTTCTAGTCCTGCAGCCCACCTGGATATTCGGCCCCGTGCGCAGCCACCCTTTCGGGGGACCGTGCACGGGGCCGTTGCGTGGGCCGGCGCGGCCTACCTGGCGATCCGGCCCACGATCATCCGCGCCAGCAGCCTGTCAATCCCTGGCAGGTGAGTGGCCCGGATGATCCACCGGCGCAGTAGCCGGTCGGTCCTGTTGGCGGGAAGGAACGACGAGGCGGCCCGCCTCCCGGAGGCTTGCGCCACGTCCACGAGGGGTTTCCACCGTCGCTCGAATTCCGCCAGGGCCTGGCCGATCCCCGCCGCCGAGTCCACCGGGCCCAGCACGTCACCCAGCAGGGCCCCGGCAATGGCCAGCGAGCCGCCTTGGCCCGCAAGCCACGACACCGCAGCGCACGCGTCCCCAATCAGCACGGTCCGTCCTCGGTGCCACCCAGGCATGACGACCCCCGCGACGACGTCGTCGTACGGATGCTCGGGACACAATTCCAGCAGCCGTCCACCGAACCGAAAACATGCCCTGCGCGCCGTCCCGGGTCAGGAATGTCAACCGCACGGCCGACAGATGCCGTCACGGGAGGCAACCGCAGCTCGTGGGCACGCAGGACCCCCCCCGCCCTGCTGGACAGTGCGGCACCGGCGGGCGCACCGGGAACACACTGGCCAGCCTGCTCTTCCCTCGGCGGTTCGCCGTCCACCGGGTCATTGGCCGCGATGGCCCACAGGGCAGCTAAGGGGCAGGCCCAGGCCACACGATGTCCGGCATTTGACACATTTATCCGTCAACTCACATTCGGTGTTCGTGCGGTGATATGTTGGATTAATGCATTTCGGACTACTTCTACTAAGCCGCCGCGGCGAGAACCAAACAGGACTCTAACGCGTCCTTCGGCCGACCCCTCGCTGCGGAGTCACCCACTGTCCCGGCTCACTTTCTCACCATCAAAGAAAAGGCCCCTTGAAATGCTGAACCTGCAAAAGCCCTCCGGAATGCCCGTCCACAAGTATGTGCCGTTCCAGGACCAGATCCACGTCTCCCTGCCTGACCGCACTTGGCCGGACAAGTACATCACCACCGCCCCGCGCTGGTGCGCAGTTGACCTGCGCGACGGCAACCAAGCGCTGATCGACCCGATGAGCCCCGAGCGCAAGCACAAGATGTTTGACCTGCTGGTGAAGATGGGCTTCAAGGAAATCGAGGTGGGGTTCCCCTCGGCCTCGCAGACCGACTTCGACTTCGTCCGCCAGCTCATCGAGCGCGGCATCCCGGACGACGTGACCATCCAGGTCCTCACCCAGTCCCGCGAACACCTGATTGAGCGCACCTACGAGGCGCTCGAGGGTTGCAAGCAGGCCATCGTGCACCTGTACAACTCCACCTCGGTGCTCCAGCGCCGCGTGGTGTTCAACCAGGACCAGGACGGCATCGTCGACATCGCCCTGACCGGCGCGCGCCTGTGCAAGAAGTACGAGGAGCAGCTGGTCGGCACCAAGATCACCTACGAATACTCACCGGAGTCCTTCACCGGCACCGAGCTGGAGTTCGCCAAGCGCATCTCCGACGCCGTGGCCGAGGTCCTGGAGGCCTCCCCGGAAAACAAGATGATCCTGAACCTGCCGGCAACCGTGGAGATGGCCACCCCCAACGTGTACGCCGACTCCATCGAGTGGATGCACCGCAACCTGGCCAACCGCGACTCGATCGTGCTGTCCCTGCACCCGCACAACGACCGCGGCACCGGCGTCGCCGCCGCCGAGCTCGGCTACCTGGCCGGCGCGGACCGCATCGAGGGCTGCCTCTTCGGAAACGGGGAGCGCACCGGCAACGTCGACCTCGTCACCCTGGGCATGAACCTCTTCGGCCAGGGCATCGATCCGATGCTCGACTTCTCCGACATGGACGAAATCCGCCGCACCGTCGAATACTGCAACCAGCTGCCCGTTGCCGAGCGTTCCCCCTACGGTGGCGACCTGGTCTTCACCGCCTTCTCCGGCTCCCACCAGGACGCCATCAAGAAGGGCTTCGAGTCCATGGAGGCGGACGCGAAGGCGGCCGGCAAGACCATCGACGAGATCACCTGGGGCGTGCCGTACCTGCCGATCGACCCGAAGGACATCGGACGCTCCTACGAGGCAGTGATCCGCGTGAACTCGCAGTCCGGCAAGGGCGGGGTCGCCTACCTGCTGAAGAACGAGCACTCGCTGGATCTGCCGCGCCGCGCGCAAATCGAGTTCTCCGGGGTCATCCAGCGCAAGACCGACGGCGAAGGCGGGGAAATCTCGGCAGCCGAGATCTGGAACGTGTTCCAGGACGAGTACCTGCCGGTCACCGAGGGCTCGGACGCGCAGGAGTGGGGCCGCTTCAAGCTGGGTTCGGCCACCGCCGAGACCGCCGAGGACGGAAGCTTCGCGCTGACCGCCACGCTGCTCATCGACGGGGTCCCGCACCGCCGCACCGCGGCCGGCAACGGCCCGATCAACGCACTGGTCAACATCCTGGGCAACGAGGGCGTGGACGTGCGCGTGCTGGACTTCACCGAGCACGCCTTGTCCGAGGGCGGCAACGCCGCCGCCGCCGCCTACGTCGAGGCCGCCGTGGGCGAGCGCGTGCTCTGGGGCGTCGGCATGGACACCAACACCACCATGTCCTCGCTGAAGGCAGTCATCTCCGCGGTCAACCGCGCGGTGCGCGACCAGGCCTAGGCATGCCAAGCGGCGGCGGGTGCACCTTCGGAAACCCCGGAGGATGCACCCGCCGCCGCATTTCTCTGGGATCATGGACTACGTGTCACGTTCAACCTTTGCAGCAAAGAGCTACCGCACCCGCGGCATCGTCTTGCGCACCCACAAGCTCGGCGAGGCCGACCGAATCATCACCCTGCTGAGCCCCGAGCTCGGGGTGGTGCGCGCGGTGGCCAAGGGTGTGCGGCGCACCAGTTCCAAGCTGGGGGCCACGCTCGAGCCGTTCATGGAGGTCGACGCCCAGATCGTTGCCGGACGCTCGCTGCACACCATCATCCAGGCCCAGCTGCGCCACCCCTACGGCCAGGCGCTGGTGGCCGACTACTCCGCCTACACCGCCGGGGCCGCAATGCTGGAGACCGCCGAGCGCCTCACCGACGCCGACGCCGAATCCATAGCCCCGCAATACCGCCTGCTGCACGGCGCGCTGGCCACCCTGGCCCGCGGCGGGCACGAATCCGGTACCGTGCTGGACTCCTACCTGCTGCGCGCGCTGGCCACCGCCGGCTGGGCGCCCAGCTTTACCCATTGCGTCCGCTGCGGCGCGATGGGCCCCCACCAGGCCATCAACATCCCGCTGGGCGGTGTGGTCTGCCATGACTGCCGGCCCGCCGGATCAATGTCCCCGTCACCGGCTACGGTTTCCCTGCTTGCAGCCCTGCTCGAGGGCGACTGGGCAGTGATCGACGCGGCGGACGGGGCCACCCGCGCCCAGGGCGCGGCAGTGGTGGCCAACTACCTGCAATGGCACCTTGAACGAGCAGTAAAATCCCTCAAACTCGTGGAGCGACAATGAGCAAAGCCCCCAAGATCACCGGCAAGCCCGGGCCCAGCGTTCCGGCGCTGCGGCCGCAGGACGCGCCCATGCCCTACATCCAGCCCGAGCTCATCCCGCAGCACGTGGCCATCGTGATGGATGGCAACGGCCGCTGGGCCAACGCGCGCGGGCTGCCGCGCACCGAGGGTCACCGCGCCGGCGAGGCCGCGCTGCTGGACGTCATCGCCGGGGCTGTGCAAATGGGCATCAAGTACGTCTCGGTGTATGCCTTTTCCACAGAGAACTGGAAGCGCAGCCCCGAGGAGGTTCGCTTCCTGATGGGCTTCTCCCGCGACGTGCTGCGCCGCCAGCGCGACACCCTCAACGAATGGGGCGTGCGCATCCGCTGGGCCGGACGCGAGCCGCGGCTCTGGCGAACAGTGGTCAACGAGCTCAAGGCCGCCGAGAAACTCACCGCCGGCAACCAGACCTGCCAAATGACCATGTGCGTGAACTACGGCGGGCGGGCCGAGATCGCCGATGCGGTGAAGGCGATCGCCGAACAGGTCGCCGCCGGGACGCTGAAGCCCTCGCAAATCTCGGAGAAGACGGTGGCCAGGCACCTGGACGAGCCCGAGATGCCGGATGTCGACCTGTTCCTGCGCACCAGCGGCGAGCAGCGCACGTCCAACTTCCTGCTCTGGCAGTCCGCCTATGCGGAAATGGTGTTCATCGACGAGTTGTGGCCCGACGTCGACCGCACGACCCTGTGGGATGCGGTGCGCGAATACGCCAGCCGCGACCGCCGGTACGGGGGAGCGGTGGACAAGCCGGCCATCGCCGGGGACGCGGCCGCCAACGCCTGAGAGAACGCGCTCAGCGTTGCCCGTCGTCGGCGCACGGCCCGGGCTCCGGCAGGTAGCCGGCGCCCCAGCGGTCCATCGCCGCATAGGCTGCAGCCCTCGGCTCGGGCAGGGATGAGAACACGTCGTGCATGGCCCCGTGGAGGATCGCGTTGGTGACCTCGCTGCCCAGTTTCAGGGAACGCTCGCGCACCACGTTGACCTCGATGACACTGTCGTTGTGCAACATGGCCTCGTCGAAGCTGGTGCCCAGGTGCGTTGACTTCGAGGTCAGCACCAACACCGGGACCTTGATGTCCAGGCCCCTGGCCACCTCCCGGTGCCCGGCCATCACCGCGGTGATCCAGCCGGCGGTCGTCGGGAAGGCAATCGGCGGGCGCCAGCGTGGATGCAGATCCCAGGAGCCATTGCCCTGCCGGGACAGCGAGCGCCAGTAGTTGTCCAATTCCGGCAGGTGCAGCTTGGCCCGGGGCCGTAGTCGGGCAATGGGCTCGACCACGCCCTGGGCGGCGTAGCGCACCAGGTAGCTGCCCTGCATCTCCAGCCACGGACTGTTCAGGATCAACGCGTCGAAGGCCTCCGGGTGCCGGTTGACCCACAGGCTTGTCACCAGCCCGCCGGTGGAATGCGCCAGGCAGATGCCCGTCGCGTCCGCGCCTTCGACGGAACGGATCATCTCCAGCGCCGCGTCCAGGTCCGCGTCGTACTCGTTCAGGGACGCGGTGAATCCGGGGTTCAGGTGGTGTGCGCGCAGGCTGCGACCGTAGCGGCGCAGGTCCAGCGCGTAGAACGCGTAGCCACGATCGCTCCAATACCGGGCCAGCTCGGCGTTGTAGAAGTAGTCGCTCCAGCCGTGGACGGCCAGCACGAAGCCGACGTGCCGCCCTGCCGTCGCCGACGTGCCGTCGGTGGATGCTTCCGGTGCCAACGGTCCGGGCCACAGTGCGCCCAGTGCGCTGCGCAACCGGGAGCCAAGGGCGGGACGTGCATGCGCGGGTGCAGGGGTCGGACGCAGGTGGCGCACCAGGGTGGCGCACAGCTCGCCTTCGTCGTCCTCGCCCAGCGGCAGGGTGGTGTAGCTGAAGCCCTCGCCCAGGATGTCCGGCTCCCAGGTGCCCGGAAGGGTGGTTGCGCTGTACTCCGGCCACGTTGCGCTGGGATCGTCCGGAAGCGGTGGTGCGGGTCCGGAGCCGAGGGAGGAGGCGTGCGACATGTGTTGAGCATAACCAACTTGAAGTTGTTTGGAGCCGTGGATGCGGGAAGACTAGGAGTCATGCGCATATATCCCACGATTTTCCGTCTTGTTTTCACGAAGATGGACCCCGAAAAGGCTCACCACTTTTCCTTCGACGCCCTCCGGTGGGCAGAGAAGCTCGGGGTGTCTGTCATCGCGCGGAAGCTGTGTGCCCCGGACCCTGCGCTGCGCCGCACCGTGATGGGGATCGATTTCCCCTCGCCCTTCGGCCTGGCGGCGGGCTTCGACAAGGAGGGGGCAGGCATTCCTGCCCTGGCCGACCTTGGCTTTGGCCATGTGGAGGTCGGAACCATCACCGGTGTCGCCCAGCCGGGCAACGAGAAGCCCCGGCTTTTCCGCCTCGTGGAGGACAAGGCGGTCATCAACCGCATGGGGTTCAACAATGACGGGGCGCGCGCGGTGGCCCCCCGCATCCGCGCCGCACGGCTGCGCCTGGGCACCCGCTTTGGCGCCGGCCGCCCGGTCATCGGCGTGAACATCGGCAAGACCAAGACCGTGGAACTCGATGACGCCGTCTCCGACTACCTGGTCTCCACCCGTGAACTGGCCGCCCACGCCGACTACCTGGTGGTCAACGTGTCATCGCCCAACACCCCGGGGCTGCGCCTGTTGCAGGGCGTCGAGACGCTGCGGCCGCTGCTGAGCGCGGTTGGCGCCGAGGCCGACCGCGTCGCCGGACGCCACGTCCCGCTGCTGGTCAAGATCGCCCCCGACCTCAACGACGACGACATTGCCGACGTCGCCACGTTGGCCACCGAGCTGGGGCTTGACGGCATCATTGCCACCAACACCACCATTGCCCGCGAACCGCTGGTCTCCGACGCGTTCAAGGTTGCCGAGATCGGGGCCGGCGGACTCAGCGGCGCACCGTTGAAGGCCCGCTCGCTGGCGGTTCTGCGGGTGCTGCGCGAAAAGGTCCCGGCTGAAATGGCGATCATCTCCGTGGGCGGGGTCAGCACCGGGGACGATGTCATCGAGCGCCTCGAGGCCGGCGCGGACCTGGTCCAGGGCTACACCGCGTTCCTCTACGAGGGGCCGCTATGGGTCCGCGGCATCAACAAGGCGCTGGCAAAGGCACAGGCCCAGGGCAGGTCCCTGGCCAGGAAGTAGGCGCATGCGCCGAGCGGGGCGCCTTCACCGATCAATCGGCGAAGGCCCCCGACTCCGTTTGGGCCGACGGGCGGGGGAGCGAGGGTGCGCGT